>NZ_JBHWEN010000004.1:257749-317627 GCF_042734215.1 Kitasatospora sp. NPDC059673 | reverse complement strand
GGCGGAGCCCTCGCGGCTCCGCCCGCCGGCGTCCGTACACCCCCCGGGACCAGGCGGGAACACCCCGGAGTCACTCTGTGCCGGAAGCCGCGAATGAGGCAGGATGGAAACATGAGAAGGCGGCCCCCAATCGGCAGCCGACCTTGTGCACCGTGAAAGGGACACCCCCGTGAGCATCGACCCGTCGTCCATCCCGTCCTTCGGCCTGCCGCAGCCGCCGCAGGGCGGACAGCCCGGTGGCGCTCCGGCCGGGCCGCCGCCGGTGATCGTCCCGGACCAGAACCTGGTCGCCCAGCTGCTCGACCAGATGCAGCTCAAGCACGTGGTGGACGAGGAGGGCGACCTCACCGCCCCGTGGGAGAACTTCCGCGTCTACTACATGTTCCGCGGCGACCACAAGGAGCTGTTCGCGGTCCGCGCCTTCTACGACCGTGCGTTCCCGCTGGAGAAGAAGGGCGAGATCCTCGACCTGATCGACGAGTGGAACCGCGAGACCCTGTGGCCCAAGGTCTACACCCACACCCACGAGGACGGCGTGGTCCGCCTGATCGGCGAGTCCCAGATGATCGTCGGCAACGGCGTCAGCCTGGAGTACTTCGTCGGCACCACCGCCAACTGGACGCAGGCCGCGGTCGGTTTCGAGCAGTGGATGGTCGAGCGCCTGGGCCTGCAGGAGCAGGTCGAGGACGAGAAGCCCGCCGACGGCGAGGACGGCCCGGCCGACGAGGCCTGATCCCCGGCCCCCTGGCACCCCGGAAGGGCCCGCCCACCGACCCGGTGGGCGGGCCCTTCCGCACGCCTGGCACGGCTACGGGGCGGCCGGCGCGCGCAGCAGCAGGACGCCGTCCTCCTCCCGCACCGTCCGGAAGCCCTCCGTGCGCAGCGTCGCTATCTGCTCGGTCTCCTGCTCGCCGTTCAGCGGCCAGCCCATCGGGTTGTGGGTGTCCACCACCACCCACTCCGCGGTGCGCCAGTCCTTCGGCCAGCCGAACTCGAACACCGTGCAGCGGCTGGTCAGTTGAGGCACCAGCCGGTTGCCCGCCGCCACCCGCGCGCCGGACGGTATGTCGGCCAGCACCGACTGCACCGTCCGCACGTGCGCGGAGCTGCGGTAGAAGCCCGCGTCGGTCGCCTGCGCCATCGGGAAGAGCGGGAACAGCATCGCGGTGACGGCCACGCTGCCGCCCAGGAACGGCACCGTCGCCCAGCGGCCCCAGTGCGGCTTCGCGGCCCGCAGCCGGATCAGCGCGTCGACGAACGCGGCGAACACGATCGGCATCAGCACCACGCTGTAGTGGTACTGGGTGCCCCAGTACATCGGGTTCTTGCTGAGCAGCCGCCAGCCCAGCGTCGGGACGGCGACCAGGAACAGCGGCGAGCGCAGCGCCAGCAGCAGGGTCGGGACCAGCAGGAAGAACAGCAACTGCCCTTGGACGGTGGCGGTCACCAGATGCCCCGGCACCGACAACAGCCGCTCCAGCAGGCCCGGTTCGGTGCCGGGCCGGCTCTCCAGGTTGTCCCAGTAGTT
The DNA here is from genome assembly GCF_042734215.1 of Kitasatospora sp. NPDC059673. Lineage (NCBI taxonomy): Bacteria > Bacillati > Actinomycetota > Actinomycetes > Kitasatosporales > Streptomycetaceae > Kitasatospora > Kitasatospora sp. NPDC059673. The sequence continues at coordinate 316,099 of NZ_JBHWEN010000004.1, read as the reverse complement.
GTAGGCGTGACTGGGACTCATCGCCGGCAGCAGCACCAGCAGTTCCAGCGCGCTGGCCAGCACGCCGAGCACCATCGTCACCACCCCGAGCCGCCGCGGCCCGCGCCAGGCCACGTAGCCGCCGATGACGGCGACGGTGAGGCCGAGGTCCTCCTTCACCAGGCAGAGCGGCGCCGCCCAGGCGACCGCGGCCACCCAGCGCCGCTCCGCCAGCGCCACCACCGCGAACGCCAGCAGCGGCGCCGCGAAGGCCACCTCGTGGAAGTCGAAGCCGATCGTCGAACCGACGCCCCAGGAGAACCCGTACCCGAGCGCCACCGCGACGGCCGCCGCCGCGCCCAACTCCCGTTGCGCCCAACGGGAGATCGGCACCACGGCCAGCGCCAGCAGGGCGGCCTGCCCGAGCAGCAGCGTCTCGGCGCCCGGCCACACCAGGTAGAACGGCACCAGCGCCAGCAGGATCGGCGAGAAATGGTCGCCGAGCAGGTTGTAGCCCTCCCCCTTCAGCGGGGCGACCGGCAACTCGAAGTGCGCGTAGCTGCGCACCGCCTGCTCGAATATCCCCAGGTCGTACCCGGTGGTCAGGAGCAGTCCGTGGCGGCGCAGGCAGAACAGCGCGTAGAACGCGAAGAACCCGGCGGCCAGACCCCACGGCAGCAGCCGCGGCCAGCTGATCCCGCGCCACCGGGCCGGCGGGCTCCCGTCGTCCCCGCTCAGCCGGACGGGAGACGACGACACGACTGTTCCGGACGCCATATCTTCACTTCCGATAGCCCCACGCGGGCCCGGTTCCCCCCGGCCCCACGGATCCCCGAACGGGGATCACCCCTGTGGCGCCAGGCTAGACCAGCCTTCGCGAACGGACGATCCGTTCGGACAAGGAACAGTCACGGGCCGCGGCCCCGGCGGACGGTGTCCGGCGCGGCCGCGGCCCGTGCGGATCGAGCAGGCGCTCCGGCGTCAGCGGCGGCTCCGGCGACGGAACTTGGGGAGCAGCAGGCCCACCGCGGCGAGGGCGAGGACCGAGAGCCCGCCGACCAGCGGGGTGGGGAAGCTCCCCGCCCGGGCGGCCGACGCGGTGACCGCCCCGGTGCCGCCGGGGGCCACCGGGAACGTGACGGTGGCCCGCGCGGAGTGCTCGACCACGCCGCTGCGGAGCGCGAGCTCCACGTTCCACGGGCCCTCCGGCACCCGGGTGTCCAGCGGGACGACCGCGTCCGCGCTCTCGCCCGGGGCCAGGGCGGTGCCGGTCCTGGCGGAGAAGGGTCCGGCGCGCAGTCCGCCGGGCCCGTCGGAGAGCGCGAGCGTCCCGCCGATGTCCAGGGCGCGGCCCCCGGTGTTGCGGACCCGGGCGTGCAGCTCCGCCCGCCCGTCGTGGCCCCGGGCCGGCGTGAGCTGCTCGATCTCGAAGTCCGAGGCCGGCTCACCGCCCGGGCCGACGTCGAGGTACATCCGGACGCCGACCCGGCCCAGGATCGTCAGATTGTGCGAACGGTCCGCAGGCCGGCCGGCCTGCGCGGAGCGGTCCTCGGGGCGGCCGGTCTGCGCCCAGATGACGCCGTACCGCTCGCCGGCGGAGGCGTTCTTGGGCACCTGGACGGTGGCGCGGACCTGCGCCGTCTCGTGCGCCGCCAGGTCGAGGCCGGTGGTGTCGAGCGACGTCCAGCCGGTCAGCTCGTTGGGGGTGCGGTCCGGCGCGAAGGTGAACTGCCCCTTCGTGATGGCGGCCGCCGCGGCGTAGACGTCGACGTGCATCGGCGTGGACGACTCGTTGCTGACCTCCACCCGGCGCTCGATGGTCGAGCCGGGCGCGAGGTGGTCGACGATGTACGCCTGCGCCCTGGGGTCGTCGCGGCGGTCCTCCGGAGCGTCGAGCAGCTTGATGCCGATGGTCCGCTGCTCCGGGCCCGGCTCCGGGGTCCGTTCCCCGTGCTGCTCGTGTTCGGCCGTGCCCACCGCCGGGGAGGGCATCCCGTCGGCCATGGCCGGCGTCATCGCGGCCGCCTGCACGACGGCCGCCAGCATCAGCGGCACCAGGTACCCGCGCGCACCTTTCATCGCGTCAGGCAACGGACTGGGTCAGCACGCCGGTGTACACCCCGCCGACGGCCGAGGCGGGTACGTGGACGCTGACGGTCGGATCCCAGGTCGCGGTGTTGTCCCCGACCCCGGCGGTCCCGGTGAGCACCGTCTGCGCGGAGTTGCTCAGCGTCACGTTGGTCGGGGTGACGGTGATGGTGCCGGTCGTCGTCACCGATCCGACCGCATAGGTGGAGTCGGTGGCGGGAATCGTCGACGGACCGTTCACGAAGTCTGTCTCCGACGCGGTCACCGTCCAGCTCGCCGAGGCCAGGGCGCGGTCGTCGACGACGGTGCAGGGGCCGATCTGTGCGCCGATCGTGGTGCCGGGCGCTCCCGAGCCGAGGGTGGCGGCCGCCGGTACCGACAGCGTCAGCGCGCCGGAGGTGACCGTGAAGGTGAGGGTGGTGCTGGGGTCGGCGTCCTCGACGACGGCGCCGGCAAGGCCGGGCTGGGTCATGGCGAGGGCGGCGGCCACGGCCGCGATGGACAGAATTCGTGCACGCACAGTAGCTCCTGGAGTAGTCCCCCGAGGACAGAGTTGCCGGGTTGGAACGCCTCTTGACGCGTGATCAGCCAATCCAGCGCGACCTGCCCCCGCAACCCGGATTGCGCCGATCCGCGCACCGGCGGGACCACCGTCCATGCCCCGCGTGTGCTTGTCCGCGGCCTGCGGCCGTCGCAGGATTGGCCGAACACAACCTGCGAGGAGCCGCAATGGGTGCAAGGCCGCTGCTGAACCGCCGGCTGGCGGGCATGGGAACGACGATCTTCGCGGAGATGTCCGCCCTGGCCACCGCCACCGGCGCGATCAACCTGGGGCAGGGGTTCCCGGACACCGACGGCCCCGAGGAAGTCCGGGAGGCGGCGGTGCGGGCACTGCGCGACGGCCGCGGCAACCAGTACCCGCCGGGCCCGGGGGTGCCGGAGCTGCGGCAGTCGATCGCCGAACACCAGTACCGCTTCTACGGATTGACGGTCGATCCGGACACCGAGGTACTGGTCACCGCCGGCGCCACCGAGGCCATCGCCGCCGCCCTGCTCGCCCTGCTGGAGCCCGGCGACGAGGTGATCGCCTTCGAACCGTTCTACGACTCCTACGCGGCCTGCATCGCGATGGCCGGCGCGGTACGGGTGCCGCTCACCCTTCGTCAGCCCGCGTTCCGCCCCGACCTGGACGAGCTGCGCTCGCTCATCACCCCGCGCACCCGGCTGCTGCTGATCAACACCCCGCACAACCCGACCGGCACCGTGCTGACCCCTGAGGAACTCGCCGCGATCGCCGAACTGGCCGTCGAGCACGACCTGTTGGTGATCACCGACGAGGTCTACGAACACCTGGTCTTCGCCGGCGCCCACCACCCCCTCGCCGCCCTCCCCGGCATGCGCGAACGCACCGTCACCATCTCCTCGGCCGGCAAGACCTTCTCCTTCACCGGCTGGAAGGTCGGCTGGGTCACCGCCGCACCCGAACTGGTCGCCGCCGTCCGCACCGCCAAGCAGTACCTGACGTACGTCTCGGCCGGCCCGTTCCAGTACGCCGTCGCCGAGGCGCTGCGCCTGCCCGACACGTACTACGCCGACTTCCGCGCCGAGTTGCGCCGCAAGCGCGACCTGCTGGCGGCCGGCCTGGCCGAGGTGGGCTTCCGGGTGTTCGAACCGCAGGGGACGTACTTCATCACCACCGACATCACCCCGCTCGGCGAGAAGGACGGCATCGAGTTCTGCCGCACCCTCCCCGAGCGCTGCGGCGTCGTGGCCATCCCCAACGTGGTCTTCTACGACAACACCGAGGCTGGCCGCTCGCTGGTGCGCTTCGCCTTCTGCAAGGGGGATGGGGTCCTGGCCGGAGCCGTCGAGCGACTGCAGCGCCTGAAGGTCTGAGCCCCTACGGGCAGGAGCCGGGCTACGGCTGTGCATTGCCCGGCCGACCGCCGGCCGGGGTGGCTGAACGGGTGATTTGGCCAAGGGGACGGCTGCGGCCATGGCAGGGCCCGGGAATTGGGGACTCGCGGTTCGAAGCCGCGTCTCTCCGCTCTCGCGGACAGCCATCGAACAGGAGTCTCATATGAAGCGACTCACCGCGGGTCTGGTCACGGTCCTTCTGGCCTCAGGCGCATCCGTGTTCGGCCCTGCTTCCCCGGCGCAAGCCGCCACTGTCCAGGTCACCCCCGCCGATCTCGGCCCCCAGGGTCCCTGGTTCCGTCTCCAGGATCAGCCTGGCAACGCGGGACGGCCCCACGGCGTCCAGGAGGTGTCGCCGTTCGCCGCGCCCGACAGCTTCAACGGCAGCCTCCACCTGGCTGTCGGGCCGGGTGAGCAGTCCCAGGCCGCCCACTACTTCGCGCCGGTGACGCTGAGTGAGATCGCCTCCTCCCCGCTGTCGTACGACACGTACGTCGACAGCGCCCACTCGACCGCCGCCGACACCGGCCCCAGCCTCCAGCTGCCGATCTACTGCCTGGGCACGTTCACCACGATGAGCTTCCAGCCGCAGCTGGCCACCGACGCGCAGGGCAACCACGGCATCGTGCCGGACACCTGGCAGCACTTCACCTCCGGCCCGGAAGGCGTCTGGCGCAGCTCGCAGACCATCCCGGGCACGCCGATCACGGCGGGCGGCGACTACCCGCTCAGCACCTACGTGGACACCTGCACCGGTGCCAACAGCGGGGCCCTCGGTGTCATCGCCAACGTCGGCAGGCTCGGCGACCCGAACGCCACCCTCGACACCTACGTCGACAACATCACGGCGGACGGCACCACCTACGACTTCGCCGTGGACGGCAGGGCCACCGGCGACGTCACGCTGCGGGGCGGCCAGAACTCACGGTTCGAGCGCACGGTGGACGGCACCGTGACCTTCGAGAGCCCCGCGGACGGCCCGCACTTCCAGCACATCGGCACCCGGATCACCCTCGATTCCCGGCGGCGCCTCGACCCGGCGGCCGTGGAACTGACCGCGAACGGAGTCCCGGTCCCGCTGACCCAGGGCGCCCGCGGCGAACTGACCGGCATCGTGACGGGCAGCAGCCCCACCGACCTGCTCCCCGGCCAGTCGGTGTCCACGGACATCCAGCTCACGTTCCTCGGCGAGACCGGGAGGCCAGGAGCTCGGGTCGGCAGGGTGACCGTGACCGCCGAACTCCTCGCCCAGGGCTTCACTCCGCTCCAGCCCACCGGCGTCACCGGGAGTGCCACCACCCGCAGCTGACCCAGCAACCCGCCCATCAGCTCCGGGCGACACCGTACGGGCGCCCTTCCGCACCGGGAAGGGCGCCCGTCGCGCCGTACACACCGGGCGTCCTGGCATGTCCGAATGCCCTTCGCTCCGAGCGCACTCCAGGAGTGCACGGCGCACGAGACCGGCGTAGCGGCACTCCGCGAACAGAGTGCAACCCGGGACCGATCACACCCAGTCGGGCACAGGCCTCAGAACAGTGAATGAGTGCCAAACATGGGTAAATCCCCGACGGACCCGGAGAATTCGTGCTTCTCTGCTGCTGAATCTCCAGCCGGAATTCCTCCTTCCACGGTCGGCCGCGCCCCGGATCGGACAGCCTCGAACAGCCTCACGCACTGAGGAGTGGACTCCGGCCGATGGGGCGCGTACGGAGCTGAAACGCGGAGCCGAGCATGCTCACCACCTTGCAGACCTCCTACACGGACACCCGCGCCGGCGACCTGGCCTGGCAGCTGGGCGGCGAACCGCTTCCCGCGCTGGCCGTCCGCGACATCGGACTCGACGACGGGACCGGCCGGTCCGGCGCCCCCGGCGGCACCCTCCAGCTGCGGCTGCTGGGCGCCTCCCACCAGGTCGTCCTGGCGGCCGGCCCGGGCGACTGCCTGGAGACGGTGGCCTGCCTGCCCGGCCGCCGCACCCCGCTGCCGGCCCGGGTCGCCGAGCAGGTGGCCGGCTGGGAGTACGAGTTCGCCGCCCGGATCGAGGAACTCCCGCCGCACGTGTTCGAGGCCCGCGCCCAGGAGTTGCTGGCCCTGGTCGAGGGGCACCCGCGGGCGCTGGCCGGGGTCTTCCCCGGCGACCCGAACGCCTTCACCGCCCTGGTCGCCCACTGCGGGGACCGCCGGGTGCACTGGCGCACCTGGCACGCCTACCCGCAGGAGGGCCGCCTGGTGTGCACCCGTTCCTCGCTCTCGCTGCGCCGCCCGGTCGGCGTCCCGGCCACCCCGGCCGCCCCGGGCGAGCTGGGCGGTCAGGGCGGGCACCGTAGCCCCGGGAGCGGCCCGGAACCGCAGGCCCGGTGGTGACCGGACGTCAACCGGACGCCGCCCGCTGTCCCCCGATTGGGCGCAGCCATTCACCCGGGCTCTCGCCTAGCGTTCATTCATGATCAACCATCCGGTCGGACGGTCCGCGCAGCCGGGTCCGGACGCCCCCGCTCCCCCGTTGGCGGCCGAGTCCCGCCCCACCGCCCCCCGCCCCGCGGGCCTCGGCGGCGCGATCCGGGCAGCGGGCGCCATACCGCTCGCCCTGCCCGCCCGGCCGGCCCGGATCCTGGTGCTGCTGGCCGCGTTCGTCTGCGCGGCCTGCGGCCTGGTGTACGAACTCGAACTGGTCGCGCTCGGCGGCTACTTGCTGGGCGACTCGGTCACCCAGACCTCCGTGGTGCTCTCCGTGATGGTCTTCGCGATGGGCATCGGCTCGCTGCTCGCCAAGAGCCTCACCCGCCGCCCGGCCACCTCCTTCGCGCTGGTCGAGTACGCGCTGTCGCTGACCGGCGGCCTGTCCGCGCTCGCCCTGTACTGCGGCTGGGCGTGGCTGCGCCAGCCGCACGCCACGCTGGTCGCGCTGGTCACCGCCACCGTGCTGATCGGGCTGCTGATCGGCGCCGAGATCCCGCTGCTGATGACGCTGATCCAGCGGATCCGGCGGGAGCACGCCGGCCGGGCCGTCGCCGACCTGTTCGCCGCCGACTACGTGGGCGCGCTGATCGGCGGCCTGGCCTTCCCGTTCGTGCTGCTGCCCGCGCTCGGGCAGACCGCCGGCGCGCTGGTGACGGGCGCCGTCAACGCGGTCGCCGGGGCGGTGGTGGTGCTCTGGCTGTTCCGCGCCGAACCCACCCGGCGGGCCCGCCTGCTGCTGTGGACCGGCTGCGGCCTGGTGCTCGCCGCCCTCGGGCTGGCCGCCGCCTGCACCGGAGCGATCGAGCGCGCCGCCCGGCACGCCCTGTACGGCGGTCCGATCCGGTTCGCGGCGCAGAGCCGCTACCAGGAGATCGTCCTCACCGGCGGCCCGGCGGAAGCGGTCGCCGGGCAGCGCACCCCACCGCCGCTGAAGCTCTTCCTGGACGGCCGGCTCGCCGTCTGCGGCCCCGACGAGTACCGCGAGCACGAGGCGCTGGTCCGCCCCGCGCTGGCCGGCGGCCCCAGCGGCCGGGTGCTGGTGCTCGGCGGCGACGGCCTGGCGCTGCGCGAGGTGCTGCGGCACCCGGCGGTGCGCAGCGTGCTGGTGGTCGAACGCGACCCGGAGCTGCCCGCGCTGGCCCGCCGGGACGACGCCTACGACACGCTGACCGAGCACGCCTGGGACGACCCGCGGGTGCGGCTGGTGACCGCCGAGCCGATGGGCTGGCTGCGCAAGACCCCCGGGCAGTTCGACGTGATCGTCTCCGACCTGGACGACGAGGCCGCGCACGGCAAGTACCGCTCGCGCGAGTTCTACGGCCTGGCCGCGCGGCGGCTGGCCCCGGACGGCCGGCTGGCGGTGCGCGGCGGCGCCCCGGACGGCGTGCTGTGGAGCTCCGAGGCGGGGCTGGCCGCCGCCGGGCTGGACGCCGTCCCCTACCAGGGCCTCGCGCCGGTCGCCGGGGACTGCGGGCCGGCCGGGCCCGCCCCGGCGTTCCTGCTGGCCGGTCACGCCGTCCCCGCGCTGGCGCTGGACCCGGCCGCGCCCGCGCCGCGTTCGCTCACCGTCGAGGGGCTGCGCGGCACGGCGGCCCGGCTGTCCGCGCACCGGCCGTCGCCGCTGCCGCCGCCGCACGCGCTGATCGGGCCCTGACGGGATCGCCGCCCGGCCGGGCCCGCGGCGGTCGAACCGCCGTTCGCCGTGCGCCCGTTCGCGGCACGCCCGGCCCGGCTTCGGGTGCGGGGCTCGGCACGGCGGCGGCCGGTCGGTAGGCTCGCCGGTATGGAGCATGAGGTTGTCGTCCCGGTGCCCGCCGAGGTGGTCCGGGAGGCGCTGGTGGACCGCGAGCTGGTGGCCCGCTGCGTGCCGGGGCTGAGCGCGGTCGCGTCCACGTCCGCGCCCTCGGCGGCGGACAGCCGGCTCAGGGTCCGGATCGCCGGCTCCACCATCACCTTCGCCGGCCGGCTGTCCGTGGGCGGCTGGCAGGACGGCGCGCTGGAGCTGCGGCTGACCGGCGAGGAGATCCGCGGCGCGGCTCCGGTGACCGCCGAGCTGCGGGTCACCCTGCGGGAGCGGCCGGGCGAGACCGTGGTGTGCTTCGCGACCTCGCTGACCGCCTCCGGCCGGCTGGCGGGCTTCGACGGCCCGGCGCTGGAGACGGCCGGCCGTCGGCTGATCGACCGGGCGGTGGCGGCTCTGGTGGCCGAGCTGTCCGGTCCCGGCGAGGACGCCGAGGACGACCCGGCGGACGGCGCGACCGTGGTGTTCCTGGACGAGCGGGCACAGGGCCCGGACTTGGACGACGACCTCTCGGACCTGATCGCGTTCAGCGAGGACGACCTGCCCGAGCCGGCGCCCTCGGCCCGCCCGGAGCCGGTGTTCGAGCAGGAGAGCGCCCCGGTGCGGCGCAGCATCGTCGGCCGCTCGGCGGAGGAGGTGGACCACGCCCCGCCGCACGGCCGGTACGCGCCCGCCCCGCCGGCGCACAGCGCGCGGGCCCGGGCGGCCACCCGCTGGGGCGGCGCGGAGCCGGCCCTGCTGCCGGGCGCGGGCGGCGAGCGCAGCGCGCTGCCGTGGGTGATCGGCGGCGGTGTGGCGCTGCTCGGCGGCGCGGTGGTGCTGGTCCGGGCCCTGCGGCGGCGCTGACGGGTCCGTTTCTGCACCTAAACTGGCTGTCCATGAGCAACGACCGGGACGCCCTGCTGGCGCAGATCAAGGACAAGGCCGTCGTGCACGGCAAGGTCACCCTCTCCTCGGGCCGGGAGGCCGACTACTACGTCGACCTCCGCCGGATCACCCTGGACGCGGAGGCGGCCCCGCTGGTCGGCAAGGTGATGCTGGACGCGGCCGCGGACCTGGAGTTCGACGCGGTGGGCGGCCTGACCCTGGGCGCCGACCCGGTGGCCGCGGCGATGCTGCACGCGGCGGCGGCCCGCGGCCGCAAGCTGGACGCCTTCGTGGTCCGCAAGGCGGGCAAGGCGCACGGCCTGCAGCGCCGGATCGAGGGCCCGGACGTGAAGGGCCGCCGGGTGCTGGCGGTGGAGGACACCTCGACCACCGGCGGTTCGGTGCTGACCGCCGTGGAGGCGCTGCGCGAGGCGGGCGCCGAGGTGGTGGGCGTCGCGGTTATCGTGGAGCGCGGCGCGGCCCCGGCGATCGCGGAGACCGGCCTGCCGTACATCACCGCGTACACCCTGGACGACCTGGGCCTGTGAGCCCCCGAGCCGGCGCCGTCCGCGCCGGTTCCACGTGGAACAAGCGCGAGGCCCCGGCCACCCGAAGGTGGCCGGGGCCTCGCGCGGTGCGTGCTCAGTGCTTGCGGTGACGGCCGCTGCCGACCACCTCGGCGGCCTCGGCCTCGGCGCCGCCGGCCTTCTTCTTCTTCCGCTCGCGCATCACCTCGACGATGATCGGCGAGACCGAGACCAGGATGATCAGCGCCATCGCGGGCAGCAGGTACTTGTCGATCACCGGGGCGAGCTGGTCGCCGGTGAAGTAGCCGATCAGCAGCATGGACTCGGTCCACAGCACACCGCCGACCACGTTCCAGACCAGGAAGGTCTTGGCGGGCATCTGCAGGGTGCCGGCCACCGGGTTGAGGAAGGTCCGCACGATCGGGATGAAGCGGGCCAGCACCACGGCCTTGGCCGGGCCGAACTTCTCGAAGTACTCCTCGGCCTTCTCCACGTACTCGGGCCGGAAGATCTTCGAGTTCGGCTTGTCGAACATCCTCGGGCCGACCTTGCGGCCGAGCAGGTGACCGAGCTGGGCTCCGGCGATCGCGCAGAGCGGGGCGCCGACCAGCAGCAGACCGATGTTCATCTGGGCGCCGTCGCCGAGCACCGCGGGAGCGGCACTGGAGGCGGCGACACCGGCCAGGATGAGCATCGAGTCACCGGGGAAGAAGAACCCGACCAGCAGGCCGGTCTCGGCGAAGATGATCGCCAGGATCCCGATGGCGCCGACGGAGGCGACGAGCGATTTGGCGTCAAGGACGTTGACGGCGAGCTGGATGTGTTCCACGCGCGCAGGATAGCCCGACTCGATTCGCGAAGGCTCGGCCGGAGGCCCGCGAAGCCCTTGCCCGAGGGCCCGCCGAAGCGGCTGTCCCAACCTGCGGGCCCTTGGGTGTGTCCGCCGGGCGAGTCTGGGAAGATGACCGAGGTGTCCGGCCCGCGGTCGAGCAACCACCCTCAGCTCGTACCGCATCCGTCGTGAACCACAGGCGTATCGAGCCTTCGGACAGCGTCGTCCGATCGCCCCACACCGACAGGAGCGGATTCGCATGCCCATCGCAACTCCCGAGGCCTACAACGAGATGCTCGACCGGGCCAAGGCGGGCAAGTTCGCCTACCCGGCCATCAACGTCACCTCGTCGCAGACTCTGCACGCCGCCCTGCGCGGTTTCGCCGAGGCCGAGAGCGACGGCATCATCCAGATCTCCACCGGTGGTGCGGAGTTCCTGGGTGGCCAGCACAACAAGGACATGGTGACCGGCGCCGTCGCGCTGGCCGAGTTCGCGCACGTCGTCGCGGCCAAGTACGACGTCACCGTCGCCCTGCACACCGACCACTGCCCGAAGGACAAGCTGGACGGCTACGTCCGTCCGCTGCTGGCGATCTCCGCCGAGCGCGTCGCCCGCGGCGAGAACCCGCTGTTCCAGTCGCACATGTGGGACGGCTCGGCCGAGACCCTGGCCGACAACCTGTCCATCGCGCAGGAGCTGCTGGCCCAGGCCGCCGCCGCCAGGATCATCCTCGAGGTCGAGATCACCCCGACCGGTGGCGAGGAGGACGGCGTCTCGCACGAGATCAACGACGAGCTGTACACCACCGTGAACGACGCGGTGCGCACCGCCGAGGCGCTCGGCCTGGGCGAGAAGGGCCGCTACCTGCTGGCCGCCTCGTTCGGCAACGTGCACGGCGTGTACAAGCCGGGCAACGTGGTGCTGCGTCCGGAGCTGCTGGCCGACCTGCAGGCCGAGATCGGCAAGCAGTACGGCAAGCAGAACCCGTTCGACTTCGTCTTCCACGGCGGCTCCGGCTCCACCGCGGAGGAGATCCGCACCGCGCTGGAGAACGGCGTGGTCAAGATGAACCTCGACACCGACACCCAGTACGCCTTCACCCGCCCCGTCGCGGACCACATGTTCCGCAACTACGACGGCGTGCTGAAGGTCGACGGCGAGGTCGGCAAGAAGAGCACCTACGACCCGCGCACCTGGGGCAAGCTGGCCGAGGCCGGCATGGCCGCCCGCGTGCTGGAGGCCGCGCAGCAGCTGCGCTCGGCCGGCAAGCGGATGAAGTAGGCACGGCGCGAACGGTGCCCCGTACCCGCCCGGGTACGGGGCACCGTCGTTTTCCCGCGCGCGGCGACCACGGGCGGCCCGAGTGGCAGACTGGCACACCATGGAGATGCACAAGAACCTGCTCGACGGACCGGAGCCGACCCTCCTGCCCGAGGAGGAGCAGCCCTACCGGATGCTGGCCGAGGAATCCGCCTCCCCGACCCAGGTGGCGGCCGAGTACCCGGCGTTCTGCCTGGCCTGGGCGATGCTGGCGGACGACTCCTTCGCGGCCGGCCGGACCGTCGAGTCCTACGCGTACGCCCGCACCGGCTACCACCGCGGCCTGGACCAGCTGCGCCGCGCCGGCTGGCGCGGCCACGGCCCCGTCCCGTGGGAGCACCGCGGCAACCGCGGCTTCCTGCGCTGCCTGGCCGCGCTCGCCCGGGCCGCCGGCTCGATCGGCGAGAGCGAGGAGGAGACCCGCTGCTGGCAGTTCCTGAAGGACAGCAGCGCCGAGGCGTACGCCGAACTCAAGCAGTAACGGCAACACCGAACGGGCCGTCCCCCACCGCGGGGGGCGGCCCGTCGCACCTCCGTCAACTCCCGTTCGCAGCAAGGGCATAGCCTGGCCCGGTGACCGCTGACCGCATATCCGGCCCGGCCGCCCGCCGGCTGCTCGTCCTGCCCGTCGCCGTGACCGTCGCCCTCGGGGCGACCGCCTGCTCGGGCGACAGCTCGGGCGACAGCTCCGGCACCGGCCTCTCGTACGCCAAGGTGCGCTCCACCGCCGAGCAGCTCCGCCAACAGCCTTCCACCGCCTGCCCGTTCGGCCTGGACGGGCTGGCAACCGCGCTCCGGGACGCCGGGATCGACCGGCCCGTCACCCCGGGCGCCAAGGACGCGAAGGCGGTCGAGGGCGAGCTCGGCGACGGCACCCCGCCCTACCCGTGGCCGTCCGGCATCAGCCCGTCGCCGACCACCGCCTCCGCGCCCGGCCTTCCGCCGCACGCCTGGGTGACCTGCACCTGGACGGCCGGCACCGCGACCGTCCGGCTCGACCTGGAGGCCGTGCCGCTGAGCGACGTCGGGGTGAGCGTGATGCTGCCGACCCTCCAGCGGACCGGGCAGCTGACCGCCGACCAACTCGGCGAGGTGGTTACCGGCCGGCCGAAGCCCGGCGGCAAGCCGGTGCTGCTGCCCGGCGCCGGGCTCGGAGCGATCGCCCGGGTCCCGCTCAAGGACGACGGCGACCTGGTGCTGCTGCTCTCCCAGGGCGACGCGGACCCGGCCGATCCGGCCCTGACCGGGGAGCCGCTGGCCAAGGTGCTGGAGCAGCTCCAGGGCCGGATCCACGGCTGAGACCCGGGCCGAGGGAACCAACCGCAGCCATACCGCGTATGTTCACGATGCAGCACAAGCGTGCGAAACGGGCCACCGGAGCGCACACCCGCCATGTCGTCGTCCCGAGGGAAACCAGATGCCCGCAGCCCGCAGGTCACCCGGCAGGTCCGCCCGGCGCCGCGCCCGCTCGCGCCGCCGACGGCTGACCCTGGCGCTGGGCGGCACCGCGGCGCTGGTCGTGCTCGGCGCGGCCGGATTCAGCCAGCTCGGCCCGGCCGACGGGCAGCCGCAGGACGCCGGATCCACCACCCAGGCCCGGCCCGTCCCCCCGGTCAGCGACTCCCCCGAGCCCGTCAAGTCCGCGGAGAGCAGCGCCCCCTCGCAGAGCGGGCCCCCGAAGAACGACCCGTCCAAGAACGACGCGCAGGTCGTCCAGCACGGCAACGGCACCTTCACCACCGCCGCCGCCAGCAGCGGCGCGGTCGGCACCGGCGGCACCGTGCGCCGCTACCAGGTCCAGGTCGAGGACGGCATCAACATCGATCCGAAGGCCGCCGCCGACGCGATCCACAAGGTGCTGGGCGACAAGCGCAGTTGGATCTCCAACAAGCGCGACAGCTTCAAGCTGGTCTCCTCCGGCCCCTACGACTTCACCGTCCTGATCGCCTCGCCCGACACCACCGACAAGATCTGCGGCGCCGGCGGCCTGGACACCAAAGGCGAGGTGAACTGCGACGTCGGCAAGCAGGTGGTGGTCAACTCCAAGCGCTGGCTGACCGGTTCACCCCAGTTCGACGGCAGCCTGGACGACTACCGGGCACTGATCGTCAACCACGAGGTCGGCCACCGGATAGGCCACGGCCACGAGGGCTGCCCCGGCCCGGGCAAGCCCGCCCCCGCGATGATGCAGCAGATCTACGGCCTGAACGGCTGCACCGCCAACGCCTGGCCGTACGACGCCAACGGCAGCTACCTCAAGGGCCCGTCGGTGCCCTGACGCCCGACCGGCCGGCTCACCCCGGCAGCAGGTCGACCGCGAGCAGACCGTCGGTGAGGCCGACCAGCAGGGCGCCGTTCGCGAAGCCGAGCGTTCGCACGTCCGATCCGAGCCGCAACTCGACCGGCCGACCGGGGAGTTCGAGTCGGCGGACCCGGATCAGACCGTCGGACCAGGCGGTCGCGAGCAGCAGACCGGCCGAGCCGTCCGAGGCCAGGGCGAGGGCGGTGACGGGAGCAGGCCGGCGGTCGGCCGGGCCGGGCATCGGATCGTCGTCCGGCCCCCAGAGACGCACCGCCCCGTCGTAGCCGCCGCTGGCGAGCAGGGGGAAGGCGTCCTGGCCCGTGCCGAGGGCGTGCGCGGCCAGGGCGGTGACCGGCCCGGTGTGCAGGGGAACGCTGCGCACCTCGCCGCCCTCGTACCAGTGGACGGCTCCGGCCGCGTCACCCACCGCGGGCGCGGCGGCGGGCAGTTGCGGCTCGGCGGCAAGGGCGGTGAGCGGGCCGGCGGCGGAGCGGAGCCGGGCCAGTGCCTCGTCCAGGTCGAACGGTTCGAGACCGGGGGCGGGACTGGTGGGGGCGAGGAGTTCGGTGCCCGACCAGGTGTCGAGCATGACGAGACTGCCACCCGCCGTGACGGTGATCGCCTGCAGCGGGCGTGGTTCGCCGACGGGAACCACGCCCACCATCGAGCCGTCAAAGGCCGCCAGTCTGCGGATGGTGCCGTTGCGGTCGGCGACCAGCCAGTGTCCGCCCTGAACCGCCGCGGCAACCGCGCCGGGCTCCCAGCGGGCCCAGCGCACGGCCCATGGGCTCGGGGCGTCGGCGAGCCTGGCGGCGGCGGCCGGGTCGGTGCCGAGCAGCCTGGCGCGCAGCAGGTGGGCGCGGCCCGGTGCATCGGGGATGTCGACCAGCGCGGGCCCGACCGCCGACCACGCGGTGGCGAGCGGATCGGTGCGCCCGGCAAGAGCGGTGGTGACACTGGTCGGCCGGGCGAGGGCGTAGAGCAGCGGGTCGGTGGCGAGCGGGCCGAGGTCGCCCGCTCGGGCGGCGGCCAGCCACAGGTCGCTGAGCAGGTCCTCGCCCGCGGCGGCCAGATCGAGTGCCCCGTCGGCGCCGCGCGGTACCCGGGCGATCAGTTCGGGTGCGCTCTGCGGGGTCGGCAGGGCGGAACCGGCGGCCCGGCCGGGGCTGGGGTAGCCGTTCGGGTCATGACCCTCCTTCGCGCACCAGGCCTCGAACCGGCCCCGGTCGGTCCAGGCCGGGTCGTCGAGGTCCAGGACAGCAGGGGCCGTGACGTTCGCGAACGCCACTTCCGGGGCGGCCTCCACGACCAGTCTCAGGTGCGGCAGTTCGAGCATCGGGTCCAGGAGTTCGGCGACCAGCCGGCCGGGGTCGGCGGCCCGGTCGAGCTCGGGCACGCAGATGACGGTGCGCCGATCGTCCCCGGCGAGCGCGGCCAGCAGTTCCGGAACCGTCCGAGCGGTGATTCCGAGCTGGCTGCCGAGCAACCACAGTGCCCCGCGCACGTCGATTCCGGCGGACGGCAGAGCCGCGTGGACGCGCCGCTCGACCGGAGCGCCGGGAGCGGTGCCGTGGGCGAGCAGCCAGCCGAGCAGGTGGCTCTTCCCGGCACCCGGCCCACCGGAGACCAGGCACAGCCGTGGTGCCCGCGGGTCCGCGAGCCAGCCGAGGAGTGCCGCACCGGCCGGCCGCCGTCCGGCATCCAGCGGCGGTGTCCACGGTCCCGTCCCCATACCCTGCCCCCCGCTTTCCGAACTGTCGCCCCGCAGGCGCCCAACGATCGCACACCGGGGCGATGCCGAGAGTTGACCCACCCTCACCGATCAATCGATAGTCATACAAGCATTATTCGGGGGAGGGATGTGCGACATGGGAGTGGTGCTGCCCGGGGAGCTGGTCTGGGTCCTGGACCTGATCGGCATCAACTGGCCGAACGTCGACGAGGACGAATACCGCGAGATGGCGGACGAACTCCGCGACCTCGCCGGCAGCCTGGTCGCCGACCGTGACTACATCTCCGCCGCCGCCCAGGACTTCCTCGGCATCAGCGCAGGCGCCGGAGCCGAGGCGTTCCAGGCGCACTGGGACAAGGTGGCCGGCACCCACATGCCCCAGGTCGCCGAGGCCATCCGGCTGTTCGCCACCGGGCTCGACGGCGCCGCCCTGGTGATCACCGGAGCGAAGCTCGCCGCCGTGGCCCAACTCGTGATCCTGGCCACCGAAGTGATCGCCGCCCAGGCCGCCGCCCCGTTCACCTTCGGCCTCTCCGAGGCCGGCGCGCTCGGCGCCACCCAGGCCACCCGAATGATCGTCAAACGCCTGCTCAAGGAAGCCGAGCAGCAGCTGCTGTCCGAACTGCTCTCGCTCGTCGAGGGCCCGGTCTTCGCCGCACTCGGCAACATGGCCCAGGACCTGGTCGTCCAGCTCACCCGCAACGCCCTCGGCGCGCAGCAGGGCATCGACTGGGGCGAGGCCGCGAACGCCGGCAAGGACGGCTTCAAGGACGGCGTCCAGCAGTCCGTCACCCAGGTCAAGGGCTACGCCGACAACCCGCTCGGCACGGCGAAGCAGTTCGCCGAGAACACCGTCACCGGTGCCGCACAGAACGGCGGCCGGCCGTCCACGACCCAGCGGAGCGGACGATGAGCGACACCGTCAAGCACGACTACGACGCCGCCGAGACCCTGGCCCGCCAGTTCGACAAGCACTTCGACACCATGCGGGAACACCACACCCGCACCACCCGCAACCGCACCCGCGCCGTCAGCGGACGCGGCGGCGACAAAATGGGCCAGATCGTCTCCAACATGGCGGACAAGGCACTCGGCGCGATCGAAACCGCCCTGGACGGCCTCGCCCAACACGCCAAGGACGTCTCCGGCGGCATCCGCAAGATGAGCGAGAACCACCGCCAGCTGGAGAAGAAGCTCGCCGACGACTACAAAAAGATCACCAAGGACCACGACACCACCCCGGTGTACCTGCTGGATCACAAGGGCGACCTGCACCGCCTGCACGCGGACGGCACCAAGACCAAGGTCGACCACACGGACGACAGTGGGATCAACGACTTCATCAAGAACGGCAACTACCCGCGGTTCCGCCCTGACCAGTCGAAGATCCCGCCGGTGGGCTCGCCCGCGGTGCACTCCCGCAAGGTCCGCGACGGTGGCACCGAGCTGGCCAGAGCCACCCAGCGGGCCAGGTACGCGGAGAAGGACTTCGGCACCCCGGTCTCCCCCAAGAACCCCGTCAACCGGGCTCGGAGCAACTACGCAGCACTCCATTACCAGGACGAGCAGCGGAGTTTCATCCTGGTCTCCCGCAGCGACTTCCTGATGAACGCGCACTCCGAACAGCGGATCGCCGCCCCCATCCTGGACAAGCTCAAGGGGCCCAACATCCGTGCCCTGTACACCGAACGGGCCCCCTGCGACCAGCCGAGGTCCAACTGCGGCTCCTGGCTCCACAAGACGTTCCCGCACCTCACGGACGTCAGTCACAGCTTCGACTACTCGAACGACCACACGCCGCACACGGAATACCTCGGCCGCCTCAAACAGCGCCGTAAGCAGATCTTCTAGGCCTGGCACTCCCGGCAACTGCCACCCAGCCCTGACGCGACACCGTCGCTACCCTGCGGCGGAGCTGCCCTCCGTCGTCACCGACCCCGGTGCCCGTGACTTCCGCACGGGGATCGGACTGCCCGACACACCAGGCCTGGTCGTCTTTCCCGAGGAGAAACTACGCGGCTTGCCCGAGACCTGCGCGCCGCACAGCCCCGCCGAGCTCTGGCCGGCCTGCCGGAGGACGGCGCGAACCTGGTGATGGTCGGCCGCTCCGGCTCGGGCGTCCTCGCGCTCGACGGGGCCACCGGCGAGGTGTACGCCCTGGCCGCGAACCGGCCCCTGAGCGTGGACGGCCGCCCCGCCCACCGCAGCCTGCACTCGCTGGCCCGCTGCCAACTCGCCTTCGCCGGACGGGCGATGTGGGCCGTGGTCGGCCTGCTCGACCCGGACGCCATCGAATAATGGTGCTGCGCCCACCTGCCGGAGTTCGCCACGCTGTACGCCTCCGTCGACGAGGAGCAGCAGCAGGAGAGCGAGGAGCAGACCGCGTTCCTGGACTGGCTGGCCGACGAGGAGGACATCCTCGCCGAGCTGCGCGCGGTCGAGCCCGGACTGCTCGACCAGCCGTTCTGGCAGGACGTCATGGAGGTCTTCCAGTACGGCGAATGACCGCGCAGCGCGCTTCCGGCCGGGCACCGGTTCCCCGGACGGACGCTGCACCCGCCGGATAGGCTGCCAGCATGACGTCCGACGATTCCCGGCCGCGGATCGCGCCCGTCAGCCGCGCCGAGTTGGAGCAGATCTACGGGCCGGACCACCTTCTCCGGGTACCCGTCGCAGATCTACCGGACGCGATCACCAACCCTGCCGCCCGTGCCTTCCTCACCGGGATCGGACTGCCCCGTGCCGTCAACGCGATCGTTCCGCCGGTGGATCCTCCGCTCATCAGCCTCTCCGAGGCCTGCGAGCCGGACGAGGCGGCGGCGTTCTGGGCCGGGCTGCCGGACGACGGTGCCGGCATGGTGGTGGTCGGTGCCTGGGGCCCCTCGGTCTTCGCGCTCGACGGCGCCAACGGCGAGGTGTACGCCCTGCTCACCGGTCAGAGCCCCACGGTCAACGGCCGCCCGGCCTACCGGAACCTGCACTCCTTCGTCCGGGCCCAGCTCGCTTTCGGGGCGAAGGAGCTGTACCTGCTGGCCGATCTGATGGACCCGGACAGCCTCAACTGGTGCCGGGAGCACGTGCCGGGGTTCGTCGAACTCGTCCCCGTTCCTGAGTACGACGAGGACGGCTTCGAGATCGACCCCGAGGACGAGTCCGAGGCGCCCGACCCCGACGAGATCCTCGCCGGGCTGATCGCCAAGCTCGACCGGATCGAACCCGACCTCTCCCACCACGCCGCCTGGCAGTTCATCCTCCAGCACTACCGCCACGGCTACTGACCCCGGACGCCGACTTCCCCGAACTCCCGTTTCCCTTCTCCCGACTAAGCTGTCGGCATGGCCCCCACAGCACTCCAGCCACCGATCCGCCCGGTGAGCCGCGCCGAGTTGGAGCAGGTCTACGGCGCTGACGGCCTGCTCCGCGTCCCCGACGCGGAGTTGCCCGCCGTCGTCACCGACCCGGGTGCCCGGGCCTTCCTCGGCGAGGTCGGTCTGATCGACGCACCTGGTTCGATGGTCCGGCTCTTCGGGCCGCCGCTGCGCGCCCTGGCCGTGGACTGCGCGCCGGAGGGCCCCGCCCACTACTGGCCCGGGCTGCCGGGCGACGGTGCCGGCATGGTGGTGGTCGGCAACTACGGCTCGGGCATCTTCGCGCTCGACGGCGCCACTGGCGAGGTGTACGCCTTGGGCGCGAACCGGCCGCCGACCGTTGACGGCCGGCCCGCCCACCGCAGCCTGCATTCCCTGGCGCGCTGCCAACTTGCTTTCGGCGGACTGGAACTGTCCGTCATGGTCGACCAGATGGACCCGGACACCATCGACTGGTGCCGCACCCACCTGCCGGAGTTCGCCGAACTGTACCCCCCGTTCCTCGATGACGACGAGGACGTGGACCCCGAGTTCTTCGCCGGGCAACCGGCCCTGGAGGACATCGTCGCCGGACTGACCGCGAAACTGCTCGCGGTTGAGCCCGGGCTGCTCGACCAGCCGGTCTGGCAGGACATCATGCACGACTTCCAGCACGGCTACTGACCCGACCCACGGAGTCCCCATGACCACCGAACTCACCCAGCGTCTGCTCGACCGTTTCGGGCCGGCCGGCCTGTACCGTCCCGGCCCCGCTGCCCTCGCGGGCACCGCGGCCTCCGCCGGGACGGTGGCGCTGCTCACCGGGGCGGGGCTGCCGCTGCAGGTCGGGCCGTACTTCGCGGCGGAGCCCGGGCAGCCGCTCCGGCTCGGTGACTGGGCGCGCGGCGTCGGGCTGTCCGCGGACGGGCGGCCGGAGGCGGACTGGGTGCGGCTGGGCAACGACCGGGGCGCGGAGCTGTGCGTGGACGGCGGCGGCCGGGTCTGGGCGGTGTACCTCGCCTTCCAGGGGCCGTCCGTCCCGGTCAACAGCTCGCTCGGCGCGTTCCTGGACAGCCTGTGCGACCTGGACGAGAACCTGCGGGCGCTGGCCGCCGCCGAGCGCCCGGAGGAGGTGTTCCAGCTGTTCTCGGCGGCGGAGGGCCGGCTCCGCGGCACCGACCTGCGGGCGTTCGAGAGCGACGAGCAGTGGTGGCCCCGGGTGCTGGAGGACATCCGGCACACCCGGGGCGTGCCCGGCTACGCGGCGTTCAAGGTGCGCGGCAAGGACGGTGAGCCGCAGATCATCACCGCCGACGGCTCGCTCGCCCTGCATGCCGAAGAGGCGCTCTGGCACCGGCTGTCCGCGGGCGGCCTCGACCCCGACGACGTGGTCGAGGTCTACACCGAGCTGCAGGCCTGCACCATGCCCGGCCACTACTGCGCGATGTGGATGGCCCGGGCGTTCCCGAACGCCGAGTTCACCCACAGCTACGACTACGGCGACACGGCGGCCGAACGCGACGCGGGCATCCGGGAGTTGGCCGCCGCACTGACCGAACAGCAGTAGCCGTCAGCCGAGGACGGGCAGGTAGCCGGACAGGTCGCTGCGTTCGCCGCTCGCGGTGAGCGTGGCGTCCAGGGCGTCGGACCAGGCGAGGCGGCCGGTGGCCAGGCGGATCCAGCTGAGCGGGTCGGTCTCGACCACGTTCGGCGGGGTGCCCCGGGTGTGCCGGGGGCCCGCCACGGCCTGCACCACGGCGGCCGGCGGGATCCTCAACTCGACCGCGCCGCCCGGCACCTGGGCCGCGAAGGCGTCGGCGAGCAGCCGGGTGGCGGAGGCCAGGGCGAAGCGGTCGTGCGGGAAGGCGTCGATCCCCAGCGCGTCGGCCAGGTCGTCGGCGTGCACCACGGTCTCCACCAGTCGGGTGACCAGGAAGTCGGCCAGCAGCATCGGCCCGAACCGCATCAGGATCACCCGGCCCGGCCGCTGCCCGTCCTCGCTGTCCAGGGCGCGCCACAACTCGCCGATCTGCCGGTCGAGTTCGCCGGACACCTGGGCGGCGTCCCCGGCGAACTGCTCGGCCACCAGCTCCACCGCCGTGGAGTTGATCGCGGCGGCCGCGGTGCGGGTGCGCGACGCCCAGTACAGCGGGGTGATCGGGGCCTGCGGCGGCAGCGGGTCGTGCAGGTGCAGCGGCACCCAACTGGCCACCATGCCGAGGTGGGCGACGAGTTCACGCACCCGCCAGTCGCCCAGCCGGGTCGGCAGGGCGAGCTGCTCGTCGTCCAGGGAACGGACGGTGGCGGCGATCGCGTCGAGCTGCCCGGTGAGTGCGGCACGCACCTTCACCGGGTCGTAGGTCCGGGGCTTCGCGGTGGGCATGCCCGCAGCGTACAAAACGCCGCAGGGCGGCCGGTCCGGAAACCACCGGAACCGACCGCCCTGGGTGGACGAACCGTCAGGCGAGCAGCGCCTCGATGACGCCGGTGTGGGCGTCACGCAGCTCGGCCAGGGTGACGGTGAACTGACCCTGGACCTCCAGGGCGTCGCCGTCCACCACGCCGATCCGGGCGGCGGGCAGGCCGCGGGCGCCGCACATGTCGTTGAACCGGAGTTCCTCGCTGCGCGGGACGGCCACCACGGCGCGCCCTGCGGACTCGGAGAACAGGAACACGAACGGGTCGATGCCCTCGGGCACGACCACCCGGGCGCCGTTGCCGCCCTTGAGGCAGCTCTCCACCAGGGCCTGCGCGAGGCCGCCGTCGGAGAGGTCGTGGGCGGCGTCGATCATGCCGTCGCGGGAGGCGGCGATCAGGATCTCGCCCAGCAGCTTCTCGCGCTGCAGGTCCACCTTGGGCGGCAGGCCGCCGAGGTGGTTGTGCACGACCTGCGACCAGGCGGAGCCGCCCAGCTCGTCGGCGGTGTCGCCGAGCAGGTAGAGCAGCTGGCCCTCTTCGGCGAAGCCGACCGGGGTGCGCCGGGTGACGTCGTCGATGACGCCGAGCACCGCGACCACGGGGGTCGGGTGGATGGCGACGTCGCCGGTCTGGTTGTACAGCGAGACGTTGCCGCCGGTGACCGGGGTGCCGAGCACCTGGCAGGCGTCGGCCAGGCCGCGGGTGGCCTCGGCGAACTGCCACATCACGTCCGGGTCCTCGGGGGAGCCGAAGTTGAGGCAGTCGGAGACCGCGAGCGGCTTGGCGCCGCCGGCCGCGACGTTGCGGTACGCCTCGGCCAGCGCCAGCTGGGCGCCGGTGTACGGGTCCAGCTTGGCGTAGCGGCCGTTGCCGTCGGTGGCGACCGAGACGCCGAGGTTGGTCTCCTCGTCGATCCGGATCATGCCGGAGTCCTCGGGGGTGGCGAGCACCGTGTTGCCCAGCACGTAGCGGTCGTACTGGTCGGTGATCCACGCCTTGGAGGCCTGGTTCGGCGAACCCGCGACCTTCAGCAGCGCGTCCTTCAGCTCGGCGCCACCCACCGGGCGGGCGAGCCGCTCGGCGGTCGGGGCGTCGGCCTGCAGGGCGTCCTGCCAGGACGGGCGGGCGTACGGGCGCTGGTAGGTCGGGCCCTCGTGGGCCACGGTGCGCGGCGGCACGTCGACGACCTGCTCGCCGTGCCAGAAGATCTCCAGGCGCTCGCCGTCGGTCACCTCACCGATGACGGTGGCGATGACGTCCCACTTCTCGCAGATCTCCAGGAAGCGCTCGACCTTGCCGGGCTCGACGATGGCGCACATGCGCTCCTGCGACTCGCTCATGAGGATTTCCTCGGGCGAGAGCGTGTGGTCGCGCAGCGGCACGGTGTCCAGCTCGATCCGCATGCCGCCGGTGCCGGCCGAGGCCAGCTCCGAGGTGGCGCAGGACAGGCCGGCGCCGCCGAGGTCCTGGATGCCCGCGACGAGGTCTTCCTTGAAGATCTCCAGGGTGCACTCGATGAGCAGCTTCTCCTGGAACGGGTCGCCGACCTGGACGGCGGGGCGCTTGGCCGGGCCGGTCGCGTCGAAGGTCTCCGAGGCGAGCACCGAGACGCCGCCGATGCCGTCGCCGCCGGTGCGGGCTCCGTACAGGATGACCTTGTTGCCGGGGCCGGAGGCCTTCGCGAGGTGGATGTCCTCGTGCTTCATCACGCCGACGCACAGCGCGTTGACCAGCGGGTTGCCCTGGTAGCAGGAGTCGAAGACGACCTCGCCGCCGATGTTCGGCAGGCCCAGGCAGTTGCCGTAGCCGCCGATGCCCGCGACGATCCCGGGCAGCACGCGCCGGGTGTCCGGGTGGTCGGCCGCACCGAAGCGCAGCGGGTCCATCACGGCGACCGGGCGGGCGCCCATCGCCAGGATGTCGCGCACGATGCCGCCGATGCCGGTGGCCGCGCCCTGGTAGGGCTCGATGTACGACGGGTGGTTGTGCGACTCGACCTTGAAGGTGACCGCGTAGCCCTGGCCGACGTCGACCACACCGGCGTTCTCACCGATGCCGACGAGCATCGCGTCGTTCTCCGGGGCCTTCTCGCCGAACTGCTTGAGGTGGACCTTGGAGCTCTTGTACGAGCAGTGCTCCGACCACATCACCGAGTACATGGCGAGCTCGGCGCCGGTCGGGCGGCGGCCCAGGATCTCGCGGATCCGGGCGTACTCGTCCTCCTTGAGGCCGAGTTCGGCCCAGGGCTGGGCCGCGTCCGGGGTCTGCTCGGCGTTCTTGACGGTGTCGAGGCTCATCAGGCGTTCACCAGCTGCTTCAGGACGGAAGTGAAGAAGCCCAGGCCCTCGGTGGTCGGACCGGTGAGCGGCTCCACGGCGTGCTCCGGGTGCGGCATCAGGCCGACGACATTGCCGGCGGCGTTGGTGATGCCGGCGATGTCGCGGTACGAACCGTTCGGGTTGACGTCGAGATACCGGGCCACGATGCGGCCCTCCGCCTCGAGTTCGTCGAGGACGCGCTCGTCGGCGACGAACCGGCCTTCGCCGTTCTTGAGCGGAACGACGATTTCCTGGCCGGCCGAGTAATCCCGGGTCCAGGCGGTGTCGGCGTTCTCGATGCGGAGCTTCTGGTCGCGGCAGATGAAGTGCAGCGAGTCGTTCCGGGTGAGCGCGCCGGGCAGCAGGTGCGATTCGCACAGCACCTGGAAGCCGTTGCAGATACCGAGGACCGGCATTCCGAGCTTCGCCTGCTCGATGATGGTGTCCATCACCGGGGAGAAGCGGGAGATGGCACCGCAGCGCAGATAGTCGCCGTAAGAGAATCCGCCGGGCAGGACGACGGCGTCGACCTGGTGGAGATCCTTGTCACGGTGCCAGAGGGCGACCGGCTCCGCGCCGGCCAGGCGGACCGCACGCTGGGCGTCGCGGTCGTCGAGGGATCCGGGGAAAGTGACGACGCCGACTCGGGTGGTCACTTGCCCTCCTCCTCGACGCGGACGGTGAAGTCCTCGATCACGGTGTTGGCGAGGAAGGTCTCGGCGGCTTCACGGATGCGGGCGAGCGCGGCATCGTCGACCGGCCCTTCCAGCTCCAGTTCGAAACGCTTGCCCTGGCGGACGTCGGCGATCCCGGCGAATCCGAGACGCGGCAGTGCACGCTGCACCGCCTGTCCCTGCGGGTCGAGGATCTCCGGCTTGAGCATGACGTCGACTACGACGCGTGCCACTGGCACTCCCGGTGGTGATTGCGTGAAGGCGGGGGACCTTCAGCCTACCTGTGCCGGAGGGCCGTCTTGCGGTCCACCTGCGGCAACGCGCGTAGACACACGCCCCTTACGCGGCAAGGCCTCGGGGCCTCCGCCCCCGGGAGCGGCGGCCCCCACCCGCATCCGATTTCGTCGGTTTAATCCCGTCTGTAACGAGGCTGTATCGGCATCCGAGGGAACCCCGTGAATATCCGGAAAAAAGGAATCCCGAACTCTTCGATTTCCACCGGTTCCGGGTGCAGAATAGGGCGACCGGCAGCCGAACGCGCCGCATCTCGGCGTGGGCTCTCCCTGCCCGCCGACGGATGCCGTGATCCCGGCCCAACGGACCGGCGGGGCATCCGAGACCTCCGTCGGCCGAATTGCCCGAGAGGATTGACACCCATGGCTCAGCGTGTAGTCGTCACGCTCTCCGACGACCTGGACGGCGGCGCCGCCGCGGAAACCGTCCACTTCGGCGTGGACGGGAAGTCGTACGAGATCGATCTGTCCGCCGACAACGCGGAAAAGCTTCGGGAGGCTCTCGCCCCGTTCGTCGCCGCCGGGCGCCGGCAGAGCCGCAGCGGAAAGTCCTTCCGCCGCACCGCGCTCACCCCCGACCCGGCCGCGGTCCGCGCCTGGGCGCAGTCGAACGGCATGGAGCTGCCCGCCCGCGGCCGCATCCCGAAGCACGTGTACGAGGCGTTCTCCGAGAACAACTGACCTTCCCCGGCGGCCCGTTGTGGGCCGCCGACCCTTCCCCGGCCACGCCGCCGGGGAAGGGTGGGGCGAGCAGGCCGATTGATGTTGTAGAGTTCTTCTTGTCGCCGCAACCGGGGAAACCCGAACGAGGCGGCCGGTGCCCAGGCACCGTGCGGACGTGGCTCAGTTGGTAGAGCATCACCTTGCCAAGGTGAGGGTCGCGAGTTCGAATCTCGTCGTCCGCTCGCAGCTAGCGTTACAGCTGTCACAAGTCAATATCCTGCGGACGTGGCTCAGTTGGTAGAGCATCACCTTGCCAAGGTGAGGGTCGCGAGTTCGAATCTCGTCGTCCGCTCCAGTTTCGAAGGCCCCCTCGATCGAGGGGGCCTTCGGCGTTTCCGGCTCCGCGCGGCACCCGGTGAACGGCCGGTGAGCGGCCTGACATTTGTCATCGCCGACCCGTGGAACTCCACCGGCACCCGGTGACGGCCCGCACTACTGGACGGCCCGGGCCGGCGGAAGGCTGGAGCCATGACCGACACCAGCCGTCACCGCCCCGCCGTCGAGGCCCGCGGACTGCACCGCCGCTACGGACCGTCCGGCGCCGCCGGGTTCGAGGCCGTCCGCGGCCTGGACCTCCGCGTCGCCCGCGGCGAACTGTTCGCGCTGCTCGGGACCAACGGCGCCGGCAAGACCTCCACCATGGAGGTGCTGGAGGGCCTGGCCGCGCCGAGCGCCGGCGAGGTCCGGGTGCTCGGCCTGGACCCGGCCCGGGAGCGGGCCGCGCTCCGGCCCCGGATCGGCATCATGCTGCAGGAGGGCGGTTTCCCCGGCGAACTGACCGTCGCCGAGACCGGCCGCTGCTGGGCCGGAATGACCAGCGACGCCCGCACCGTGGACGAGGCGCTCGACCTGGTGGGCCTGCTGCGCCGGCGCTCGGTGCGGGTCAAGCAGCTGTCCGGCGGTGAACGCCGCCGCCTCGACCTGGCGATGGCCCTGCTCGGCCACCCCCAGGTGCTGTTCCTGGACGAGCCCTCCACCGGCCTGGACCCGGAAGCCCGGGCCTCGGTGTGGCGGCTGATCCGGGAACTGCGGGAGGCCGGCACCACCGTGCTGCTCACCACGCACTACCTGGAAGAGGCCGAGGAACTCGCCGACCGGCTGGCCATCATGCACGGCGGCCGGGTGGTGGCCGGCGGCACCGTCGCCGAAGTTCTGGCCGACCACCCCGCCCGGATCAGCTTCGAACTGCCCGAGCGCACCGGCCCGCACGCCGCACTCGACCTGCCGGCCCTGCCTGGCGCCGACCCGCGGATCGACGGCCGCCGGATCACCCTGCGCACCACCGACCTGCAGGGCACCCTGACCGAGTTGCTCGGCTGGGCCGCCCACCACCGGGTCGAACTCGGCCGGCTGGACGCCCGCAGCGCCTCGCTGGAAGAGGCCTTCCTCGCCATCGCCGCGTCCGACGCGGCCACCTCGCCGCAGATCGGACGTGCCGCATGACCGCCGCGAGCTCCCCCGCCGCAAGCTCCCCGGCCGCGACCACTCCGGTCGCGACCACCGCCGCCGGACGCCTGCTCGCCCTCGGCCGCGCCGAGGCCACCCTGCTGCGCCGCAACCGCACCGCGATGTTCATGGCCCTGGCGCTGCCGCTGGTGCTGGTCAGCACGCTCCGCTCGATGCTCGACCGCCTCTCCGAGCACTCCCCCGGCCTGGACGTGAACGGCAACCTGGTGGCCGGCTCGATGGGCATCGTGCTGCTGATCGTCATTTACTGCAATCTGACCTCCGCCTACACCGCCCGGCGCAGCGAACTGGTGCTGAAGCGGCTGCGCACCGGCGAGGGCACCGACGCCGAGATCCTGCTCGGCACCGCCGCCCCGTCGGTCGCGCTGGCGCTCACCCAGTGCCTGCTGCTGGGTGTCGGCGGCGCGCTGCTGCTCGACCTGCCCACCCCGGTGAACCCGCTGCTGATGCTGGCCGGGCTGGCCCTGTCCGCGGCCCTGCTGACCGCGCTGGCCGCGCTGTCCAGCGCCTTCACCAAGACGGTGGAGAGCGCCGGCATCACCACTCTGCCGCTGCTGCTGGTGGCGCAGCTCGGCTCCGGCCTGATGGTCCCGCTGGAGTCGATGCCGGACTCGGTGGCGAACATCTGCCGCCTGCTGCCGACCACCCCGGCGATGCAGCTGCTGCGGATCGGCTGGTTCGGCACCGACGGCTCGGGCCCGGCCGAGGGCTTCGCCGGTACGCCATCGACATGGTCGCAGGGCGCGCTGCCGCTGCTGCTGGCCGTGCTGTGGACGGCCGCGGTGGCCTGGGCGGCCCGGCGCTGGTTCCGCTGGGAACCGCGCCGATAGATTCTCCGGAGTCGTTGATCAAGCCGGGAAGCGAGGGAACCACGCCGTGCGGGTGAGCAGGCCACGACCGATCCGCCGCTGGCAGTCGCTGTCCAAGCCGCAACGCATCGAGCTGTACGTGCGGTGGTCGCTGTACCTGGTGGCGGTGGCCCAACCGCTGCTGGCGATCGGCTCGGTGGCCGCCGCGGGCCGGCCGGACGAGCTGCCCGCCGGTTTCCGGTGGCTGGTGCTCGGCGTGCTGGTGGCGGGCGCGCTGAACATCGTCATGTTCCGCACCGGCCTGGCCGCCTACCTCGGCCGCCGCCCGCACCCGTACGGCTGGGCGGCGCTGTCGGCGGCGGTGTCGGCCGGCCTGGCACTGACGGTGCTGCTGACGGGGCCCCCGCTCTCACCGGACGCGCCGGACGCGGCCGCCGCCGGCGTCACCGCCACGATGGGGGCGACCTGCTGGATCACCGCCGCGTCGATCGCGCTGCCGACCCGCCGGGCCCTGCTGGGCGGGCTCGCCCTGCTGGCCGTGCTGACGGTGCCGTCGGCGCTCTCCGGCGCCCACCCGGGATCGGTGATCGCCATCGTCCTGGGAACCCTGATCGGCGCGACGGGGGCCGCGGCGGCCGCCCGCTGCTCGGCCTGGATGGCGAAGGTGGTCTGGGAGCTGGACGGGGCCCGGGAGGCCCAGGCCCGGCTGGCGGTCGCCGAGGAGCGGCTGCGGTTCTCCCGCGACCTGCACGACGTGCTGGGCCGCAACCTCGCCACCATCGCACTGAAGAGCGAGCTGGCGGTGCAACTGGCGCGCCGCGGGCGCCCGGAGGCGGTGGACCAGATGACCGAGGTGCAGCGGATCGCGCAGGACTCGCAGCGCGAGGTCCGCGAGGTGGTGCGCGGCTACCGCACCGTCGAACTGCACACCGAACTGATCGGCGCGGCCTCCGTGCTGCGCGCCGCGAACGTCGACTGCCGAACCGAACTGGCGGGCACGGACGCGCTGCCGACCGAGGCGCAGTCGGTGCTCGGCTGGGTGGTGCGGGAGGCGGCGACCAACGTGCTGCGCCACTCCGAGGCCGCCCGCTGCACGTTCCGGCTGCGGGTCTCGGGCGGCCTCGCGGTGCTGGAGGTGGAGAACGACGGGGTGCCCGCCGTCCCGCCGGCCCGCACCGAGGGCGCCGGCAGCGGCCTGCGCGGCCTGCACGAGCGCCTGGCCGCCCAGGGCGGCACCCTGACGGCGGCCCGCCCCGGCCCCGGGCGGTTCCGGGTGACCGCCGAACTACCGATGAAGGCAAGGGAGTCCGTGGCGTGAGCGACCGAGTGCGAGTACTGCTCGCCGACGACGAGCATCTGATCCGGGGGGCGCTGGCCGCGCTGCTCGCGCTGGAGGACGACCTGACGGTGGTCGCCGAGGCGGCGTCCGGCCCGGAGGCGCTGGCGATGGCCACCGCGCACCGCCCGGACGTGGCGGTGCTGGACCTGCAGATGCCGGGCCTGGACGGCCTGGAGGTGGCCTCGGAGCTGCGGCACCGGCTGCCGGACTGCCGGGTGATGATCGTGACCGGGCACGGCCGCCCGGGCTACCTGAAGCGGGCCCTGGAGGTCGGGGTGCGCGGCTTCCTGCCGAAGACCGTCTCCGCCTCCGACCTGGCGGGCATCATCCGCACCGTCCGGGCGGGCGGCCGCTACGTGGACCCGGAGCTGGCCGCGGAGGCGATCAGCGCGGGCGACTCCCCGCTGACGCCGCGCGAGACGGACGTGCTGGAGCTGGCCGCGGACGGCTCCTCGATAGCGGAAATCGCGGACCGGGCGTCGCTGTCCCAGGGCACGGTGCGCAACTACCTGTCATCGGCGGCGGGCAAGCTGGGCGCGGAGAACCGGCACGCGGCGGTGCGGATCGCCCGCGAGCACGGCTGGCTGTGACGGCGCGTCACAGCCAGCCGCGCGGGGGCCTCACTTCCAGTCGAGGCCGGTGAGCTTCTCGTACGCGTCGATGTAGCGCTGCCGGGTGTGCTCGACGATCTCGGCGGGCAGGGCCGGCGGCGGGTTGTCGCTCTTGCGGTCCCAGCCGGAGGCGGGCGAGGTCAGCCAGTCGCGGATGATCTGCTTGTCGAAGGACGGCTGGTCGCGGCCGGGCTGCCATTCGTCGGCCGGCCAGTAGCGGGACGAGTCCGGGGTCAACACCTCGTCGCCGATGACCAGTTGGCCGTCCAGCAGGCCGAACTCGAACTTGGTGTCGGCGAGGATCAGGCCCCGCTCGCGGGCGATCTCGCGGGCCCGGGAGTACACGGCGAGGGTGATCTGCCGCAGGGTGGCGGCGAGGTCGGCGCCGACCCGGTGGGCGGTCTCCTCGTAGGAGACGTTCTCGTCGTGCTCGCCGACCTCGGCCTTCAGCGCCGGGGTGTAGATCGGGGCGGGCAGCTCGGAGCCGTTGTCCAGGCCCTCGGGCAGCGCGATGCCGCACACCGTGCGGGAGACCCGGTACTCCTCCAGGCCGGAACCCGCCAGGTAGCCGCGGGCCACGCACTCCACCGGCGCCATCTCCAGGCTGCGGCAGATCAGCGTGCGACCGGCCCAGTCGGCGGGGGCGCCCTCGGGCAGCTCGGTGGAGATCACGTGGTTGGGCACCAGGTCGGCGATCCGCTCGAACCACCACAGCGACAGCTGGGTGAGGATGCGGCCCTTGTCGGGGATCTCGTTGGGCAGCACCCAGTCGTACGCGGAGGTGCGGTCGCTGGCCACCATCACCAGGTTGCCGTTGCCGTCCCGGTACAGGTCGCGCACCTTGCCGGTGTGCAGGTGGACCAGGCCGGGCACCTGGACCGGCTCGGGCTTGGTGACGAATCCGCTCACGGTCAGTCAGTCCTCACAGCTGGGGGGCTCTGCTGCGGGGAGTCTTTCACGGCGCCCGGGACCGGGGCGGATGCGCCCCCGCCCCGCGCGAGGAGACAGCACAGCACGGCGCCGGGGACCGGGGCAGGTGCGCCCCCGCCCCGCGCGGGGACATGGCGCAGCACGGCGCCGGGGACCGGGGCGGGTGCGGCCCTGCCCCGCACCGGGAGACGGCGCAGCTCAGGGGCGGGTACGCCCTTCCTTGCACAGGTGGTCGAGCAGGTTGGCGGTGGCCCGCTGGATCCGCTCGTCGGTGTGCCCGGGCCGGTCCAGCGCGGGCGACCAGGCGAACGTCCCGGACGCGAACACGTACGCCCCGCTGGGCGCCCGGTACAGCGAGGTCTCCTGGTGGGTGAGCCGCCCGGCGGCATCCCGGTACGGGGAGTGGGCGAGCAGGGTGCGCTCGGTGCAGGCGGGCAGCGCGACCTTCGGGTAGTAGCGGTCGGCCTCCCCCGCGACCATGCCGGGCAGTTCCTCGCCCTCCGCGAGGCCGGTGCCCTGCCACAGCCAGTGCGCGGTGTTCCGGGCCACCAGCGGCACCGGCGCGGGCACGCTGCCCGCGTACTGGATGCCCAGCAGGTGCTGCTCGGGCTCCCCGGCGTCCCGCCACAGCGCGCTCGCCGAACCCGCCGGGCCGGCCGCGGGGTGGTCGGCGGCGACCTTCTGCCGTTTGCGGCAGTTCAGCAGCCGGGACGGCTCGCCGTTCGCGCCGGCCGTCAGCTCCACCCGCCAGTACAGCGAGTTGGCGGACAGGAACACCAGCGAGGTGCCGCCGTCCCGGGCCCGCTCGGCGGCCCGGCGCATCGGCTCCGACCAGTACTCGTCGTGCCCGGGGAACACCAGCGCCTTGTACCGGTCGGCGTCGACCAGTCCGGCGTGCAGGTCGGTGGCGGTGGCGTAGCCCAGGTCGTAGCCGTACCGCTCGGCCCACCGGATGAAGTCGTACGCGTGCCCGACGTGCAGCGGCAGCCCGGCCCCGGCGTGCGGGCGGTCGAAGGAGACGGTGACGGCCGCCTCCTCCTCGTGCACCAGCCGCCCCGCCGCGTCCCACGCGTGGTAGAGGCTGGCCCCGAGGTGCCCGTCCTCCGGAAACAGGTTGTACGCCTGCCAGGTCACGTCCGGCAGCACCAGCAGCAGGTCCGCCGCGTTGAAGTCCCGGACGGTGAACGGGATGTGGCTGCGGTGCCCGCCGTCGGCGGTGGTCAGCACCGCCACGTACGCGCCGGGCCGCCAGTCGGTGGGGACCTGCAGCCGCCAGGACTGCCACCAGTGGTGGCAGGAGACCGTGCGGTCGGCGACCATCGGGGCGGCCTGGGCCAGACCGGCGATCAGCGGGCTGGAGGCGACCTGGCGGGCGCCGTCGCCGCCGTCGTGGCCGATCCGGTAGACGTCCACCTGGAACTCCTGCGGCGGGTGGACCGTCACCCGGAAATCCACCGAACCGCCCGGCCGGGCCACGCCCGAGGAGGCGAATCCCTTGATCTGCTGCCGCACGTCGTCGGAGTTGCGCGGGCCGCTCACCGCGGGCCGCGGCGGCCGGGCCGCGCCCTCCAGCGGCCGCTGCCCCGGGGCGTCCACGCTCACGTACCAGGGCACGGCGCCCTCGCCGTCCGCGAGGTAGTGGTCGGGGCTGCGCAGCCACGGCAGCGGGCCCTGGCCGAACGGATCGGACACCCCGTGCGCCAGCGTGCCGGACTCCCACCGGCGGTTGGATTCCGTTCCCACACGCCCTCCCCACACCCTTGCGCATCCGCCGAGGGTGGCAATTGCCATGCGGATGTGCGTGCGGACCAGCACACCACAGTTTGCTGGCGCAGTGTCACCCCACCGTAGCAATTTGTATCGACGAAACCGGGTTTCCCGGGATCTTTCGGAAATTCAGCCGAAAAGCCGTACCGGTCGCTCCAGCCGCACCCCGGCCCGCTCCAGCCAGGCCCGCAGCGGGCCGTCCTGGCCGGCCTCCGCGGCGGCCGCCACCGCCGGGGCCAGCCCCGCCCGGGGTGCCGCGCGGGACAGCAGGACCGGGCCGTCCAGCCAGTCCAGGCCGGGGCTCGCGGTGCCCGCGTCCACCGCGGCGCAGCAGACGGTGGCGGTGAGGTGCTCGGCCAACAGCTCGCGTCCGCTGCGCACGGGAGGCAAGGGGGGCGCGACCTCGGCGGCGCGCGCCACCCTTCCCGCCAGTGCGGCCGCCAGGGTCTCGGCCTCCCCGGCCGCCAGCCGGGCGAGCAGTTTGTCCAGCGCGGGGCCGGTGTGCGGGCGGTCGTCGCCGAGGGCGCTCTGCAGGGCGGCGGCGCTCTCCCGCCAGCCGTGGTCGACCACCTGTTCCGGGTAGTCCTCCCAGTCCAGCGGCTGCCAGCCGCCGGGCGGCTCCTCGTGGAGCAGTTCGGCGGCCAGCCGGGACACCCGGG
Source organism: Kitasatospora sp. NPDC059673 (assembly GCF_042734215.1). NCBI lineage: Bacteria > Bacillati > Actinomycetota > Actinomycetes > Kitasatosporales > Streptomycetaceae > Kitasatospora > Kitasatospora sp. NPDC059673. The sequence continues at coordinate 282,918 of NZ_JBHWEN010000004.1, read as the reverse complement.
TGTCCACCAGGCCCGGCTCCTCCAGCAGGTCGCAGGCGGGGCGGTCGCCGAGCCGGTTCTCGTAGCCGTCGGCGAGCCGGTCGCGGCGGGAGAGTTCGGTGAGCGCGGCGACCACGCCGGCGTTCAGGTGCGAGGGGTGCCGGCCGAGCCGCCAGGCGGGCAGCGCGACCCGGGTGAGCAGCCGGTCCCAGCCCGCGTAGGCGAGGCCGACCTGCTCCTGGGCGGCGATCCGCAGCCCGTAGTCGACGGCCTTGGCCTGTTCGGAGGCCCACGCGGCGACGGCGTGCTCCAACTCGGCGGAGTGCTCCCGGCAGGCGCCGAGCAGGCGCCGGTCGATGCGGTCGACCAGCGCGGCGGGGCCGCGGTGCCGGTCGCCGAGCGCGGCGTCCAGGGTGCGCAGCCAGCGGCGGGCGGCGGCGATGTCCGGATCGGCGGCGGCCGCGGTGCCGGCCACCACGGGGGCCAGCAGGGCGCGCAGCTCACCGGCCCGCATCCACCACAGGAACGGGGAGCCGATCACCAGCACCGGCGCGCCGGGCGCGGCCCGCCGGCCGGGCCGGTGCGGCTCCTCCAGCCAGCTGTCGCAGTCGGGGGTGAGCGCGATCGCGCCGGGCGCCGGAACGTCCAGCCGGTCGGCGAGCTCCTCGATCAGGCGGTAGAGCTCCGGCGCTTCCGCCCTGGTCAGCGGCACGGCGGGGGTGACCGGGGGGACGGCCCGGCGGTGCGCGCGGGCCACCACGGCGGCCAGCAGCAGCGTCAGCGCGGCGACCGCGCCGACCGCCCAGCGGATGCCGTCCCACAGGGGGGCGTCCGGTGCCCCGGGGGCGCCTATCCGCCCGGTGAACCGCCCGACCAGCAGCACCACCGCGCAGGCGGCGGGCAGCGCGGCGGCGGCCACGGCCCCTCCGCGCAGGCGCAGGACGGCCCGGGCTCGTGCGCGTGCGGTGTCCACTGCAGCCATCGCCGCGGCACCCCCTTCGCAGCCGACTCGACTCGATCAATTCCGGTACGGGAAGCGGCGGGTGCCGAACCCGGTGGTACGACTCGCGTGGCGCTTTCCTGCCAGTCTCGACGCCCCGGTACGGGAGGGTGTTCCGGAACTCCCGGGAGACCACCCGTCCTGGTGACACCGCGGCGGAACGCGCCACCGCTCCCAGCATCCCCCGGGCGCGTCGAGCCGACGAGCCGCGCCCGCGCCGGTGCCCCCGCCCCTGCACGATGCAGCGCACCCTACGGCGCCCGCTCCGGCCCCGTCAGCAGGATGACCAACAGATCACCCGAAGGACTGCTTTTTCGACCCGTGGCCCGCTCCGCCCCGACCCGGGAAACGCCGCGGGGCGCTGCGTCCGGACGGGTCGGTCCGGACGCAGCGCCCCGTGGACGGGCCTTCTTACTGCGCGGCCCTGGCCGCGATGTCCGTGCGGTGCTGGGCGCCCTTGAAGGAGATCTTCGACAGGCCCGCGTACGCCTTGGCCCGGGCCTCGGCGAGGTCGGCGCCGGTGGCGGTGACGGACAGCACCCGGCCGCCCGCGGTGAGCACCTCGCCCTCGGCACCGGCCTTGGTGCCCGCGTGCAGCACGAACGCGGTGCCGTCGGCCTCCGCCTCGTCCAGGCCCTCGATCGGGTCACCGGTGCGCGGGTTCGCCGGGTAGCCCTCGGACGCCATCACCACGGTGACCGCGGCGCCCTCGTCCCAGCGCAGCGGCTCCAGTTCGGCCAGCGTGCCGTTGGCGGCGGCGAGCAGCACGCCGGCCAGCGGGGTGCGCAGCCGGGCCAGCACCACCTGGGTCTCCGGGTCGCCGAAGCGGGCGTTGAACTCCACCACCCGGGTGCCGCGCGAGGTCAGCGCCAGGCCCGCGTACAGCAGACCGGAGAACGGGGTGCCGCGGCGGCGCAGTTCGTCGACGGTCGGCTGAAGAACCGTCTCCAGCACCTCCTCGACCAGGCCCTCGGGGGCCCACGGCAGCGGGGTGTAGGCGCCCATGCCACCGGTGTTGGGGCCCTGGTCGCCGTCCAGCGCGCGCTTGAAGTCCTGCGCGGGCACCAGCGGCAGCACCGTGGTGCCGTCGGTGATCGCGAACAGCGACACCTCCGGGCCGTCCAGGTACTCCTCGATCACCACGCGCTCGCAGCCCTTGGCGTGCTCCAGGGCGGCGGCGCGGTCCTCGGTGACCACGACGCCCTTGCCGGCCGCCAGGCCGTCGTCCTTCACCACGTACGGGGCGCCGAACGCGTCCAGCGCCTCGGCGGCCTCCTGCTCGGTGGTGCAGACGTAGGACCGCGCGGTCGGGACGCCGGCCCCGGCCATCACGTCCTTCGCGAAGGCCTTGGAGCCCTCCAGCTGCGCGGCCTCGGAGCTCGGGCCGAACACCGGGATGCCGGCCGCCCGCAGCGGGTCGGCGACACCGGCCACCAGCGGGGCCTCCGGGCCGACCACCACCAGGTCGGCGCCCAGCTCGCGGGCCAGCGCGGTGACCGCGGCGCCGTCCAGCTGGTCGACGGGGTGCAGGGTGGCCACCCGCGCGATCCCGGCGTTGCCCGGGGCGCAGTGCAGCTCGGTGACGGCGGGATCTTGGGACAGGGAGCGGCACAGGGCGTGTTCGCGGGCGCCGCCGCCGATGACGAGGACCTTCACGAGCCCAGAGCCTAGTCGGTGGCCGGTTCCGCACCGTCGGCGGCTCCGTCCGGCCCCCGAAAGCCGGACGAATCCGGCGGGCCCGGGCACGGAAAAGCACCGGGCCTGTTCGAACAGCCGCGCAGTCACACCGACAGCCCCGGTTCACCTCGCTCGGAAGGGTGAAATCCGGCCGGGCAGCACAACCCTCCGACCTTGGCTTCCGGAGGTGAAATCACATAACGATCACTGCGGAAGCGCCCCCACGATCAGCCATTTGGCGGTAAGAAGTGCTGTTGGACAAGGACCCGGCCGCAGACCGTGCACGGCACCATGGGCGGCTCCGCCGAACTCCGTCCACACCGGATCCCGATGTCCGCACCGTCAGTCCCGGTACCCGCCGGGCCTCCGCAGTCACCCCGCCACAGGGAGCGCCACAGGTGAGCCAGCCGGAAATGCAGCCCGAGGAGAGTCCTTGGGGCAAAGAGGTCGCCGATGACGACCAGAGCGCCCCGGGCTCCGGCGGACGGATCCCCACCCGCCGCCGCACCGACCTGAGCGCGCGTCAATTCCCGCTCGGCGACTGGGGCGAACCGGCCGAACGCCTCGAAGAGCTCTACCGCTGGTCGGAAGAACGCGCCGTCGAGGCCATCGAGTGGTACCGCCGCGACCGGGTCTGGAAGCGCCGCTGGGCCCGCCTCCTCCGCAAGGCCGCCGCCGTGTTCACCGTCGGCGGCGTCACGGCCCCCATCATCTCCCTCACCGGCGTCCTTCCGCACGCCCTGGAGTGGGGCTACGCCGGCCTCGCGCTCGCCGCCGCCTCGCTGGTCGCCGACCGCGCGTTCGGACTCACCTCCGGCTGGATGCGCGACGTCTCCACCTCACAGGCGCTCCAACGCCGCCTGGAAGCCTTCCAGTTCGACTGGGCCTCGGAGTGCGTCCGGGAAGTCCTCGGCCCCACCGAAGGCACCGCCGGCGAGGCCGCCGAACGCTGCCTCGGCGTGCTGCGCCGCTTCTGCGAGGACGTCTCCGAGATGGTCCGCACCGAGACCTCCGAGTGGATGCTCGAATTCCGCGCCGGCATGACCCAACTCCCCACCCAGGCCCCCGGCACCTGGGGCGGCCGAACCGAGAGTGGCACCGGCGCACAGGTCCGCGTCCTGCCCCCTCCGGGCACCCGGCCCACGATGCCACGACAGCGTCCCCCGGAGGGGCCCCTGCGCTAGTGCACGTGTCAGTGAGGTCGCACGCACATGCAGGTCATTGTCCTGCGTCGCGACCTTACTGACGGGTGCCTTCCGCTTCGCGCAGTTCCCCGCGCCCCTGGTTGTGCTCTCCCTGGTTTCGCAGCTCCGCCCTTCCCTGATCCCTTACGCGAAGACGATCATCGAGGACTGCGCCACGCTGCGTGTCGCCGCCGAGTAGAGACCGGCCCAGGCGTGGCGTTCCCTTGCGAAGGGGTGCTGGAAGTCGTCGATCGGGGGGCCGAAGGGCTGTTCCAGCTGGGTGGGGCCCAGGGGGCGGGTGGGGGCCGGGGGGTTGAGGGGGTCGATGCCCAACAGGGGGGCGACCGCCTGGAGTTCGCGGAGCAGGCCGTGCGAGGATCCCAACGGGCCGCCCGCGGCAAGGAGTTCGTCGGCGACCAGCGGAATCGCGAAGTCCACCGGGATGTACGCCCCGGCGTGGTCGAAGTGCCAGACCAGGTGCGACTGTTCGGCGGTGGCCTCGAACATTTCCAGCAGCTGTTCGTAGTCGGAGCCGAGCGCGTCCACCGGCGCCACCTCGAAGCCGGTGAGCCCCAACAGGTAGGCGCGGCGCAGGAAGTGGAGCGAGTCGTAGTCGAACGCGGCTATCGTCTCGACGTCGCCGGTGAAGCCCGGTACGTAGGGGTTGACCGGAACGGGCGGCAGGCCGTGCTGGGCGAGCACCCCGTTGTAGCGGTCGAGGTCGTCCCGGAACGGGTTCTCGGGGCTCTGGGTGAGCACGTCCACGAGCGGGACGAGCCAGAGGTCGCAGGCCATGGGCCGGCTCATCCTCTCGGGTGGCGGGGCAATGGGCCCCAACCCTACCGGCCCGTGGCGGGCTCTCCGCGCCCCGGTCGGAAGGACCGGGTGAAGCGGCCGGGTGGTACGAACCTGGGCAGTGGCACCCGGCCCAATCCGACGGCGCCGTGCGGCGGTTGGGGGGCGTCCTCGCTGGTCTCCTGGGGAGCTGCCGGCGCGTCGGCCGGCGCCGTCTCGCGCAGCAGTCGTAGGACGGAGAACCCGTCGAGCGGCCGCCCGAGCAGCCGGGCGAGCAGTTCGATGGTGAACAGGTTGTAGTGGTTGACCAGCCGCCGGGCGCCGTCGTGGTCGCGGGCCTCGATCCGGTCGACGAGTTCGCCGTGCCGGTCCCACAGGGCGCCGACCAGTCCGTCGGCGGCCCGCAGGTGCGGGGCGGCGAACATCCAGGACTGGACGCGGAGCCGGCCGAGGTAGTCGGCGATCCGCTCGTTGCACAGGATGACCGCGGCCTCCTCCCAGAACCGCAGGTCACAGCCGACCAGGACATCGAGGTGGGCGGCCCGGGCGGCGCGGGTGGCGGCATCGGCGCGGCGGCGCAGCGAGACGGTCCGCGACCAGTCGTAGGAGTCTTCCCGGTTGCCGAGGTGACGCAGCGCGTTGTCGGTGAGCAGGGCCCGGGCCTCGAAGATCTCCAGGTAGTCGTCCCAGTCGAACTCGGGGACGGTGAAGCCGCGGTGGGGTTCGCTGACCAGCAGGCCCTGGGCGGAGAGATCGACCAGGGCTTCCCGGGCGGGGGTGGCGGAGACGCCGTAGATGTCGGCGATCTCCTTGACGGTGAAGTTGCGGCCGGCGGGCAGCCGGCCAGTCATCATCTCGTCGCGCAGGGCGTCGGAAATCTGTTCACGGAGACTGTTGCGCCGGATCAGGGCGCGGCCGCTCCCGGCTCCCGCAGCGTTCATCGCCGCTCCCCCTCTCCGGGTCGTGCCGACCGCGGCCAAACCCAGTTCCCAAAACGGGCACAGATTACCCCGGAATGGTCAATCCGGACCAAGGTACGGCAAAATGCGGCGAAATGTCAGCGTTGTACGGGTGCCGGAATTCCGAGCAGCCGGTCCCGGTGGACCGGGAACTCGGTGCGGCACTTGGCGACTTCGGCCGGGTCGAATTCGACGCTGAGCACCTGCTCGTCGGGCCCGGCCTCGGCGAGCACCCGGCCCCACGGGTCGACGGCCAGGCTGCGGCCGGCCTGTTCGACGCCGCCGTGGGTGCCGGCGGTGTTGCAGGCCAGCACGTAGGCCTGTTCCTCGACGGCGCGGGCGCGGGCCAGCAGATTCCAGTGCTCGGCGCGCCGGGCGGGCCAGGCGGCGGGGATCACCAGCAGTTCGGCGTCGGCGTCCAGCAGGGCCCGGAACAGTTCGGGGAAGCGCAGGTCGTAGCAGGTGGCCAGGCCCAGGGTGGCGAAGCCGGCGTCCACGGTGACGATCTCCTGGCCGGCGCCCATCACGACGGCCTCGCCGGCGTCGAAGCCGAAGCGGTGGATCTTGCGGTAGGTGCGGACCAGTTCGCCGTCGGGGGCGAACAGCAGCGAGGTGTTGTAGATCGGCCCGTCGGGGTCGCGTTCGACGATCGAGCCGGCGTGCAGCCAGCAGCCGACCGCCCGGGCGGCGGCGGACATCGTCTCGGCGGTGGGCCCGTCGAGCGGTTCGGCGCCCTCGGACCAGGCGTCGTGGGCGAAGCCGCCGACCGGCCACAGTTCGGGCAGCACGACCAGATCGGCGCCGTCCTGGGCGCGGACCAGCGCCGCGGCCCTGGCCCGCCGCTCGGCGGCCGGCTCGGCGTCCGAGACCGCGAGTTGGATCAATGAAGCGCGCACAGTACCACCGTCCACGACAAGAGTCCTACGATCGTCACCCGAAAGCGCTGCCTTGCTCTCACCCGGCAGCGTAACGTGCCGTATGCGCGTCCGTGCGGAGGTCTCGGCAGCCCGGGCGACGTGGGACGACGCAAGCCGACGGAGGGCCGGAGATACCCGTGACGGACAACCAGACCGTGCAGGCGTACACCGATGCGTGGACGCAGTCGATCGAGTCCATATCCGAGCTGCTCGCTCCCTTGCCGACCGACGCGTGGAACCGGGCCACCGAGTGCCCGGGCTGGTCGGTGCGCGACGTGGTGTCGCACATCATCGGCGTCGAGTCGGACATGCTCGGCGACCCCCGGCCGATCCACGCGCTGCCGCGCGACCTGCGGCACGTCACCAACGACTTCACCCGGTACATGGAGCTGCCGGTCGACAAGCGCCGCTGCTGGACGCCGGTGGAGATCACCAGCGAGCTGGAGTACACGGTGATCCGCCGCTCCCGGGCGCTGCGCAACTCCCGCCACGGCGCGGAGGACCTGGTGCGCTGGCCGGCCGGCCCGCTGTCCCGGGAGCTCCCGTACGCGACGGTGCTGCGGCTGCGCGCCTTCGACGTGTGGGTGCACGAGCAGGACCTGCGCCGCGCGCTCCAGGAGCCCGGCAACCTGGACTCCCCGGCCGCCCTGGTGACCCGCGACCTGCTGATCGAGACGCTGCCGAAGCAGGTGGCCAAGGAGGCGGGCGCGCCGATCGGCAGCACGGTGGTGTTCGACGTGGCGGGTGCGATGCCGTTCCAGCGCACCGTGCGGGTCGGCGCGCACGGCCGGGGCACCCTGGACGAGTCGGTGGCACCGGAGCCGGACGTGCGGCTGGCGATGGACTGGCAGACCTTCGTACGGCTGTGCTGCGGCCGGGTCCGCCCGGAGACGGCGCTGGTCAACGTGATCGGCGACCAGGAGCTGGGCCTGCGGGTGCTCGCCCATCTGACGAGCACCCCCTGACTCAGGCCGCGGCCACCTTGCGCCGCAGCCGCAGGATCATCGCCGTCCCGAGCAGCAGCGGCACCAGCTGGAAGCAGAACGCCAGCTGGTAGGCGTGCGCGCCGTAGCTGTCGCTGCCCGGGTCGGCCAGCGCGTCCAGCAGTACGCCGATGCCCAGCAGGGTGATCATCGAGCCGAGGAAGCCGCCCATGTTGGCGATGCCGGACGCGGTGCCCATCCGCTCGGGCGGGTTGTGGGCGCGGGCGTAGTCGAGGCCGATCAGCGAGGCCGGGCCGTTGCTGCCCATCACCAGCACCAGCACCACCAGCAGCCACAGCGGCGGGTGGCCGTGCGGCCAGGCCAGGGTGACGGTCCAGCAGAGCGCGGTGGCGCCCAGCACCGTGAAGGTGACGGGCAGCCGCAGCGCGGCCGAGCGGGAGATCAGTCGGCCGAACAGCAGGCCGAACGCCATGCTGCTGAGGACCAGCAGGCTGAGCAGGCCGCCCGCGCCGGCCCGGGACATGCCCTGGCCCTCGACCAGGTAGGGCAGCCCCCACAGCAGGCCGAACGCGTTCGCCGGGAACGCCGTGGTGAAGTGCACCCACAGGCCGAGCCGGGTGCCGGGCTCGGACCAGGCGGCCCGGATCAGCCGCCCGACCGGCAGCCGCCCGCCCTCCCGCGGCACCGGGGCGGGCGCCCCGGGCGGGGCCTCCCGCAGCAGCGCCAGCACGGCAACGAACACCAGCGCGCCGGTCACCGCGATGGCGCCGAAGGTGGTGCTCCAGCCGGCCGTGTGCAGGGCCTGCGCGAGCACCACGGTGGTGAACAGGTTGCCGCCCATGCCGGCCAGGCCGGTGAGCTGGGCGACGAACGGGTTGCGGGCGGCCGGGAACCAGCGGGCGGCGATCCGCAGCACGCTGATGAAGGTCATCGCGTCGCCACAGCCGAGCACCGCGCGGGAGGCCAGTGCGGGCCCGAACGCGGTGGAGAACGCGAACGCCAGCTGGCCGGCGCTCATCAGCGCCACGCCCAGCAGCAGCACCCCGCGCGGGCCGATCCGGTCGACCAGCAGGCCGACCGGGATCTGCATCCCGGCGTACACCAGGACCTGGAGGATGGAGAAGGTGGACAGGGCGGAGGCGCCGATGCCGAACCGGGCGGCGGCGTCCAGGCCGGCCACGCCGAGGCTGGTGCGGTGCACCACGGCGAGGACGTAGACACTGACACCGACCGACCAGGCGACCCAGGCGGCGCGGCCGCCGGGCGGGTGCGGGAACGCGGATCGGGGGGCGGCGTGGGGCTCGGCTTGCCGATCGGCTTGGGCGTCGGCGGTCTGACGGGGAGCGGGTACGGACAGGGACGGTGCGCTGGGGGCGGGGTCCACGCTCATAGTGGAACCAGGCTAGTCATCCCATCACCTGACCTTTTGGTCAGGGTGCGAACCTGGCGCGAAACCGCCGCCGCCCTTCGCTCAGCCGGTGATCGTCCAGCTCACCGACTCGGTCATGTACTGGGCGCGGAACGCCTCGTCGCGGACCCAGTCGGTGGTGTCCTGGACGGTCGCCGTGACGGTGTGCCGGTGACCGGGCGTCAGCGCCAGCGTGGCGGTGTCCAGCCAGGTGCCGTCCGCAGTGCCGGCGTCCACCGGCTTCCCGTCCAGCGACCAGGTGATCCGCAGCTGCCGCGGGCCGGTCAGGGCCAGCGGCCGCACGTGCAGCTTGGGCCGGCCGGACACCTGACCGGGGGCCGGTTCGGGGTCGTCGGCGGGCTTCACCCGGCGGTACAGCTGCTCGATGATCGCCTCCCGGGAGGGCAGGTTGTACGCCCCGCCGAGGGTGCGCATCACCGAGTCCTCGGTCGGCCGGTACAGCCCGTTGGCGCTGCGGTAGGCACCCACCGGGCCGCCGCCGTCCGGGGAGAGGGCGCCCAGCCAGCGCCACCACTTGACCTTGTCGCGCGCCATCTCCTCCGCGTCCACCAGGGAGAGGTTCGGGTAGTCGGGGTCGCTCGGGGCGCTGTCGTACTCGTCGCCCAGCAGGCCGATGGTGTGGCCGATCTCGTGCTGGATGATCCGCCCGGCGTCCGGGCTGCCGCCGGCCAGGGTGGTCACCCCGGTGCCGCCGGCCCCGCCGTACTCGGTCGAGTTGGCCAGCGCTATCAGGTACTGCGGGCCCTCGCCCTGCCCGGCCCAGCGGGCGGTGGCGTCCTCGTCCGCGCACAGCAGGCGGGCGGTGCCCTCGCACCAGAAGTGCATGCCCAGCGGGGTGTCGGGGTTCTTCCCGGCGCTCTCGGTCTCGGCTATCCCGGAGACCGGGGACACCACGTCCACCCGGCGTATGTTGAACAACCCCTGGTAGGTGCGGAACGGCTCGATGTCCAGCAGCGCGTGCCAGGCCCGGTCCGCCTGCTCGTGGAACAGCTGCAGCTGGGCCTCCGTGTAGCCGTCGCCCAGCAGCACCAGGGTGATCCGGTTGGCCGGGTCGCCGGAGGTCCGCAGGTCCACGGCGGGCGCGCCGGGGGCCCGCAGGTCGGGGCGGGCGGCGGGCGGCGCGGGCCGGTCCGGTCCCGGCAGCGGCGGGCCGATGACGGTGGACGGCGAGGGCGAGGCCAGCTCCACCACGACGGGCAGCACGGCGGTGGCGACCAGCGCCAGGGCGGCCGCGGAGCGCATCACGGGGCCGGGAGCACCAGGCGGCATACGCGGGAATCCTCGCTGCGACGACACCCGGCCTGACTGCGCGGGTGGCTGGTCGCACAGACGTACCCATCGCCGCCCGGGGCCCGGCGGGGACGGCGCGAAACTCCCTCGGGCGGCGCAATGCACGCCCTGCCCCGAGGGACCTCGAAAATCACCGGAGAATCACCGGAGGAGAACGATCGGAGCAGTCAATTCCGAATGCCCGCACCGCAGTTGAAAACGGCGAACGATCCGCCGCCCGGCGGGATACCCTGCCGAACGTGAACCACCCAGGGGGGAAGGCGGCGGACATGGAGAACGGGCCGGACACGGATCCGCGCAGGGCATTCGGACAGGCCCTGCGGACACTTCGACAGGGGGCCCGGCTCACCCAGCAGGAGCTGGCCGTCAAGGCGGGGCTGGGCATCCGCACCCTGTCCGACCTGGAACGCGGCACGGCCGGCCCGCGCCCGGCGACCGCCGTGCTGCTGTCCGCCGCGCTCGGCCTGGACCGCCCGGGCACCGAGGCCTTCCACACCCTGGCGCACGCCGCCTGGCGGACCGCCCGGGGCTGATCGCCGCTCAGCAGGCCGGAACGCGCCTGAACGCGCCTGAACGCGCCGGGCCCCGCTCCGCGGACGGAGCGGGGCCCAGCGGCCGGGGCGGATCAGCCCCAGGTGATTCAGCCCCAGGTGATCAGGCGCTTCGGGTACTCCAGGATCGCGGCGACGTCCGCCAGCACCTTGGAGCCGAGCTCGCCGTCCACCATCCGGTGGTCGAAGGACAGCGCCAGCGTGGTGACCTGCCGCGGCACCACCTTGCCCTTGTGCACCCAGGGCAGTTCCCGCACCGCGCCGAAGGCCAGGATGGCGGCCTCGCCGGGGTTGAGGATCGGGGTGCCGGTGTCCACGCCGAACACGCCGACGTTGGTGATGGTGACGCTGCCGCCGGACATGTCCGCCGGGGAGGTCTTGCCCTGCCGCGCGGTCTCCACCAGCTCACCGAGCGAGACGGCCAGCTGGGAGAGGGTCTTGGCGCCGGCGTCCTTGATGTTCGGGACGATCAGCCCGCGCGGGGTGGCCGCGGCGATGCCGAGGTTCACCGCGCCCCGGATGACGATCTCCTGGGCGGCCTCGTCCCAGCTGGCGTTGATCTCCGGGTGGCGCTTGATCGCGGTGAGCAGCGCCTTGGCGACCAGCAGCAGCGGGCTGACCCGCACCCCGGCGCCCAGTTCGCCGCTCTCCTTGAGCTTGCGCACCAGCTTCATCGTCCGGGTCACATCGACCTGGACGAACTCGGTGACGTGCGGCGCGGTGAACGCCGAGGCCACCATCGCCTGCGCGGTGGCCTTGCGGACGCCCTTGACCGGCACCCGGACGTCCCCGGCGGCGGTCGGCACCGGCAGCACGGGCTGCTCGGCGACCGGCTCGGCCACCGGCGCGGCGGCCGGCTCGACGACCGTCTCGGCGGCGGTGGCGGCCGCGGCGTGCACGTCCTCGCGGGTGACCACGCCGTTCGGGCCGGTCGGCCGTACGGTGCGCAGGTCGATGCCGAGGTCCTTGGCGAGCTTGCGCACCGGCGGCTTGGCCAGCGGGCGCTCGCCCTCCGCGACCACGGCCACCGGAACGACCGGTGCGGCGGGCGCGACCGGCGCTGCGGGAGCGGCCGGCGCTGCGGGAGCGGCCGGAGCCTCCGGAGCGGTGGCCGCCGTGCCGTTGGTGCGGCGGGCCCGGCGCTGCACCGAGCCGGTGCGCGGGCCGTAGCCGACCAGCACCTCGCGGCGCTCGGGCTCGGGCTCGGCCTCCGCCTCGGCGGCGGGCGCGGCGGCAGCGGGTGCGGCCTCGGCCGGGGCGGCACCGGCGACGGCCACCGCGATGATCGCGGTGCCGACGTCCACGGTGGCGCCCGCCGGGAAGTGCAGCGCCTCGACCACGCCGGTGAACGGGATCGGCAGCTCGACCGCGGCCTTGGCGGTCTCCACCTCGCAGACGACCTGCCCGTCGGTGACGGTGTCGCCCGGCTTGACGTACCAGGTGAGGATCTCGGCCTCGGTGAGTCCCTCGCCCACGTCGGGCATCTTGAACTCGCGGAGCACGGTGGTTCCGTTGGTCATCTTCGTTCCCCGCTCAGTACGCGAGCGCGCGGTCGACGGCGTCGAGCACACGGTCGAGGTCGGGCAGGTAGGTCTCCTCGACCCGCGACGGCGGGTACGGGGCGTGGTAGCCGCCGACCCGCAGGATCGGCGCCTCCAGGTGGTAGAAGCAGCGCTCGGTGAGCCGGGCGGCGAGCTCCGCGCCCAGGCCGAGGAAGACCGGGGCCTCGTGCACCACGATGCCGCGGCCGGTGCGCTTGAGGGACTCCTCCAGGGTGGGGAAGTCGATCGGCGACAGCGAGCGCAGGTCGATCACCTCCAGCCGGCGGCCGTCCTCCTCGGCGGCCTGCGCGGCCTCCTGGCAGACCTTCACCATCGGCCCGTAGGCGATCAGCGTGGCGTCGGTGCCGGGCCGGACGATGCGCGCCGAGTGCAGCGGCAGCATCGGGTCCTCGCCGACCTCGCCCTTGTCCCAGTAGCGACGCTTGGGCTCAAGGAAGATCACCGGGTCGTCCGACTCGATGGCCTGGCGCAGCATCCAGTGCGCGTCGTGCGCGTTGGACGGGCTGACCACCCGCAGGCCTGCGGTGTGCGCGAAGTACGCCTCGTGCGACTCGCTGTGGTGCTCCACCGCGCCGATGCCGCCGCCGAACGGGATGCGGACGGTGACCGGCATCTTGACGTGGCCGAGCGCGCGGGCATGCATCTTGGCGAGCTGGGAGACGATCTGGTCGAAGGCGGGGTACACGAAGCCGTCGAACTGGATCTCCACCACCGGGCGGTAGCCGCGCAGCGCGAGGCCGATCGCGGTGCCCATGATGCCGGACTCGGCGAGCGGAGTGTCGATCACCCGGTCGTCGCCGAAGTCCTTCTGCAGGCCGTCGGTGATCCGGAAGACGCCGCCGAGCTTTCCGATGTCCTCGCCCATCAGGACGGTCTTCGGGTCGCTCTCCAGCGACTTGCGGAGCGCGTCGTTGAGCGCCTTGGCAATGCTGAGCTGACCGGCCATCAGTGGTGCTCCCCACCCTCGAAGGAGGCGGCGTACGCCTCGTACTCGGCGCGTTCCTCGTCCACCAGCGGATGCTGCTCGGTGTAGACGTGGTCGAAGATCAGGGTCGGGTCGGGGTCGGGCATCGACCGGACGCCCTCCCGGACGCGCAGGCCCAGCTTCTCGCTCTCGGCCTCGACCTCGGCGAAGAACGCCTCGTCGGCGAGGCCCTCCTTCTCCAGGTGGGCCTTCAGCCGCAGGATCGGGTCCTTGGCCTTCCAGGCCTCGGCCTCCTCGGACTGCCGGTAGCGGGTCGGGTCGTCGGAGGTGGTGTGCGCGCCCATCCGGTAGGTGAACGCCTCGACCAGCACCGGGCCCTGGCCGGTGCGGGCGTGGTCCAGCGCCCAGCGGGTGACCGCGAGGCAGGCCAGCACGTCGTTGCCGTCGACCCGGACGCCGGGGAAGCCGAAGCCGGAGGCGCGGCGGTACAGCGGGATGCGGGTCTGCACGGTGGTGGGCTCGGAGATCGCCCACTGGTTGTTCTGGCAGAAGAACACCACCGGCGAGTTGTAGACCGAGGCGAAGGTGAAGGCCTCGTTGACGTCGCCCTGGCTGGAGGCGCCGTCACCGAAGTAGGCGATCACCGCGTCGTCCGCGCCGTCCTTGGTGATGCCCATCGCGTACCCGGTGGCGTGCAGGGCCTGCGCGCCGATCACGATGGTGTAGAGGTGGAAGTTCTTCTCGTTCGGGTCCCAGCCGCCGTTGTTCACGCCGCGGAACATGCCGAGCAGGTTCAGCGGGTCCACGTCGCGGCACCAGGCCACGCCGTGCTCACGGTAGGTGGGGAAGGCGTAGTCGCCGGGGCGCATCGCCCGACCGGAGCCGACCTGGGCGGCTTCCTGGCCCAGCAGCGAGGCCCACAGGCCGAGCTCGCCCTGCCGCTGGAGTGAGGTGGCCTCGGCGTCGAAGCGCCGTACCAGCACCAAGTCCCGGTAGAGCGCACGCAGCTCCTCGGGCGTCACGGTGAGCGGGAAGTCCGGGTGCTCGACCCGGTCGCCCTCCGGGGTGAGCAGCTGGACGAGCTCCGGTGCGGCGGAGCCGGCACTGGTTTTGTCAGAGACGCCGGGGGCGGCCTTCTTGCGCGCCCTCGCCGTGCTTTTGACGGTCACGTTCACTCCCTCGGTCTGTCCGGCCGCCCGGGGTCGCCGGTGGCCGGTCCGGTCGCCCTCCCGGCTCGCGCGCGTGGGTGTGCGCGCCAGTACGGGCAGGCGGTGTTCCCTTTCCGACGGCGTCCCTCACGAGAACGTTACCCAGCGGCACCCCTTGGCGCTCTTGCGCTAGGACGTCCTAGTTGTTCTCCGGTGGGGAAACCGCCTGTGACGCGGCTTACCGCCCGGTCAGGACACCAGCGCACGGTATCCGGGCGCGGCCCGCTGCGAAAGGGGGTAACGCCCATCGATTTGTGCGAGGCTTTGCAAATGACTGATAACGGACATATCAGGGTGTTTCTCCTCGATGATCACGAAGTGGTCCGTCGGGGCGTGCACGAGCTCCTCTCGATGGAGGGCGACATCGAGGTGGTCGGCGAGGCCGGCACGGCCGCCGAGGCGCTCAACCGGATTCCGGTGGTCCATCCCGACGTGGCGGTGCTGGATGTCCGACTGCCCGACGGAAACGGGGTCGAGGTGTGCCGGGAGATCCGCTCCCGGTACCCGTCGGTGAAATGCCTGATGCTCACCTCCTTCTCCGACGACGAGGCACTGTTCGACTCGATCATGGCGGGCGCCTCCGGATATGTCCTGAAAGCGATCCGCGGCACCGACCTGCTCTCCGCGGTCCGCGACGTCGCGGCCGGCAAATCCCTGCTCGACCCGGTCGCCACCAGCCGGGTGCTGGCCCGGCTGCGCGACGGGGGCGAGAAGGAGGACGAACGCATCGCGCAGTTGACGAAACAGGAGCGCCGCATCCTCGATCTGATCGGCGAGGGGATGACGAATCGGCAGATCGGCAATGAGCTGCACCTGGCCGAAAAAACCGTAAAAAACTACGTCAGCAGCCTGCTGGCGAAGATGGGCATGGAGCGCCGCACCCAGGCCGCCGCGTACGTCGCGCGCCGCCGCGCGGGCGGGCAGCACTGAGATCACACCGAACACGCTGTGTCAAGTCGCTATCACGCCGAGTAATACGCTCTGCTCCGTGACGTACGGTCAGACCATCTCCCTCGCGCCGGCCCGCCCGGACGCCACCGCTCCCCCCATCGGCACCCTCAGCCCCCCGGTCGCGCACGCCGCGGTGGCCGGGGTCCTGCGCGCCTACCCCACCGCACCGCCCGGCGCGGTCACTCCGGTGGCCGAAGGACTGCTCAACCGGGGCTACCGGATCGCGGCCACCGACGGCGCCACCTACTTCCTGAAGTGCTACGTCGACCGGGCCACCGCCAACCGGCCCGCCGTCCTCGCCCAGCACCGCGCCACCACCGAGCTGGCCGCGCTCGGCCTCCCGGTGCCGCCGCCACTCGCCAACCGGGACGGCCGGACCGTCACCGCGTACGGCGGCCGGCTGTTCGCGCTCTACCCGTGGGTGCCCGGCAGCCACCGGCACGGCACCGAACTCGCGCCCGCCCGGTGCGGCGAACTCGGCACCCTGCTGGGAGCACTGCACGGCGCACTCCGCGAGGTCTGCGCCCCCCTGCGGCAGCCGGACCGGGTGCTCAGCGCCGAGGCCGAGGAGACCGAGCGGATCGTCGCCGAGCTGCGCGACCTGGCCCGCGCCCACCGCCCCTGCGGGCCGTTCGACCGGCTCGCCGAGCAGCGCCTGACCGAGCGACTGGACCTGCTCGCCGCACACCGGCACCGCCGCCCCAACCCGACCGCCGCCCCGCCCACCGGCTGGACCCACGGCGACTTCCACGGCCTGAACGTGCTCTACCGGGGCGACACCGTCAGCGCCGTCCTGGACTGGGACAAGCTCGCCCCGCACCCGGTCGCCGAGGAGGCGGTGCGGGCCGCCACGCTGCTGTTCAACGACCGCACCACCGGCGTCCTCGACCTGGTCCGGGTCCGGCGCTGGGCCCGCGCCTACCGGGCCACCGGCGCCGCGGACGCCGAACAGGTCGCCGCCGCCGTGCACCGGGTGTGGTGGGAGCGGCTGAACGACCTGTGGATGCTGCAGTGGCACTACCAGCGCCACGACCACCGGGCCGACCCGCTGTTCCCGGCCTCCGCCGGGCAACTCACCTGGTGGTGCCAGGACTACGAGCAGGTCATGGACGCGTTCGCCAACTGACCTGCCCGTGGCCCGTCCTGGCCTCCGCTCAGCCCGTCTGCGGCTGCGCCCCGACGCCCGGGCTGGTGCTCGGCCTGGTCACCGGCGGGGCGCTGGAGCTCGGGCTGGCCGGCGGCGAGCTCTTGTCGCCGGACGCGCTCGGCGAGGGCGACGGCTTCGTCGAGTGCGAGGGGCTGGCCGAGGCGGACGCGGACGCGCTGGCGGAGGCGGAGGCACTGGCCGAGGGCGACCAGCTCGGCTGCTCGCTCTGGCGGCCGGTGCCCTGGCTGCGGGTCGGCGGGGGGCTGGTGGGCCGCTCCGTCTGCTCGCCGGGGGACGGGCTGCCGGTGGAGTGCACCTGGGTCTTCGGGTCCTGATCCTGGGACTTGTTGTTGTCGCCCCCGTTCGCGGTCAGCGCCAGCGCCACCCCGATGGTGGCGGCCAGCACCAGGGCCACCGCGCCCAGCACCAGGCCCCACGGGTTGCGGCGGGGCCGCTCCTTCACGTCCTCGCCGCCGTCGTGGTCCCCGCCGCCGACGGCCGGGTACGGGCGCGCGGGCGTCTGGTAGCCCGAGGCCATCGGATACGGCAGCGCCTCGGTCCGGGCGGCACCGTCGCCGACCGCGCCCAGCACCGTGGTCGGCGCGGCGGAGCCGCCCGCCGGGGTGCTGTCCCAGCCGCCGGCCCCGAGTACGGCCGTCTCGGCCGGGTAGCCCGCTGCGGCCGCGCCGTGCAGCTGCCGCAGCGCGTGCTGCACGTGGGCGCGGAACTCGTCGGCGCTCTGGAACCGGTCGTCCGGGTTCTTCTCCAGCGCCCGCAGCACCAGCGCGTCCAGCTGCGGCGGCACCCGGTCGTTCGCCCGGGACGGCGGCACCGGCGCGTCCTGGACGTGCTGGTACACCACCGACAGCGGGGTCTCGCCGACGAACGGCGGCCGCAGCGTCAGCAGTTCGTACAGCATGCAGCCGGCCGCGTACAGGTCGGAGCGGTGGTCGACGGCCTTGCCGAGGGCCTGCTCCGGCGACAGGTACTGCGGGGTGCCCATCACCATGCCGGTCTGCGTCATGGTGGTGGCCGCGCCGGTCAGCGCCCGGGCGATGCCGAAGTCCATCACCTTGACCGCGCCGCCGTTGGTGATGATGACGTTGGCGGGCTTGATGTCCCGGTGCACGATCCCGTGCTGGTGGCTGTACGCCAGCGCCTCCAGCACCCCGGCGGTGATGATCAGCGCCTGGTCGACCGGCGGTGCCTCCTCGTCCACCAGCAGCTCGCGCACCGTCCGGCCCTCGACCAGCTCCATCACGATGTACGGGGTGGACTCCCCGCCGTGGTGCTCCTCGCCGGTGTCGTAGACCGCCACGATCGAGTGGTGGTTGAGCGCGGCCACCGAGTGTGCCTCGCGGGTGAAGCGCAGCCGGGCGGTGTCGTCCTCGGCGAGTTCGGAACGCAGCAGCTTGACCGCCACGGTGCGGCCCAGCCGCAGGTCCTGGGCGGCGAGCACCTCGGCCATGCCGCCGCGGCCCAGCCGGCCGGTCAGCCGGTAGCGGCCGTCCCCGACGGTGGGGAAGGGAAGTGCGCCGCCCCGCCCGGACGTGGCCGCCCCGACCGGCAGTGCCTCGGTCGGTCCGGTGACCTCGGCGGCCCGGCCGTCACCCTCGTCCCGTGCGTCCCGCGCCGGGACGTCCCGCTGGTCCGCCCCGCCGTCGTCCGGTCGTTCGCTCTGACCCATCGCTCCTCGCCCCGGGCATTCGCTCGGCGCGCGTTCGCCCTGTCGGTTCCGTCCTCAGAACGCTACCGTCTCGCGCCCGCCGGTGTGGCACGGGAGGGCGGGTGCGGGGGCTCACAGCGGGCTCCGCGAGCCCACCCGGGGCGGAGTTCGAGCACGGAGCACTGCCCGGGCTCAGTAGGTCGAGGTGCTCGCTCCGGCCGCCGCGATCGCCACGATGATGACCGCAAGAATCACCACGCCGACAATCACACCGACCACGATCAGCGCGGTCGAACAACCATTGCTGTTGTTCGCCGGCGGCGGGTACGGCATCGGCATCGGAGCCGTCATCGGACCGGGCATCGGCGGACCCGGCATCGGCTGCTGCGGGAACGGCGGCGGCGTGGTCTGCGGGAAACCCTGCTGGAACTGCGGCTGCGGGAACGGCTGCGGCGTCTGCGGCGCCTGCGGGAACGGCGGCGGCGTCTGCGGGAACGGCGCCGGGGTCTGCGCGTACGGCGGCGGCGTCTGCGGCCCGGGCGCCGGCTGGTACGGCTGCGGCGGCGGAGTGCCGCCGCCCACCGGCGGGAAGTTGGTCAGCGACGGCGAGGCGTGCACCGACCGCGGCCCCTCGCCGATCACCAGCGGGGTGGACGCCTGCAGCGGCGTGTTGCCCTGCTCCCCCGCCGCGACCCGCTCCACCTCCTCGCGCATCGCCTCCGCCGTCGCGAACCGGTGCGCCGGATCCTTGCGCAGCGCCTGCGCCACCAGCGCGTCCACCGCGGGCGCGACCGCCCCGTTCAGCGTGGACGGCGCCGGCGGGGTCTCCTGCACGTGCTTGTACGCGATCGAGAACGCCGAGTCGCCGTCGAACGGCAGCTGCCCGCTGAGCAGTTCGAACAGCATGCAGCCCACCGAGTACAGGTCGGACCGGGCGTCCACGCTCTTGCCGAGCGCCTGCTCCGGCGACAGGTACTGCGGGGTGCCGACCACCATGCCGGTCTGCGTCATCGACGTCACCCCGGACTGCAGGGCGCGCGCGATGCCGAAGTCCATCACCTTGACGACGCCCTTGGTGGACACCATCACGTTCGCCGGCTTGATGTCGCGGTGCACCAGCCCCTGGTCGTGCGAGGCCTCCAGCGCCGACAGCACCGCCGCGGTGATCTTCAGCGCCTGCTCGGTCGGCATCGCGCCGCGGTTGGTCACCTGCTCGTCCAGCACGTCCTTCAGCGAACGGCCCTCGACGAACTCCATGACGATGTACGGCGTCGCCGTCCCGTCCGGCCCGACGTCCTCACCGGAGTCGAACACCGAGACGATGTTGGTGTGCTGGAGCCGGGCCACCGCCTGCGCCTCGCGCCGGAACCGCTCCTTGAACGAGGCCTCTCGGCCCAGTTCGGTGTGCAGCGTCTTCACCGCGACCTGACGGTCCAGCACCGTGTCGTAGGCCAGGTGGACGGCCGCCATGCCGCCCTGCCCGAGCAACCGCTGCAGCACGTACCGGCCGTGGCCGAGCGAGTGGCCCTCCGTGGTGCCCTCAGTCATGGTCCAGCTCCCCCTCGGCGTGCCGTACTTCCGGACAGGGGCCAGGGTAGCGGTTCGGGGCCGCGCCGCAGCGCGGCCCCCGAAGCCGTTACAGGTACGGGCCGGAACGGATACCGCGGCCCGGGCCCGGCTCCTCCAAGTCCCCCTCCACGCCGTGCAGTCCCGGCGGCAGCGCCCGGCGCATCTGCTCCAACTGCGCCCGGGCCGCCATCTGCTGGGCGAACAGCGCGGTCTGGATGCCGTGGAACAGGCCCTCCAGCCAGCCCACCAACTGGGCCTGGGCGATGCGTAGTTCGGCCTCGGTGGGGATGGTGCCGTCGGCGAACGGCAGCGACAGCCGCTCCAACTCCTCGACCAGCTCCGGCGCCAGGCCCAGCTCCAGCTCCTTGATCGAGCTGGCGTGGATGTCCTTCAGCCGGGCCCGGCTCGCCTCGTCCAGAGGCGCCGCCCGCACTTCCTCCAGCAACTGCTTGATCATGCTGCCGATCCGCATCACCTTGGCCGGCTGCTCGACCATCTCGGTCACCGGCAGCTCACGCGGCTCGTCGCCCTCGTCGCCCCGGCCGAGCCCGCCGACCGGCGCGGTGCCCACCGCCATGCCGTCCGGTCCGACGATCAGCACCGTCGGACTGTCCTCGGACTTCCCGCTCGACGCCTGGTGAGGCTCCTGCTCCGACCGCTCGTTCATCGGGTTGGTCATAGCTCCTTCATATGCTTCGTCCACCGCGAAGGTCAACGCGCCTGGTACCCGGATCGTCCCACCCGGCGGGTACCCGCGTCGCACGGCCTCACCGCCGGCGCAGCTTCACTCCGACCAGGCCGAGGCCCAGCCCGATCATGCCCAGTCCGACGCCCAGCGGCAGCTGATTTGCGGACGGATCGCCCGACGGCAGCGGCCCCACCGGAAGCACCGGGCCGGCCATCGGCGCCCCGCCCGCGACCACCGCGTCCTCCCCGCCCGGCCCGGCCGGGGGCAGGGCAGCTTCCTCTTCACCTCCCCCGACCGCCCTCGACCCGGCCTGCGCGCCCGCCACGTCCGGTGTGCCCGTCCCGGGCACCGCCTGCTGCCCGCCGTCCCCGCCCGGCCCGTCCGCCGACGGCTCCGGCTGCGCCGCGGCAGGGGCCGGGGGTGAGGTCCTGGCCGGGGCCGGGGGCATCACCGGCTGGTGATGGTGCGCCCACCCGGGCCGGCCCGGCTCCGGGGAGTCCGTCGGTTCCTCGCGCGGCGGCGCCGGGGACTCGGCGGAGGGTTCTTCGGACGGTTCGGTGGCCGACGACGGCTCCGCGGAGGCCGAGGGCTCGGGCGACGCGGACGGCTCGGGCGGCTCCGCGACGGGCTTCGGGGGGTGGGACGGCCCGGCCGGTTCTGCGGGGACGGGGGCGGGTGCGGGGCTCGGGGTGGGGCTCGGCGAGGCTGCCGTCCGGGTCGCGCTCGGGACGGCGGGCACCGGGACCGGCACGGGAACGGCCGGCTGGACCGTCCCGGATATCGCGCCGTCGGTCGGCGCCTCCGGCTGCACGGACTGCCCGGACTGCCCGAACTCCCCGGCCGGGACGGTCTGGGCGACCTGCTCCGCCGCCTGTTCGCGCGCGGCGTCGAACTCCGCCTGCACCTGCTGCCCGGCGGCGTCCAGCCGGGCCTGGATCTGCTGGCGGGTATCGGCCGCCGGATCGACGGCGAAAACGGGGGCGGACAACAACAGCGGCAGCGCCAGGCCGGTCAACGCCGCTCTGCGGAGCAGCACGCCGGGGCGGGCGGTGGGGGTGCGGCGCGGGGCCGGGGGCACGAGGCAGCGGCGAGCGAGCATCGAAAGCAGGTCCTCCCGACGGCCGTCCGCACTCGGTGCGGACGGAGGCGGAACAGCTTCCCACCAGACTCACACACCGGGACATTCCGGGCATTTCCGCCGCCTCGGAGCCCGGGCTCACACCTCCAGGACGACCTTTCCGACCTGGGTACCGGCCTCGACCACACGGTGCGCCTCGGCGGCATCGGTGATCGGCAGGACGCGGTCCACCACGGGGCGGACCACACCCGCCTCGACCAGTGGCCAGACATGCTCGCGCACCGCGGCGACGATCGCCGCCTTCTCGGCCAGCGGGCGCCCGCGCAGGTTGGTCGCGATCACTGCGGCTCGCTTGGACAGCAGGGTGGCCAGGTTGAGCTCGGCCTTGATGCCGCCCTGCATGCCGATCACCACCAGCCGGCCGTTGACCGCGAGGGCGTCCACATTCCGCTGCAGATACTTGGCACCGACGATGTCGAGGATGACGTCGGCCCCGCCGAGCGCGGCGATCTCCGCCACGAAGTCCTGCCGGTGGTAGTCGATCAGCACGTCCGCACCGAGTTCGGCGCACCGGGCGAGCTTCTCCGGGCTTCCGGCGGTGACCGCGACCCGGGCACCGACCGCCTTGGCCAGCTGAATCGCCATGGTGCCGATGCCGCTGGCCCCGCCGTGCAGCAGCACCGTCTCGCCGGGGCGCAGGTGCGCGACCTGGAAGACGTTCGACCACACCGTGCAGGCCACCTCGGGCAGCGCGGCGGCCTGGATCAGCGTCAACCCCTTGGGAATCGGCAGCAGTTGACCGACCGGGACGGCCACCTGCCGGGCGTAGCCGCCACCGGCCAGCAGCGCGCACACCTCGTCGCCGACCGCCCACCCGGCCACGCCGGGGCCGAGCGCGGCGATCCGGCCCGCACACTCCAGCCCGGGATAGGGCGAAGCTCCGGGCGGCGGGTCGTAGAAGCCCTGACGCTGCAGCAGATCGGCCCGGTTGACCGCAGTGGCGGCGACCTCGACCAGCACTTCGCCGGCCGCCGGAACGGGATCGGGCACCTCGGCCCAGACCAGCCGTTCGGGACCACCGGGCTCGGGAATCGTGATGGCTCGCATGGCCGCCACGCTACGCCCCCACCCCCGGGACACCCCGCCCACCCGCCGTCAACAGGCAGTCCGTCAAAGGCCGGCGCCCGGGCTGGACAGGCTGGCGACACTCCGCCCCCGGGGTCCGTCGGGGGCGCCCGCACCCCCCATCCTTGTGCCTGTGTCGAACTCCAACCCGCCCGACGACCCGGGTGCCCGACCGTCCCGTCTGACGCTCAGCCGTTTCCGGGACCAGGGCACCGAAGACACCGACCCCGCCCGCCGAATCGCGCTGCCCGCCCGCCGGACCCGTCCGCCGACGCGGCAGGTCGCCCGCCGCCTGCTGCTGGCCCTGGGCGTGCTGGTGGTGACCACGCTGATCGTGTACCTGGACCGCGACGGCTACAACGACAACGCCGACACCTCGGTCAGCTTCCTCGACGCGGCCTACTACGCCACCGTCACCCTCTCCACCACCGGCTACGGCGACATCACCCCGGTGAGCGACAGCGCGCGGCTGGTGAACATTTTCGTGATCACGCCGCTGCGCGTGGTCTTCCTGATCATCCTGGTCGGCACGACGCTCGAAGTGCTCACCGAACGCACCCGCCTGCAATGGCGGATCGAACGCTGGAGGCACACCGTGCGGGACCACACCGTCGTCATCGGCTACGGCACCAAGGGCCGCAGCGCCGTGGACACCCTGCTCGGGCAGGGCGTCCCTAAGGACTCCATCGTGGTGGTCGACCCGCAGGCCCGGGCGATCGACCAGGCCACCCACGACGGCCTGGTCGGCGTACTCGGCGACGCCACCCGCACCGCGACCCTGATGCGCGCCGAACTGCCGCGCGCCGCCCAGGTGGTGGTCGCCCCCGAACGCGACGACACCGCCGCGCTGATCACCCTGACCGCCCGCCAGCTCAACCGGGGCGCCACCGTCGTCGCCGCCGTCCGCGAGGACGAGAACGCCCCACTGCTCCGCCAAAGCGGCGCCGACGTGGTGGTCACCTCCTCCAGCTCGGCCGGCCGCCTGCTCGGCATGTCGATGCTCAGCCCCAACGCGGGCGCCGTGATGGAGGACCTGCTCACCTACGGCAACGGCCTGGACGTCGCCGAACGCCCGGTCACCAAGGCCGAAGCCGGACTGAGCCCACGCGAACTGCCCGACCTGGTGGTGGCCGTGGTCCGCGGACGCCGGGTACTCAACTACACCGAACCGGAGGCGGCGGTACTCCAGCTCACCGACCGCCTGATCGTCATCAAGCCGGGCACACCCGTCGTCCCGCAGTGACCTGACGGTTCCACGTGAAACACCCGCCCGGTCGGGTCCCGGCAGCGCCCCGACGCGTTCCCCCGCCACCGGACCGCCGGGCGACAGCGCGGCAAGCCCGGCCGTGAGTGCCGAACGGGGCGGAGCCGGATGCCCGGGCAGCCCGGCGATCCGACCGACCGGACACTGCACGATTCCACGGCCGAGGTCCACTGGCCGGTTCGCTGCTCGACTCTCACGCGGAACACCCGCCCGGCCGGTCAGGGCAGCGGCAACACCTCGACGCACTCCCCCGCTGCCAGACCGCCGGGCGACAGCGGGCAAACCCGGCCGTGAGTGCCGGACGGGGCGGAGCCGGGTGCCCGGGCAGCCCGGCGATCCGACCAGCCGGACACTGCACGGTTCCACGGCCGAGGTCCACTGGCCGGTTCGCTGCCCGGCTCTCACGCGGAACACCCGCCCCGCCGGTCAGGGCAGCGGCAGCACCTCTGCACGCTCCCCCGCCGCCAGACCGCCGGGTGGCACCACGGCAAGCACCTCCGCCAGGGCCAGCACGCGCAGCATCGCCGGGCCGTCATGCGGCAGCGGGGCAAGGCCAGCCGGGGTTGAACCGGATACCCGGCCCGGCGCCAGCGCCCGGATCGCCCTGGCAGCCCCTCCGGGCAGAACCCGCGCCATCCTGACCACCGGTTTCACGTGGAACATCCGCCCGGCCAGTCACGGCAGCAGAACCTCCGCACGCTCCCCCGCCGCCAGACCACCGGGCGGCACCACAACCAACGCCTCCACCAGAGCCAACCCACGCGGCATCGCCGGGCCGTCGTGCGACAGCGGGGCCAACCCGGCCGAGGTGTGCCGAGCGGGGTGGAGCCGGGTGTCCGCCGGGTGCCCGGGGCAACGAGGCAGCCACGCCGCAATCGATCCGGCGAAGCTGCGCGATCCGACCGGTCAGGCAGCGCGCGGTTCCGCGGCCGAGGTCCACCGGCCGGTTCGCTGCCCGGTTTTCCCAGCGCGGGTTCCACGTGGAACATCCGCCCCGCCGGTCAGGGCAGCGGCAGCACCTCTGCACGCTCCCCCGCCGCCAGACCACCGGGCGGCACCACGGCAAGCACCTCCGCCGGGGCCGCCCGCGCAGCATCGCCGGGCTGTCATGCGGCAGCGGGGCAAGCCCGGCCGGGGTGTGCCGAGCGGGGTGCAGCTGGGTATCCAACTGGTGCCCGGACAGCCTGGCGGCCAGCATCCCGATCGCCCCGGCAGCCCCTCCGCACGCTCCCTCCGCCGGGGCCGCCCGCGCAGCATCGCC
>NZ_JBHWEN010000004.1:0-257651 GCF_042734215.1 Kitasatospora sp. NPDC059673 | reverse complement strand
CCGGGCCGTCGTGCGGCAGCGGGGCAAGCCCGGCCGGGGTTGAACCGGGTACCCGGCCCGGCGCCAGCATCCGAATCGCCCCGACAGCCCCTCCGGACAGACCCCGCCCCATCCTGACCACCGGTTCCACGTGAAACATCCGCCCCGCCGGGTCAAGGCAGCGGCAGCACCTCGGCACGCTCCCCCGCCGTCAGACCGCCGGGCGGCACCACGACCAACGCCTCCGCCAGAGCCAACCCGCGCAGCATCGCCGGGCCGTCGTGCGGCAGCGGGGCAAGCCCGGCCGGGGTTGAACCGGGTACCCGGCCCGGCGCCAGCATCCGAATCGCCCCGACAGCCCCTCCGGGCAGAACCCGCCCCATCCTGACCACCGGTTCCACGTGGAACATCCGCCCCGCCGGGTCAGGGCAGCGGCAGCACCTCGGCACGCTCCCCCGCCGTCAGACCGCCGGGCGGCACCACGACCAACGCCTCCGCCAGGGCCAGCCCGCGCAGCATCGCCGGGCCGTCATGCGGCAATGGCGCGAGCCCGGCCGGGGTGTGCCGAGCGGGGTGGAGCCGGGTGTCCGCCGGGTGTCCCGGCAGTCCGACGGCCAGCACTCCCGTCGCACCGGTTGCGGCCCGCCCGGAGAGCGCGTGCAGCAGCGGCAGCGCGAGCGAGACGGTGCCCGCGACAGCCGCCAGCGGGTTGCCCGGCAGACCCACCAGGTGCCGACCGCCCGGCAGCGCCGCCAGGAGCATCGGGTGCCCGGGCCGCACGGCCACCCCGTCCACCAGCAGGTGGCCGCCGGTGGCCTCCAGTGCGGCGTGCAGGAAATCCACCGGCCCGGCTGCGGTGCCGCCAGTGGTGAGCACCAGGTCGGCCGGCGAGTGCCGGATCGCGTCCCGCAGCAGCCCGAAGTCGTCCCGGACGTGACGGCTGCCGAGCAGTTCTGCCCCGGCGGTGGCCAGCCACGGCGGCAGCAGCGGGCCCAGCGCGTCCCGCACCCGGCCCGGCGCGGGCAGCCCCGCCGTCAGCAACTCGTCGCCCAGCACCAGCAGTTCGACGGTCGGACGGCGCCGCACGGCCAGCCCGTCATGCCCGGACGCCGCCGCCAGACCGAGCACCGCCGGAGTCACCGGCAGCCCGGCAGGCAGCAGCTCCTCGCCCCGCCCGCACTCCTGCCCGCGCGGCCTGACGTCCTGGCCGGGGCCAACCTCACCGCGCAACTGGACGGTGCCGTCCGGGAGTTCGACCGAGCGGCCGTGCTCACGGCGGAGCACCCCGGTGGCGCCGGACGGCAACTGTGCCCCGGTGGCGATCACCACCGCCGCACCGTCCGCCAGCGGGGCGCAGTCCTGGCCCGCCAGCACCCGACCTGACAGCCGCCACGGCCCCGGCCCGGCCACCGCCCAGCCGTCCATCGCCGAGGTGTCGAAGGGGGGCAGGTCGGTGAGCGCGGTCAGCGGCTCGGCGAGGGTCCGCCCGGCCGCAGCCGCCAGCGGCACCCGCTCCACCGGCAGCGGACGCCCCGCCGCCCACGCGGTACGCCGGGCCACCGGCCACGGGCAGCCGCGCAACGTGGCCGCACCCGAGGACAGCACTGACGCACCCACCGGATCCGCCGTCCCGCTGCTCACCGCTCGGCCGGACCGTCCGCCTCGGCAGCCCAGCGCTCGGCCAGCGCCGTCGCCTTGGCGGACGCCTCCGCCACCGCCGCCGCCCCGCCACCGTTCAACGCCGCCGCATACCCGACCAGGAACGCCGTCAACGGCGCCGCCGGACGCTCCACCCCGTGCGCCACCACCCGGGTCATGTCCAGCAGTCCCCGGACGTCCACCGCCAGGTCCAGCCCCAGTTCGGCAGCGGCCGCAGCCATCCACTCGTCCAATGTGCGCTCCATGACGCCCATGCTGCCCGATCCGCCCCGCCGCAGGCCGCCACCACCGGCACCGCCGCGCCCACTCCCGCCCAGCCCACGGACGACACACCGACCGCGATCCGCCCACCGATCCCCGGCGGGCAGCGACAGGCACACACGCCCACCGGCCGGGACAGGCCCAGACGCGCCGACAACCGAACCACGCACAGCACTCGCCGCAAGCCCACGCGCCACCCGCCGACACCTGAGCCCGGCCGGTCAGCGACCACCGCCCTCCCCACCCCGGAAGACCGCGCACCGATCCCGACCCAGCACCCCGCAGCGCCTGCCCACAACCCGCGCCGGGCCTCGGGCCGCGACGCGCCTGCCCGCAAACCCACGCTGCCGGGCCGCGTCCGCATCACAACCCGCGCTGGGCCCGGGCCGCGACGCGCCTGCCCGTAAACCCACGCCGCCGGGCCGCGTCCGCATCACAGAGCCCGGCACGCAACAGCGAACGCCCGTCCGTCGCCCCGCACCCGGCCCTCCAGCCCCCAGCCAACGCCCCCCGGCCGACGAACAGCACCCCTCCCGCCACCGACCACACGCCTTGCGGGGCCAGACCCAACACCCCGCAGCGCCTGCCCGGAACCCCCTGCCCGAGTCACAAGGCCCAGCTCGCACCCGGCTCGCCCCACCCGCAGCCCTCCTGCCCCGCCGCCCGCCGAAGCCACAGCGCCGAGACCTCCCGCTCGGTCGACGAACGGCGCGCCCCCGCCAAAAGCCCGCCCGCAGGCGACCTCAGCGTTCCCCCGCCGCCCGCAGTCGGGCCGCCGCCAGTTCCTGCGGGGTGTCGCAGTCGAAGGACGCGCCCGCCAGGTCGGGCACCCGAACCAGGCGCAGCCCCCCGGTCAGGGCGCGCAGTGGGCGGTCGGCCGGGTCGCCGAGCGACCTGAGCGTCTCGCGCAGCGCGGCGGTGCGGTACACGGCCGCCAGCGGCTGGTCACGGCCCTCGGCGTCCACCAGCAGAGCCCCGTCCGTGTCGCCGCCCACGTCGCCGCCCGTGTCGTCACCCACGTCACCGACCGCGGCCACCAGCCGGTTCACCGTCGCGGCGTCCAGGAACGGCAGGTCGGCCGCCAGCAGCAGCACCAGTGGCGCCGACACCTCCGGCAGTGCGGCAGCCACCGCCGCCAGCGGGCCCCCACCGGGCGGGTCCTCGCGCAGCCAGTGCACGCCAGGACGCGTGGTGGGCCGCTCCGGGCCGACCACCAGGACCCGGCGGGCCCCCGCACAGGCCGCCAGCACCCGGTCCAGCAGCGGGCGGCCACCGACCCTCAGGGCCGGCTTGTCCGCGCCGCCGAGCCGCCGGCCCGCCCCACCCGCCGCCACCACCGCGTCGTATTGCGTCATCCGGGCAGTATCACCGCCGTCACCGCTCCTCGTCCCGCCCGCCGCCGCTCCCCGTGACGCCCGCCGTCACCGCTCCTCGCCCCGCCCGCCGCCGCTCCCCGTGACGCCCGCCGTCACCGCTCCTCGTCCCGCCCGTCACCAGACGTCTCGTCCCGCTCGTCACCAGACGTCTCGTCGCTCTCCTCGACGATCTCCGCGTCGATGATCCCGTTCTCCTCCTGCGAGACCTCCGGCACCGCCGCATCGACCCGGCCCACGTTCGCGGCCGCGCCGAGCTCCAGGATGGCCGGCAGGGTCAGGCCGCCGTAGCGCTCGTTGACCGCGGTGGCCAGCGCCTCGGCGTCGTGCGGGTGGTCGGCCAGCGCCTCGTCGAAGTCGCGCAGGTACTCGGCGGTGAAGCCCAGCACCCGGTGCGCCGCGTCGTCCATGCCGGGGGCGCGGTGCCCGGAGATCACCCTGTCCACACCCAGGTCGGCGATCCGGCTCAGGTTGTGCGACCACTGGCCGCGCGCCGCCGGATCGGTGTCGGCGGTCCACACATGGGTGCCGTTGTAGACGAAGTCGCCCGCGATCACGGTACGGATGCTCGGCAGGTGGACCACCGTGGAGCCGGCGCAGTCGGCCTGGCCGAGCGGCAGCACCTGGATCAGCTGGCCGTCGATCATCAGCGGCTGCGGCAGCAGTGGGGCGGGCAGCAGCGGCTGGTCGGGAATGTCGTCGCCGTACACCGGCTTCCACTGCGTCACCTTCGCCGCCGCGGTCCGCCCGATCCCGTCCACCACCGACGGCGCGGCCAGCAGCCGCGTCCCCGGGAACAGCCGCAGCACCTCCTCGGCCCCGAAGTAGTGGTCCGGGTGCTGGTGGGTGACCACGATCGCCAGCAGTTGCCGGCCCTTGCCCGCGATCCACTCCGCGAGCTCCCGGCCCGCACTGCGGGTCAACTGGGCGTCCACCAGGATCGCCGTGTGCTCGCCCATGATCAGGCTGGACGTGGCGAAGAACGCGCTCTCCGGTCCGGTGAAGACCTCGACCTCCAGCGGACGGAAGGCCGGCGCGGCACCCGCCCCGCGGCCCTCGGCGCTCTCGTCGGGCGGTGACGCGGTCACGGCTGCTCCCCTGGTCGGTGTTCGGCGGCGGGCCCCGATCGGCCCCGGTTGACGTCCACCCTCTCCGGAACACCCCGCCAATGCCGGGTAGGCACGCCCAGCAGAGTGATCACTGGCACCATCGGGCCGCCGATCGCGTCGGATATTGTCGGTGGTCCTCGCGCACCGGCCACCGCAGCGCACGCATGTCCGCACGCATCTTGGAGTACTTGATGGACCGGCTCGACAACACCGTCCGCGACTACGCCTGGGGTTCGGCCACCGCCATCCCCGAGCTGCTCGGCCGACCCGCCACCGGCGAGCCGCAGGCCGAACTGTGGATGGGTGCCCACCCCGGCGCGCCCTCGGTGATCGACCGCGGCAACGGCCCGGTGCCGCTCGACCGGGTGATCGCCGCCGACCCGGCGGCCGAGCTGGGCGCCGCCGCCGTCGAGCAGTTCGGGCCCACGCTGCCGTTCCTGATGAAGGTGCTGGCCGCCGCCGTCCCGCTGTCCATCCAGGCCCACCCCACCCGCGCCGAGGCCCGGGCCGGCTACGCCGACGAGGAGCGGCGCGGCGTCCCCGCCGACGCACCGCACCGCAACTACAAGGACGACAACCACAAGCCCGAACTGATCTGCGCGCTCAGCGAGTTCGAGGGCCTGTGCGGCTTCCGGACGCCCACCGACGCGGCCGACCTGATGGCCTCCCTGGAGGTGCCCGGGCTGGAGCCGCTGATCGACCTGCTGCGTACCAAGCCGGAGGCCGAGGCGCTGTCCGGCGCACTCGCCGAGGCGCTCGCGCTGACCGGCGAGCAGGGCCGGGCCACCGTGGAGGCCGTGGCCCGCGCCGTCACCGCCGCCGCCCCGTCCGACCCGAGCGGTGCGATGGCCGGCTACGCCTTCGCCGCCGCCGAGCACCCCGGCGACCGCGGTCTGGTCGCCGCCCTGCTGCTCAATTACATCCGCCTGCAGCCCGGCGAGGCCCTCTACCTCGGCGCCGGCCTGCCGCACGCGTACCTGCGCGGCACCGGTGTGGAGATCATGGCCAACTCCGACAACGTGCTGCGCTGCGGGCTCACCCCGAAGCACGTGGACGTCCCCGAGCTGCTGAAGGTGGTGGGCTTCCACAGCGGCAGCCCGGAGATCCTGCGCCCCGAGCCCGGCACGGACGGCGAGCGGCTCTACCCGGTGCCGATCGACGAGTTCCGGCTCTCCCGCTACGACCTCGCCGAGCACCCCGCCGTGCTACCGGGCGACGCCCCGCAGATCCTGCTCTGCACCGCCGGAACGGTCGAACTCGCCTCCGAAACACAGACGTTGACGCTCCACCAGGGCGAGTCGGCGTTCCTGCCCGCCGACGGCGCCGAGACCGCACTGACCGGCCCCGGCGCGACCGTCTTCCGCAGCACCGTCACCCTCTCCTAGTCCGCCCGCTCCGCCGCGAAGAACGCCCGCTCCGCCGCAAAGAACGCCCGGTCCGCCGCGAAGAGCGCCTGGTACGCCAGGCGCTCCTCCGCGCCGTCGCCGATCGCGGTGAGCAGTTCGTCCAGCGCGAGGAACACCTCCCACCGCTCGCCGCCGCCGGCCCGGACCACGGCGCCGACCAGCAGGTCCTCCAGGTCCGGGACGCGCTTGTTCTTCCACACCTTGTCGGCCAGCGACACCAGCAGGTCCTCCACGCCGGAGTGCGGGCCCCAGCTCGCGTGGCCGGCCGCGAAGCGGGCCAGCTGCGGGGCGACTCCCGCCGCCAGCAGCAGCTCCCGGCCGGCCGCCTCGTGTGCCGATCCGGGCCCGGACAGCTCCGCGCGGTGCACGGCCTTCCCCACGTCGTGGGTGGCCGCGCCGAACAGCACCGCCGCCCGGTCGAACTCCAGCCCCGGCCAGAGCGCGGCCGACCCGTCCACCAGCCGCACCGCCACGTCGTGCACCAGCCGCAGGTGCGCCACCAGCCGCGGCGGAGCGGCCAACTCGGCCAGCAGCAGCGCCACTTCGTCCGGCAGCGGGCACAGCCGCAGATCGTCCTCGTCCGTCACGGCGGGCGAGGCTACCAGCCGCAAAATCGCTTGACCCGACGGCGGGCCGCCGTTGCACTGGGGCTGGCACCTGGCCGACGACTGTGGGGAGACAGCACCGCCATGGAGATTCGTTCCACCACCGAGAAGGACCTCGATGTCTTCATCGACACCGTGTTCGCCGCGTTCGGGAAGCACCCGACGCCGCCGGAGGAGGACGGCAGCGGAGTCTGGTGGTCGGCGCTCGAACTCGACCGCGGGCTGTTCGCCGTCACCGACCAGGGGCGTCCGATCGGCACCGCCTCCGCCTACTCCTTCGAGCTGACGCTGCCCGGTGGGGCGACCGTTCCGGTGGCCGGGATCAGCTGCGTGGGCGTGCTGCCCTCGCACCGGCGGCAGGGCGTGCTCACCGCGATGAAGCGCCATCAGCTGGCCGAGCTGCGCGAGCGCGGGGAGATCATGTCGGTGCTGCTGGCCTCCGAGGCGGTGATCTACCGCCGGTTCGGCTACGGCCCGGCCACCTACACCCGGCGGCTGACCGTCCCCCGGCACCAAGCCGCGCTCACCCCGCCCCGGGCCGGCGAGCAGCCGGCCGGCACGGTCGAACTGCTCCGGCTCAACGACTGCCGCGAGCTGGTGGAGCAGATCTACGACCGCTACCGTCGTACCCAGCCCGGCGCGATCTCCCGCCCGCCCCGCTGGTGGGCCCGGCAGGCCGGGCACCCCCCGATCGCTCCCACCCCGCGCTACATCGCCCTCCACCGGGACGCCGACGGCACCCCGGACGGGTACGCCAGCTACTCCCTCGACGACTCCGGCACCCTGCTGGTGGACGAGACCGTCACGCTCGACGACGCCGCGTTCACCGCACTGGCCCGCTACCTGCTCGGCCACGACCTGGTCACCGAGGTCGCCTTCCGGCACTTCCCGCCCGGGCACCCGCTGCAGTGGCAGCTGGCCGACTTCAACGCCGGCCAGCTCGGCAAGCACACCGACTGGCTCTGGGTGCGGCTGCTCGACATCCCGCGTGCCCTCACCGCGCGCACCTGGTCCGCGGACGGCGAGCTCGTCCTCGACGTCGCCGACCCGTTCCTCGGCGAGCACACCCGGCACCTGCTGACCGTCCGCGACGGCCGGGCCGAATGCACCCCCACCGACCGTGAGCCCGACCTGTCGCTGGACGTCAGCGACCTCGGCTCGATCTACCTCGGCGGCACCACCCCGAGCACCCTGGTCCGGGCCGGACACATCCGCGCCCACCACCCGGCCGCAGCCGCCCTCGCCGACGCCATGTTCCGCGCCGAACGCGAACCGCACTGCCTGCACTGGTTCTGACGGCACGCCACCTCACTGGCCGTCAGGTCACGTCGCGGGTCATGTCCACGAAGCGCGAGTAGTGACCCTGGAAGGCGACGGTGATGGTGGCGGTCGGACCATTACGGTGCTTCGCCACGATCAGGTCCGCCTCGCCGGCCCGCGGGGACTCCTTCTCGTAGGCGTCCTCGCGGTGCAGCAGGATGACCATGTCGGCGTCCTGCTCGATCGAGCCGGACTCGCGCAGGTCGGAGACCATCGGCTTCTTGTCGGTGCGCTGCTCCGGGCCACGGTTCAGCTGGGACAGCGCGATCACCGGGATCTCCAGCTCCTTCGCCAGCAGCTTCAGGTTTCGGGACATGTCCGAGACCTCCTGCTGCCGGCTCTCCGCCCGCCGCGAGCCGCCGGACTGCATCAGCTGCAGATAGTCGATGACCACCAGCCGCAGATCGTTGCGCTGCTTCAGCCGCCGGCACTTGGCCCGGATCTCCATCATCGACAGGTTCGGCGAGTCGTCGATGTACAACGGCGCCGCACTCACCTCGGGCATCCGCCGCGCCACCCGCGTCCAGTCGTCGTCCGTCATATTGCCGGACCGCATGTGGTGCAGGGCCACCCGTGCCTCCGCCGACAGCAGGCGCATGGCGATCTCGTTGCGGCCCATTTCGAGCGAGAAGATCACGCTCGGCAGGTTGTTGTGGATCGAGCAGGCGCGGGCGAAGTCCAGCGCGAGGGTGGACTTACCCATGGCCGGGCGGGCCGCGATGACGATCATCTGGCCGGGGTGGAGGCCGTTGGTGAGCTGGTCGAAGTCGGCGAAGCCGGTGGGGACGCCGGACATCTGGCCGGAGCGGGAGCCGATGGCCTCGATCTCGTCGAGGGCGCCCTCCATGATGTCGGCGAGCGGGGCGTAGTCCTCGTTGGTGCGCTGCTCGGTGACGGCGTAGATCTCGGCCTGGGCGGCATTGACGATGTCGTCGACGTCGCCCTCGGCGGCGTAGCCCATGCCGGCGATCCGGGTGCCGGCCTCGACCAGGCGGCGCAGGACGGCGCGCTCGTGGACGATCTCGGCGTAGTACTCGGCGTTGGCCGCGGTGGGGACGGAGTTGACCAGGGTGTGCAGGTAGGAGGCGCCGCCGACGCGGACCAGCTCGCCGCGCTTGGTGAGTTCGCCGGCCACGGTGATCGGGTCGGCGGGCTCGCCGCGGGCATAGAGGTCGAGGATCGCGCCGTGGATCAGCTCGTGGGCGGGCCGGTAGTAGTCGGCGGGCTTGAGCACCTCGACGACGTCGGCGATGGCGTCCTTGGAGAGCAGCATGCCGCCGAGCACGGACTGCTCGGCCGCCAGGTCCTGCGGGGGGACGCGTTCGAAGCCCTCGGCGCCGCCGAGGCCGCTCTCGCCGTCGCGGTCGCGCCGCTCGCCCTTGCCGGGGAAGCGGTCGCCCTTGCCGCCGCCGTCACGGCGCTGGAAGCCCCCGCCGGAGCCGTTGCCCCCCGCGTTGTTCGAGCGGCGGGCGGCGGGGAGGCGGTCGCCCGGGACGTCGGGGAAGGCGTCGAGCGGGAAGGCGTCGTCGGACGGCTGCCAGTCGTCCTCCGGGGGCGGAGGAACGTCGTGGTCGTCGTACTGGGGGCCGGTCACGCGTGTTCCCCGATCAGCGGTTGGTGCGAGTTGGTGCGGGCCTGTCCGGTGCCGGCGCTCGGTCTTTCTTACGCCACCGAGCCGACAGTTCCGGCTGTGTGCGGGGCGGTGTCGCGCGGCCACCGGGGTCTGGTCCGGAGCCACGGTACGGGGGGCCGGGCGGTTCCTCCAAGACGGTTATCCACAGGCCGTGTGGATAACTCTCCGCAGCCTGTGGAGAAACCCCGGAAAGCTGTGCACAACCCTGTGGACACCGCTGTGGATAACCACACGATCGCTCTGCTGTCAACTCGCTGACCTGCGATTACCTCTTCCACCGCCTGTGCATGAGAAATTCTTCACACAGCCGGGGACGAGACCGCCCAGCCGTTCGATCGGTCGTTCGATCCACCGTCCGTCCACAGGCTCGGTAAGAGACGAAAGCCACTAGCGGTCATTACCTGTGGATGAGTAGGGTGGACGGCATGCCAGCCACGCCCACCCGCCCCGCTGCCGCGGCCGAACACCGCCGCCACGACCGCGAGATCCTCGCCCTGGCCGTCCCGGCCTTCGGCGCGCTGGTCGCGGAACCGCTCTTCCTGATGGCCGACTCCGCGATCGTCGGCCACCTCGGCACCGCCCAGCTGGCCGGCCTGGGCATCGCCTCCGCCGCGCTCACCACCGCCGCCGGGATCTTCGTCTTCCTCGCCTACGCCACCACCGCCGCGGTCGCCCGCCGGATCGGCGCCGGAGACCGCCGGGCCGCCGTCCAGCAGGGCATCGACGGGATCTGGCTGGCCCTGATCCTCTCCGCCGGCCTGGTCGTGCTCACCCTGGCGCTCGCTCCGCAGGCCGCCCAGCTGCTCGGGGCCTCCCCCACCGCCACCCCGTACGCCGTCACCTACCTGCGGATCAGCGCCCTCGGCGTGCCCGCGATGCTGCTGGTGCTGGCCGCCACCGGCGTGCTGCGCGGGTTCCAGGACACCCGCACCCCGCTGCTGGTCGCGATCGGCGGGTTCGGCGCCAATCTGCTGCTCAACCTGGGCCTGGTGTACGGCGCCGGTCTCGGGGTGGCCGGCTCCGCCTGGGGCACCGTGATCGCGCAGAACGCGATGGCCGCGGTGTACGTGGCCGTGGTGGTCCGCGGCGCCCGCCGGGAGGGTGCCGGGCTGCGGCCCGACCTGGCCGGCATCAAGGCCTCCGCCCGGGCCGGCGGCCCGCTGATGGTGCGCACCCTGAGCCTGCGCGCCGCCCTGCTGCTGGCCACCGCGGTGGCCGCGTACCTCGGCAACACCGAGATCGCCGCCCACCAGATCACCATGACCATCTGGTCGTTCATGGCCTTCGCGCTGGACGCGGTGGCGATCGCCGGGCAGGCCATCATCGGCCGCTACCTGGGCGCCGGCGATCTGCCGGGCACCCGGGCGGCGACCCGCCGGATGATCGAGTGGGGTGTCGGCGCCGGGCTGGTGCTGGGCCTGCTGATGGTGCTGGCCCGGCCGCTGTACATCCCGCTGTTCACCGACGACCCGTCGGTGCGGGCGCAGCTGTCCACCGTGCTGCTGCTGGCGGCGCTGACCCAGCCGATCGGCGGCGTGGTCTTCGTGCTGGACGGTGTGCTGATGGGCGCCGGCGACGGCCGCTTCCTGGCCTGGGGGATGCTGGGCGCCCTGCTGCTGTTCGTCCCGGCCGCCCTCGCGGCACCCGCGCTGGGCCTGGGCCTGGCCGGGCTGTGGTGGGCGATGAACCTGTTCATGCTGGGCCGGGCCGCGGTCCTGTCCGGCCGGATACGCACCGGCCGCTGGATGGTGACCGGCGCCGTCCGGGCCTAGGCGCACGGCGAAGGGGCCGGACTCCGAGTGGAGTCCGGCCCCTTCGTCAGCTCTGCGGCCGAAATCAGGCGGCGACGACGGCGACGTCGAGGTTGGCCTGAACGTCCGAGTGCAGCTTGACCGAGACCTTGTGGGTGCCCACGGTCTTGATCGGCGAGGCGATCGCGACGGCGCGCTTGTCCACGGCCGGGCCGTTGGCGGCCTTGATGGCCTCCACGACGTCGGCCTGGGTCACCGAGCCGAACAGGCGGCCGGCGTCGCCGGAGCGAACGGCCAGCTTGACCTGCAGGCCCTCGAGCTTGGCCTTGACCTCGTTGGCGGCCTCGAGGGTCTGGATGGCGTGGATCTTCCGGGCGCGACGGATGGCGTCGACGTCCTTCTGACCGCCCTTGGTCCAGCGGATGGCGAAGCCACGCGGGACCAGGAAGTTGCGGGCGTAGCCGTCCTTGACCTCGACGACCTCGCCGGCGCTGCCGAGACCGGGGACCTCGTGAGTGAGGATGATCTTCATTCTTCGGTCACCCTCTCTTAGCGCGTGGTGGAGGTGTAGGGCAGCAGGGCCATCTCACGGCTGTTCTTCACGGCCGTGGCGACGTCACGCTGGTGCTGGGTGCAGTTGCCGGTGACCCGGCGGGCACGGATCTTGCCGCGGTCGGAAATGAACTTCCGCAGCAGGTTCGTGTCCTTGTAGTCCACGTAAGTGGCCTTGTCCTTGCAGAAGACGCAAACCTTCTTCTTGGGCTTGCGAGCAGGCGGCTTCGCCATTGTGTGCTCCGTTAAGTACGAGATCTGTCAGCGTTGCCGGACCCTCGACGGGTCCGGCCCGCACCGCTTAGAACGGGGGCTCTTCCGAGTAGCCGCCGCCGGAGTTGCCACCCCAGCCGCCGCCGCCCTGGTTGGACGAGGGAGCGCTGGACGCCCACGGGTCGTCGGACGGGCCCTGGTTGCCGCCGCCGGAGTTGCCACCCCAGCCGCCGCCACCCTGGTTGCCGCCGCCGTACCCGCCGCCGCCCTGCTGGCCGCCGCCACCGAAGCCACCGCCGCCGCCGGGAC
Organism: Kitasatospora sp. NPDC059673; assembly: GCF_042734215.1. Lineage (NCBI taxonomy): Bacteria > Bacillati > Actinomycetota > Actinomycetes > Kitasatosporales > Streptomycetaceae > Kitasatospora > Kitasatospora sp. NPDC059673. Next base: position 245,481 of record NZ_JBHWEN010000004.1, on the reverse strand, counting down.
CGCCGGAGCGGTTGGCGCGGGTGACCTTGGCGGTCGCCGAGCGCAGGCTCGGGCCGACCTCATCGACCTCGACCTCGAAGACCGTCCGCTTCTCGCCTTCCTTGGTCTCGTAAGACCGCTGGCGCAGTCGGCCCTGCACGATGACGCGCATGCCGCGCTGCAGCGACTCGGCCACGTTCTCCGCCGGCTGACGCCAGACGTTGCACGTGAGGAAGAGGCTCTCGCCGTCCTTCCACTCGTTCGTCTGACGGTCGAAGGTGCGCGGGGTGGACGCGATGCGGAACTTGGCCACCGCGGCGCCCGACGGAGTGAAACGCAGCTCGGGGTCGTCGACGAGGTTGCCGACGAGGGTGATGACGGTCTCGCCTGCCATGTGGTGATGACCTCTCGGAAAGAAGTTCTGCGGTGCTCGTCAGCGGTGTTCCACGTGGAACACCGGACGCGAGCCCTCCGGCATCAATGCCGGAAGTGGGCTCAGTGGGTGTCCGGGCGCAGGACCTTGGTCCGCAGAACCGACTCGCTCAGGCTGAGCTGGCGGTCGAGCTCCTTGACGACCTCGGGCGTGGCCTTGAGGTCGATGACCGAGTAGATGCCCTCGGACTGCTTGTTGATCTCGTACGCCAGGCGACGACGGCCCCAGGTGTCGATCTTCTCAACCTTGCCGCCGCCGGTGCGGACGACGTTGAGGAAGTTCTCGATCAGGGGGGAGACAGCGCGCTCCTCGACCGACGGGTCGAGGATGACCATCACCTCGTAGTGACGCATGTGTAACCCACCTCCTTTGGACTCAACGGCCACGGTCTCTCCGTGGCAGGAGGGTTGTGCGCGTCGGCACCGGTGGGCCAGGGCATGCGGACACGCCCCTACACCAGTGCAGAGGGGCCAGCCTACCGGGTGAGCCGACCGACGGACAAAACACCGGGATCCCGGGGTTGTCATTTCGACCATACCGGTATCAATCTGGACAGAACGAACGTTCCCTCCACCACGGGAGGTGGGTCCTATGGCGCAGAACGTCCACCGGCCGCAGTTCACCCTGAACACCGACGGGAACCCGCATCCGCGGGAGAACATCCTGGTGGGGGTGACGCTGCTGCTCGGCGCGGTCGCCTTCGTCACCTCGTTCTTCTACAACCTGCACCTGCTCAGTTCGTGGGCCGGACTGGCCGGGATCGTCACCGGAATGATCGGCCTGTTCGTGTCCGTCACCACCGCCGAGCGCTTCGTGGTGGTGATCGGCACCGGAGCCGCCGCGTTCGGCCTGTTCCTCGGCGTGGCGCACGGCGGACTCTTCGGGGGCGTGTGGTGACGCCCGTGCGCGGCGGCACCGGGTGAACCTGGCAGAGATCGCGCAACCTCCCCCGCCCTCCCCGCGTAGTACCTGTGCCAAGCAGGTGCGAACGGGGGGGCGCAACCATGTCGGACCACTTCCCACCCGAATCGGACCATTCGGGCGATAGGGTCACCTTTGGAAAGCCTGACGAGGAGGAGCACGGAGCATGAGCCTGCGTCTGCGGACGATCACGCGTGAGGAACACCTGGCCTTTGTGCAGAGCAGGCCCTCTGTCAGCCACATGCAGGTGCCCTCCTGGGCGGACGTCAAGGCGGAGTGGCGCGCCGAGAGCCTCGGCTGGTTCGACGCGGCCGGCGAGCTGGTCGGCGCCGGCCTGGTGCTCTACCGCCAGCTGCCCAAGGTGAAGCGGTACCTGGCGTACCTGCCCGAGGGCCCGGTCATCGACTGGTTCGACCCGGACCTGGACCGCTGGCTGAAGCCGATGCTGGCGCACCTGAAGTCGCAGGGCGCGTTCTCGGTGAAGATGGGCCCTCCGGTGGTGGTCCGCCGCTGGGAGGCCGCCACCCTCAAGGAGGCGATCGCCTCCAAGGAGGCCAAGCGGCTGCGCGACGTCGAACCGGACTGGTCCGAGCCGCGCGCCCTGGAGACCGCCGAACGCCTGCGCCGCTCCGGCTGGCTGCAGGGCGAGGACGGCGGCGCCGGCTTCGGCGACGTCCAGCCCCGCTACGTCTTCCAGGTGCCGCTGGCCAACCGCTCGCTGGACGACGTCCAGCGCGGCTTCAACCAGCTGTGGCGGCGCAACATCAAGAAGGCCGAGAAGACCGGCGTCGAGGTGGTCCAGGGCAGCTACGAGGACCTCGCGGTCTTCCACAAGCTGTACGTGATCACCGCCGAACGCGACCACTTCACCCCCCGCCCGCTGTCCTACTTCCAGCGGATGTGGAAGGCGCTCACCGCCGAGGACCCCAACCGGATGCGGCTCTACATCGCCTACCACGAGGGCGAGGCGCTGGCCGCCACCACCATGCTCACCGTCGGCGAGCACGTCTGGTACTCCTACGGCGCCTCCGCCAACCACAAGCGCGAGGTGAAGCCGTCCAACGCCATCCAGTGGCGGATGATCCGCGACTCCTACGCGCTCGGCGCGAGCGTCTACGACCTGCGCGGCATCAGCGACACCCTGGACGAGGACGATCACCTGTTCGGACTGATCCAGTTCAAGGTCGGCACCGGCGGACAGGCCGCGGAGTACCTCGGCGAATGGGACTACCCGCTCAACAAGCTGCTGCACAAGGCACTCGACCTCTACATGTCGCGCCGCTGAGCACACATGACCTTTACGGGGAGAACGCGATGACCTTGACGATGTACGTGGACGGCAGCCGCTGGCGGGCGCACCAGCGCGGGCTGCTGGCCGAGTTCCCCGGGCTGGTCCCGGTCGCCAAGGGCAACGGCTACGGCTTCGGCAACCGGCGGCTCGCCGAGGAGGCCGCCCGGCTGGGCAGCCCCCTGCTGGCCGTCGGCACCGCGGACGAGGCGGCGGAGATGGCCGACGCCTTCCCCGGTGACCTGCTGGTGCTCACCCCGTACCGGGTCGGCGAGCCCGAGGTCGAACTGCCCGCCGGCCGGGTGGTGCGGACCGTCGCGCACGCCGAAGCGCTGGCCGCCCTGCCCGCCGGCACCCGCGTGGTGGTGGAGGGCATGACCAGCATGCGGCGGCACGGCATCCCGGTCGGCGACCTCGCCGAACTGCCGGTCGGCCACCTGAAGCTGGAGGGCTTCGCACTGCACCTCCCGCTGGACCGGCCGGACGGCTCCGACCCGGTGGACGAGGTCGCCGACTGGGTCCGGGCGATCGGTGCGGCCGGGCTCCCCGACCGCACCGTCTACCTCAGCCACCTGGCCGCCAAGGACGTGCGGCGGCTGGCCGAACGCCACCCCGGCACCGAGTTCCGCTCCCGGATCGGCACCCGGCTGTGGCTCGGCGACGTACAGGCGATGTCCTCCCGGGCCACCGTCCTGGACGTCACCCCGATCGGCCGCGGCGAGCGCTACGGCTACCGGCAGCACAAGGCCCCGTCCGACGGCCACCTGCTGGTGGTCACCGGCGGCACCGCGCACGGCGTCGGCCTGGAGGCCCCCAAGTACGTGCACGGGATACTGCCCCGCGCCAAGGGCCTGGCCCGGGCCGGTCTGGCCACCTTGAACCGGACGCTCTCCCCGTACACCTGGCAGGGCAAGCAGCTGTGGTTCGCCGAGCCGCCGCACATGCAGGTGTCGATCCTGTTCCTGCCCGGCGAACTCAAGCCCCCGGCGGTGGGCGACGAGCTGCCGCTGACGATCCGCCACACCACCACCCACTTCGACCGGGTGGTCGAACGCTGAGGCCCCTGGAACGCCGGAAGCCCGCTCGCCGTGAAGGCGGGCGGGCTTCCGGCGTTCGCCGGGCTACCTCGGGTCGGGCTCGGCCTTGACCAGCCAGTCGACCTCGCCCTGCGGGGCGTAGTCGGAGTAGCTCTCCTCCTCGCGCAGGCCGCGGGCACTGCCGAGCACGAACCGGTCCGGGGCGCCGTCCAGCACACCGCCCGACGGGTCGTCGCTTCCGTCCCAGCGCACCGGGTCGCGGTCCGGGTGGAGGATGTCGCGGACCACCAGGTAGCAGATGTACAGGGTGCCGATCAGGTGCAGGGCGATCGTGAAGTGGTACCACTGCAGGTCGATGCCATGGTGCTTGGCGTCACCGTTGTACGCCAGGTACGACCAGATGCCGAGGAAGTACAGCACCTCGCAGGCCTGCCAGATCAGGAAGTCCCGCCAGCGCGGCCGGGCCAGCACGGCCAGCGGGGTCAGCCAGAGCACGTACTGCGGCGAGTACACCTTGTTGGTCAGCACGAACGCGGCGACCACCAGGAAGGCCAGCTGGGCGAAGCGCGGACGGCGCGGGGCGCTGATCGCCAACCAGCCGATCGCCAGGCAGCTGAGCACCAGCAGGACCGCGATCCAGGTGTTCAGGGTCTCCAGGTGCTGCCCGTCCCGGACGGCCTGCATCAGGATCAGCCAGAACGAGCCGTAGTCCTCGGCACGGACCTGACTGAAGGTGTAGAAGGTCGCCCAGCCCTTCCAGTTGGCCAGCATGATCGGCAGGTTGACGATCAGCCAGGAGCCGGCCGCACCACCGAACGCCAACCCGAAGTCCCGCCACTTGCCGGTCCGCAGGCACAGCACCAGCAGCGGCCCGAGCAGCAGCACCGGGTAGAGCTTGGCGGCCGTGGCCAGGCCGATGAACACACCCGCCAGCACCGGCCGGGCCCCTGCCCAGTACGCCATCGCCACGGCGGCCAGCGCCACCGCGAGCAGGTCCCAGTTGATGGTGGAGTCCAGCGCCAGGGCCGGGGCGAGGGCGAACAGCAGCGCGTCCCACGGGCGACGGCGGTGGGTGCGGGAGACCGCGACCACGGCGATCACCGCGCAGATCATCAGCATTCCGGCGTTGACCAGCCAGAACCACTGCTCGCGGCTCATCATGTCGCCGTTGTGGGTGGTCAGCCAGGCCGCGACCTGGATGAACAGACCGGTCAGCACCGGGTACTCCAGGTACTGCATGTCCGCCGAGGGCTGCGGGATCGGGTCCAGGTACGGACGGCTCCCCTCGGCGAAGCCGCGGGCCGAGAACAGGTGCGGGATGTCGCTGTAACAGGCGTGCGTGTACTGGCTGGTGGCGCCGAAGAACCAGCCGTCCTGGAAGCAGGACGCCTTCTGGAACAGGCCCAGCACGAAGACCACGATCGCGGCCACGGCCAGGAACTTGGCCGGCGTCCACCAGGACACCCCGAGCAGCGCCCGGCGTCCGGGCGGACCACCCAGCAACTCGCTGCCGGCCTCCGCCACCGGGTCCTCGTCCGCGGGCACCACCACGGTGTTCGGCAGCGGCCCCTCGGCCGGAGCCGGTCCGGGCGCTGAGGTCTCGTCGCGCAGGCTGGACGTCATGGCGGACATACTGCCGCACCCTCGCCCGCAACCGAAGAGGGGCACGGGATCGCCGTTCGCGATCCGGTGCCCCTCTGTCCGGGTATCGGGTGCTGCGCCCTACTGGCCCATCATTCCCAGCAGGTTGCCCGCGCCTCCGCCGCCGCCGGGCGGCGCACTCGGGCTGCCGCTGGCGCTCTCGCTCGGGCTCTTGCTCGGCCGGCCCGGGCTCTTGCTCGGCCCGCAGTTGTTGCCCTGGCAGGTCGAGCTGTTGCTCGGCGACGGCGTCAGCGACCCGTCCGGCGACTTCGACGTGGTCGGCTCGGCCGGCGCGCTCGACTGCTCGGCAGGTGCGGAGGCCGAGGTCGAACTCCCGGCCGACGGGCTGACCGGGGCACCCGAGGAGTCGACCTCCTGGCCCCACGGCGCCGGGTTCGGGAAGTCCTGCACCGGCTTGTCCTTCAGCACGATCTTCATGTAGCGGGTGAAGATCTCGGTCGGGAAGTCACCACCGTGCACGGACTCGTGGCCCGCGGTGCCGTTCAGCGAGAGCAGCTTGGGGTTGCCGGCCTCCTCGCGCCACATGCCGATCGCGGTGGACAGCTCCGGGGTGTATCCCGCCCACCAGGCCGAGGTACCGGCGTCGGTGGTACCGGTCTTGCCGGCCACCGGCCGTCCGAGCGCGTTGGTCTTGGTACCGGTGCCGTTCTTGGCCACGTTCTCCAGCACGTCGGTGATGTTGTCGGCGACCGCCTGCTCCAGCACCTTCTTGGGCTGGGGCTTGCCGAAGGCCGGATTCTCGACGTTGTTGTAGAGCAGCTTCGACACCGAGTAGGGGTCGGTCTGCTGACCGCGGGCCGCGAACACCGAGTAGGCCGAGGCCATCCGGATCGAGCTCGGGTGCGAGGTGCCCAGCGGGAAGGTGATGGTCGAGGACGGCTCCAGGCTGCCGGGCAGGATCCCCAGCTCCTTGACCATCTTCTCCACGTTCGCGCCACCCACGTCCTGTCCGAGCTGCACGAACGGCACGTTGTACGACGACTGCATGGCCCTCTTCAGCGTGACGTAGCCGGGCTTGCTCGGGCTGTCGTTGCGCTGCTTGTAGGGCTTGCCGTCGTCGCCCATCAGCGGCTTGCCGTCCCGGTAGATCGGCGAGAGGTTGTCCGCCAGGTACAGCGAGTCCTGGTTGAGCTGGGTCGGGCCGTTCTTGGTCTGCACGCCGTACTGCATCGCGGCGGCCAGCACGAACGGCTTGAAGGTCGAGCCGACCGGGACCTTGGAGTCCGCGTTGTTGCTGTAGTGGCCGTTCTCGATGCCGTCGCCGCCGTAGAGCGCCACGATCGCACCGTCGTTGGGCCGCACCGAGGCGGCGCCGACCTGGACGAACTTGTCCGCCTCGCGCCTGTTGGGCTCCAGGGACTCGGACTTGACCTGGTCCACGGCCGTCTTCAGAGCGTCCACCTTGTCCTTCTCGAAGGTGGTGTAGATCTGGTAGCCGCCACGGGCCAGCTTGGCCCCGTCGATGGTCTTGTCCTTGGCCGTGATGAAGTTGTTGACGGTCTCCACCAGGTAGTAGATCTCGCCGTTCATGTTGGCCGGGGCCTTGACCTCGATCGGCTCGGGGAACTTCGGCCCGCACTTGGCGCGCTCCTCGGCCGTGATCGCCTTGGTGGCCTGCATCCGGTCCAGGACGTAGTTCCAGCGCTCCTGCATGCGGTCGCGGTTGCCCTGGTTCAGGGTCGGGTCGTACAACGCCGCCCCCTTCAACAGGCCCGCCAGCATGGCACCCTGACAGATGTCCACCTTGCTGGCGTCCACCCCGTAGTAGGCCTGCGAGGCGGCCTGGATGCCGGTCGCGCCACGGCCGTACCAGCTGGTGTTCAGGTAGCCGGTGAGGATCCCGTCCTTGTCGTCCGCGATCTTCAACGCGATGACGAATTCCTTGGCCTTGCGGCTGAGCGTCTGCTCCTGCGACAGGTAGACGTTCTTCACGTACTGCTGCGTGATGGTCGAACCGCCCTGGGTCTCACCGCCGGTCGCCATCTTGTAGACGGCGCGGGCGATGCCCTTGGGGTCGATGCCGCTGTCGGTACGGAAGGTCTCGTTCTCGGCCGCGATCGCCGCGTCCTGGGCCGGGCGGCTGATCTCCGAGAGCTCCGCCCACTGCTTGTTGGTGTCGCCCTTGCGGACCATCTCGTCGCCGTTGGCCCAGTAGTAGATGTTGTTCTGGAGCTTGATGGAGTCCTTCGCGTTCGGCACCGGGATCACGGCGAACGCCACGCCTATCGCGGCCACACCGCCGCCGAAGAAGATCAGGAACAGGCTCAGCACCTGCTTCCAGGACGGCATCCACCGCTTGAAGCCGGACTTGCCGAAGCGCGGGTAGTCGATCAGCCGCTTCTTGCCCGGCTTGCCGTTGCGACCGGCGTTCCGGCCGTTCGGCGGGCCTTCCGAACCGCCGCCACCGCTGCCCTTGCGGCCCTGCTTGCGCATCTCCGCCCGGGTCATCCGGGGCTGCTGGGCCGTCTCCCGTACCGGGCGGCGGCCACCGGGGCCGGCCCCCGGACCGGGACGGCCGGGACCGGACGCCGGCCCGCCCTGCTCGTGCGCGTAATCGGGTGCGCCCTCGACCGGGCTGCCGTAGGCATACGGACGCCCGGCGGACGCCCGCCTGGAGGGCGGCTCTTCGCCCCCGGGGTTGGCCGACCTACGCCGGTGTTCGCTCATCTCTCCGCAGCCTCTCGGTCAGGGTGCACCAGGCGACAGAGTACGGGTCCCCGAAAGGTCTCCAATCGGGCATTGGAAGCCAACCAGGACGAACCGGCCGCGATTCATTACATGCCCGTTGCCCAGAGGCCTTGTGATCGCGGTTACGCGTGCCCCCCTTGCTCCTTTCGTGACCCAGGGTTACTGTTGCCGATATATCGAGCCGATACATCGGCGCGACACATCGGTCCGGCATACCTTGCGGGCCGGCCCGGCATCCGAAGAGCAGGACCCCGCGACGGAAGGAGGAAGGCGGTATGAGCCGACGCTCCGGCGTCCTCGAATTCGCCGTCCTCGGCCTGCTCCACGACGCCCCGATGCACGGCTACGAACTGCGCAAGCGGCTCAACGTCCTGCTGGGCTCGTTCCGGGCCTTCTCCTACGGAACGCTCTACCCCTGCCTGAAGAGCCTGGTCGCCCAGGGTTTTCTGGTCGAGGACAACCCGGACGTCGAGTACGTCCCGGCCACCGCGCTCAACGGCAAGCGGTCGAAGATCGTCTACCGGCTCTCCGCCGAGGGCAAGCAGCGCTTCGAGGAGCTGCTCGCCGAGTCCGGGCCGGACGCCTGGGAGGACGAGCACTTCGGCGTGCGCTTCGCCTTCTTCGGCCAGACCGACCGGGCGGTCCGGATGCGCGTGCTGGAAGGCCGCCGCAGCCGGCTGGAGGAACGGCTGGAGCGGATGCGCAGCTCGATCGCGCGCACCCGCGAACGCTTCGACGACTACACCCTCGAACTCCAGCGCCACGGCCTGGAGTCCGTGGAACGCGAGGTCCGCTGGCTCAACGAGCTGATCGAGACCGAGCGGGCCACCAGAAACGGACGCAACTCCGCGTCCCCGCAAACTTCGGACGGCCGTGGCCCGGCCGCCGGGTCCTCGGACCCGCCCGGGCCACCGTACGACCGCCCGGGGCGCTCCTGACCGGAGCGCTGTGCAACACCGCGCCGGCCTTGCCGCCCGCGGCGAGGCGTGGGCGCCCCGCGCGCCCGTCAGACAGTCAGAACAGATGTGGAACGAGGTGCCGCCACACCACGGCGACCCTCATGAGATTCAGGGAGCAACCGGAATGGGTTCGGTTCGCGTAGCCATCGTCGGCGTGGGCAACTGCGCCGCCTCGCTGGTGCAGGGTGTCGAGTACTACAAGGACGCCGACCCGGCCGGTAAGGTCCCCGGCCTGATGCACGTCCAGTTCGGCGACTACCACGTGAAGGACGTCGACTTCGTCGCCGCCTTCGACGTGGACGCCAAGAAGGTCGGCTTCGACCTGGCCGACGCCATCGGCAACAGCGAGAACAACACCATCAAGATCTGCGACGTGCCGCCGACCGGCGTCACCGTCCAGCGTGGCCACACCCTCGACGGCCTGGGCAAGTACTACCGCGAGACCATCGAGGAGTCCGACGAGGCTCCGGTCGACGTCGTCCAGGTCCTCAAGGACCGCCAGGTCGACGTCCTGGTCTGCTACCTGCCGGTGGGCTCCGAGAACGCCGCCAAGTTCTACGCCCAGTGCGCCATCGACGCCAAGGTCGCCTTCGTGAACGCCCTCCCGGTGTTCATCGCCGGCACCAAGGAGTGGGCCGACAAGTTCACCGAGGCCGGTGTCCCGATCGTCGGCGACGACATCAAGTCCCAGGTCGGCGCGACCATCACGCACCGCGTGATGGCGAAGCTGTTCGAGGACCGCGGTGTCATCCTCGAGCGCACCATGCAGCTGAACGTCGGCGGCAACATGGACTTCAAGAACATGCTCGAGCGCGAGCGCCTGGAGTCCAAGAAGATCTCCAAGACCCAGGCCGTCACCTCGCAGATCCGCGACCGTGAGCTGGGCGCCAAGAACGTCCACATCGGCCCGTCCGACTACGTCGCGTGGCTCGACGACCGCAAGTGGGCGTACGTCCGCCTCGAGGGCCGCGCGTTCGGCGACGTCCCGCTGAACCTGGAGTACAAGCTCGAGGTCTGGGACTCCCCGAACTCGGCCGGTGTCATCATCGACGCCGTGCGCGCCGCGAAGATCGCCAAGGACCGCGGCATCGGCGGCCCGATCCTCTCCGCGTCCTCCTACTTCATGAAGTCCCCGCCGGTTCAGTACTTCGACGACGAGGCCAAGGAGAACGTCGAGAAGTTCATCCGCGGCGAGGTCGAGCGCTGAGCGCCAGCGAAGCCTGCTCGCTGTGAAGGGTGAGCGCTGAGCGCTGAGCTTTCAGCATTGACGTTTCGTCAAGCCTGAGCGGAGGGCCGTCCCGTGTTTCGCGGGGCGGCCCTCCGGCGTGTCAGGACCAGGCCGCGTTCCAGGTGACCGGCCCGACGATGCCGTCCACCGTCAGCCCGTGGCGCTGCTGGAAGGCCCGGCAGATGCGCGCCGAGGCGGGCCCGTACCAGCCGTCCGCGGTGATCTGCCAGGTGCGCCAGGCCAGCCGCCGTTGCCACGTCAGCACGTCGTCCCCGTGCATCATCGGCGACTGGAGTTTCAGGTAGCGGCCCGGCCACGGCGGCGCCCCGGAGCCGGACCCCGGCCCGGACACCCGCGCCGCCGGAACTCCCCCGAGCGCCGGATCCGCCGACACCGTGCCCTCCGGAAACGCCGGCACCCCGTACCCGTACGGCGACCCGGGCCCGCGCCGCGCCCGGGACTTCCGGTAGACCCCGTCGCCCTCGGTGGAGCCGGAGCTGTTGGTATTTCCCTCCACCGTGTAGATGGTGTCGGCGTCGTAGGCGTAGACGACTCCGGTGTGGTCGCCGCCGTTGGGGCCGAGGTAGAAGGGGCCGCCGAGGACGGGGTACGGGGTCCAGCGGTTCTGGTGGCGCCACCAGGCGACGGCTTCGAGGCAGGAGGCCGTCATTGGCCAGAGGTTGTCCATGCCGGTGCGGTGGGCGGCCCAGGCCTCGAAGGTCGCGCACCAGGGCTGACCGTCGGACCATTCGAGGCCGGGGGTTTCCTCGCTGTAGCACTGGCGGTTGTTCCAGGTTCCGTCAGAGTCGCGGCCCTCGTGGTAGCCGACCTGACCGAGCAACAGGGCAGTGAACTCGTCTCGCATGGGGAGCCTCCCGTCGTTCTGAGAGGGTTCTTCCCCCGTAAGTGCCCCACCACATCGGAATGGTGGCGCCAGCGGTGGTGCGAGGCGTACGGGGGGCGCGCGCCGCGCGAAGTTGGCAGAGGTTTCACGTGAAACACCGTCGGCCTCGTGGCACCCTTGGCGGGTGATCACCGAACGGCCCCCGCGGGAGGCCACCCTGCGCGGCCTGCTGCAAGGCTCCGGTTTCCGGCGCCTGCTGACGGTGCGCCTGCTCTCGCAGCTGTCGGACGGGGTCTTCCAGGTCTCGCTGGCCGCGTACGTGATCTTCTCTCCCGAACACCAGTCCTCCCCCGCCGACATCGCCGCGGTGCTGGCCGTGATGCTGTTGCCGTTCTCGGTGATCGGACCGTTCGCCGGGGTGCTGCTGGACCGCTGGCGGCGCCGGCAGGTGTTGCTGATGGGCAATCTGGCCCGCTTCGGACTGGGCCTGGTGACGGCGGCACTGCTGCTCGGACGGGCCCCGGACTGGATGTTCTTCGCGGCGGCGCTGCTGGTGACGGCGCTCAACCGGTTCATCCTGGCCGGCCTGTCCGCCGCGCTGCCCCGGGTGGTGGCGACCTCGGACCTGGTCACCGCGAACGCCCTCTCGCCCACCCTGGGCACGGTGGCGGCGGCCTCCGGCGGCATCGTCGGCTTCCTGGTGCACCAGGTGATGCCGCCCGGACGGCACGCGGACGCCGTCCTGGTGACGCTGGCGGCGCTGCTCTACCTGTCGGCCGCGCTGGCCGCCCGCCGGATCGCCCCGGACGCGCTCGGCCCCGAGGTGGACGGTGCACTCCCCTCCCTGCGAGAGGCGTTGTCCACCTCCTGGCACGACCTGCTGGCGGGCCTGCGGCACCTGGTGCGGGACTGCCGCCCGGCCGTGCAGGCGCTGGCCGCGGTGACCCTGGCACGGTTCTGCTACGGGGTGCTGATCGTGGTGGTGCTGATGCTCTCCCGGTACACCTTCAACAGCGCGGAGGACACCGCGGGCGGCCTGTCCAGCCTGGGCCGGGCGGTGATCCTCTCCGCGCTGGGCTTCTTCGTGGCGGCGCTGATCAGCCCCTGGTGCACCCGGCGGCTCGGCCTGATCGGCTGGATGACGATCTGTCTGGCGAGCGCCGCGGTGTTCGTCCCCGCGCTCGGGCTCACGTTCCAGGAGGTCCCGGCGATGGCCGCGGCGCTGCTGCTGGGCGTGGTCACCCAGGGCACCAAGATCTGCGCGGACACCCTGGTGCAGGAGTCGGTGGAGGACGAGTACCGCGGCCGGGTGTTCGCCATCTACGACGTGCTGGTCAACGTCTCGTTCGTCGCGGCGGCCGGGGTGACCGCCCTGGTGCTGCCGCTGAACGGCCGCTCGGTGCCGGTGGTGCTGGGCCTCTCGGTGCTCTACGCGCTCGGCGCGGTGCTGTACTTCCGTGCCGCGCGCCGCTCCTGACGGGGTTTCTGCCGCTAGGGTCGTGGGCGCACGGCACGCCTTCGTCGTCCTGGGGGGAAGAAACAGATGAGCACACCGCCGCCGCCCGGCCCGTACGGTCAGCCAGGCCCGTACGGCCAGCCCGCCCCGTACGGCCAGCAGCCCGGCCAGCAACCGCCCGCGTACGGCCAGCCGTCCGGCTACGGACAGCCGCCCGCGTACGGGCAGCCCCCTGCGTACGGACAACCGCCGGCCTACGGGCAACAGCCGCCCGCCTACGGCCAGCAGCCGCCCACGGGCGGGGACGCGTCGGGTCAGGGGATGCCCGCCTGGGGGCAGGCGCCCGAGCTGGTCATCACCGAGAAGGACAAACGCCGGGGCAGCTGCCTGTTCCGCGGGTTCATCGGACTCGCGGTGCTGGCCGTCCTCGGCGTGCTCGCCATCTGGCTCACCCAGGACAAGGTGCCCCGGGTCGGCGACTGCCTGGACAGCAAGCACAAGGTGGTGGCCTGCACCTCGGCGGACGCCCGGTGGCACGTGCTGCAGAAGTACAGCACCGACAACCTGGTGACCGCGAGCTGCAGCAAGACGCCGGGGGCCACCGACACCTACCACGCCCGGTACCGCCGGAGCGGGCACACGCAGAAGAACAAGCTGTGCCTGTCCCCGATGAACGGTCAGACCCCCGGCAAACCCGGCCAGATCGGCTGAGCGGGCGTCAGTCCTTCGGCTGCGCCGCCCACCACTCGTGCAGCGCGGCCACCGCCGCCTCGTGCTCCATCGGGCCGTGCTCCAGGCGCAGTTCGAGCAGGTGCTTGTAGGCGCGGCCGACCGCGGGGCCGGGGCGCAGGGCGAGCAGCTGCATGATCTCGTTGCCGTCCAGCGCGGGCCGGATCGCGTCCAGCTGCTCCTGCGCCTTGAGGGCGGCGATCCGCTCCTCCAGCGAGTCGTAGGTGCGGGCCAGCGCGGCGGCCTTGCGCTTGTTGCGGGTGGTGCAGTCGGAGCGGGTCAGCTTGTGCAGGCGCTCCAGCAGCGGGCCGGCGTCGGTGACGTAGCGGCGCACCGCGGAGTCGGTCCACTCGCCGCCGCCGTAGCCGTGGAAGCGCAGGTGCAGCTCGACCAGCCGGGAGACCTCGCCGATCAGCTCGTTCGAGTACTTGAGCTCGCGCATCCGCTTGCGGGTCATCTTCGCGCCGACCACCTCGTGGTGGTGGAAGGAGACCCCGCCGTCGGACTCGAAGCGGCGGGTGCGCGGCTTGCCGATGTCGTGCAGCAGCGCGGCGAGGCGCAGCACCAGGTCGGGGCCGTCGGTCTCCAGCGCGATGGCCTGCTCCAGGACCGTCAGCGAGTGTTCGTAGACGTCCTTGTGGCGGTGGTGCTCGTCGCTCTCCAGGCGCAGTGCCGGGAGCTCGGGCAGCACGAACTCGGCGAGGCCGGTGTCGACCAGCAGGCGCAGGCCCTTGACCGGGTGCTCGGAGAGCAGCAGCTTGTTGAGCTCGGCCTGGACGCGTTCGGCGGAGACGATGGTGATCCGCTCGGCCATCGCGGTCATCGCGGCGACCACCTCGGGCGCCGGCTCGAAGTCGAGCTGGGCGGCGAAGCGGGCGGCCCGCATCATCCGCAGCGGGTCGTCGGAGAAGGACTCCTCGGGGGTGGCGGGGGTGCGCAGCACCCGGGCCTCCAGGTCGTCCAGGCCGTGGTGCGGGTCGACGAAGCCGCGGCCGGGCAGGTCGACGGCCATCGCGTTGACGGTGAAGTCGCGGCGGACCAGGTCCTGCTCGATCGAGTCGCCGTAGCTGACCTCGGGCTTGCGGGAGCTGCGGTCGTAGGCCTCGCTGCGGTAGGTGGTGATCTCGATCAGGAACGAGCCCTCGGCGGTGTCCTTGCGCGCGCCGACGGTGCCGAAGGCGATGCCGACGTCCCAGACCGCGTCGGCCCAGCCCTTGACCAGCTTGAGGATCTGCTGGGGGCGGGCGTCGGTGGTGAAGTCGAGGTCGTTGCCCAGCCGGCCGAGCAGGGCGTCCCGGACCGAGCCGCCGACCAGCGAGAGCCGGTGGCCGGCCTCCTGGAACCGGCGGGCGATCTCGTCGGCGACCGGGGAGACCCGAAGCAGTTCCTGCAGGCCGAGGGTCTGCGCCTCGGTCAGGCCCGGCAGGGCGACCCGGTCGGCGGAGCTGGAATGATTGGTGCTGGACGCATTGGCAGTGGACACGGCTCACAAGGGTACGTGCCCGCCCTGCCCCGTCGCCCTCCCGTTTCCTCCGCCCCGCCGCTCCGGCCAGCTTCCGGCCCGCAACACTGTGGGCCGCACAGCGTCGTTACCATGCCGGGTGAACGCTCCTTGTCGGAGACCGCCGGGGTCGGGCGGGGCCGCGTCGGTGCGTGGGTCGATCGAGACGATCAGGAACGGCGAGGACGCGCGTGGACGAGCGGACCGGGCGGGGCGCGGCAGGGGCCGGGCGCCGCGGACGGTGGACGGGCCGGCTGGCCAGGAGCACCGCCGCCCTGCTGGCAGGCGGGCTGGTCGGGGCCGTGGCGGCCGCTCCGGCGGCGGCCGGGCCCGGCACTCTGGTGACTGCCTCGGGCGAGTACCCGGCGGCGGTGCAGATCGACACGGTGCAGGTCGGCACCGGGGCGCCGCAGGTCGCGCACGAGAACGACACCGTGACGATCACCGGCAAGGTCACCAACTCCGGTTCGGAGAAGCTGAAGTCGCCGAAGGTCATGGTCCGGGTGCCGAACCCGGGCAAGCCGATGCTGGCGACCCGCAGCGACATCGACATGATGGGCTCCTGGGGCTCGCCGAGCGCCAAGGACGGCACCCCGTTGGAGAACCCGGCGCAGGACGTCGGCGACCTGGACCCGGGGCAGAGCAAGGACTTCACCCTGCCGGTGCCGGTGTCCGCGCTGAACGCCAAGGAGACCGGCAGCTACGAGCTGGCGGTGGACCTCTGGGGCCGGACCGGCGACGACAAGCCGCACTCGCTGGGCATCGCCCGCACCTACCTGCCGGTCCAGGGCCGGACCACCGCCAAGCCCTCGCAGGTCGCGGTGGTGTGGCCGCTGACCCACGCCCCGGTCCTGGTCGCGCAGACCATGCCGGACCAGGACCAGACGCCGGTGCTGCGGGACGACAGCCTGGTGGGCGAGCTGACCGGTGACGGACGGCTGAACCAGCTGGTCGAGATCGGCGAAAGGATGCCGAATCTGACCTGGGCGATCGACCCGGACCTGCTGGACACCGTGTTCGCGATGACCAAGCCGTACCGGGTGCAGAAGCCCGGCACCTCCGGCGAGTCCGCGCGCGAGGACAACACCGTGCCGGGCACCGGGCGCGACGCGGCGACGGCCTGGCTGGCGAAGCTGAAAACGGCGGTGTCGAAGCAGGGCTCCGAGGTGGTGTCGCTGCCGTACGCCGACCCGGACCTGGCGTCGATCGCGCACAACGGCGCCAAGCTGAACGGCATGGACAACGCGCTGCGCAAGGCGATGACGGCCGGTCAGGTCACCACCGAGACCCGGCTTCAGGTGAATGTCCACTCGGACGTGGCCTGGCCGTACCGCGGCCTGCTGGACCAGCGCACAGCGGCGGTGGCGAACACGGCGGGCGGCCGGCTGCTGCTGGTCAACGGCACGTCGATGCAGGAGTCCGACAAGCTGACCTACACGCCGGGCGCGGCCCGTCCGATCGGCAACGGGCAGACCGCGGTGGTCTCCGACGCCGTGCTGGCCTCGCTGTTCCAGGGCGACCTGGGCACCGCCCACGACCGCACCGCGGCCCAGCAGCGGTTCCTGGCCGAGACCCTGGCGATCGCCCACCAGGAGCCGGAGCACCCGCGCGGCGTGCTGGTGCTGCCGTCCCGCTCGCTGACCGTCGGCACCGCGCTGGCGCTGCGCGATTCGATGCAGGCGGCGTCCGGCAACGGCGGCTGGGTGGCCCCGGCCAGCCTGCAGAAGATCGCCGACATGCCCGCGGACCCGGGCGTCAACACCGACGTCCCGAACGACTACCCGGGCGACGCGACCGGCGCCGAGCTGTCCTCCGCCGAGCTGAACGCCACCATGGGCATCCAGGGCGGCGTGGACCAGCTGATGATGATCCTGACCCAGCCGGAGCGGGTGCGCGGCCCGTTCAGCGCGGCCATGGTGCGGTCGATGTCCACCAGCTGGCGCGACCAGCAGAAGGCCGGCGTGGACTACCGGGCCGGCGTGCAGCGCTACCTGGACAACCTGAAGTCGGCGGTCCGGGTGCCGAAGAAGACCACCGTGACGCTGCCGGGCGACAACGCGACCCTGCTGATCAGCGTCAAGAACGACCTCACCCAGGCGGTCGGCAACCTGGAGCTGCGGCTCTACTCGACCCAGCAGAACCGCCTCCTCGTGGGCGACAACCAGCCCGTGGTGCTGGACGCCACCACCAGCCGCACCTTCCGCTTCCCCGCCGAGGCGCAGGTCAACGGCCAGGTCAAGGTGAACGCGGAGCTCTGGACCACCGGCCCGAACGCGCAGCGCTACGGCGAACCGGTGGAGTTCGTCGTCGACGTCACCTCGGTGGCCAGCGGTGTGACGTACGTGATCGCCGGCGGCACCGCGCTGATGATCCTCGCCGGGCTGCGGTTCTACCTCCAGCGCAAGAAGCGCAAGGCGGCCGGCGAGATCGACGAGGACCCGGAGCGCCTGCTGTCGGACGTCGAGGACGACGACGACGAGGACGTGCGGCCGGACGCCGAGGGGAAGCCGACCGACGCGGAGCCCTCGTCCGACCGGGATGACAGCGATCGGGTCTCCGGTGATGAGAAGGTGGATCACTAGGCGCCTCACCCCCGGGCGCCCGTCCCCCCTCTCTGACGTGGATTGGTGGCATGAACGAGCGGAGCGAGCGAGCAGCCCAGGACCAGGGCGGAGGTAGGCCCCAGGACCGCGCGGGCGGTCCACGGTCCGCCGCCGCCCCCGCCGACCCCACCGCCGACTGGTACGTCGCCGACACCTACGCCCGTGACCCGTACGCCGCCGAGGCGTACGGGGGCACGGACCCGTACGGCGAGGTCGACCTGCCGGAGGCCGTCCCGGACACCACGGACGTCCAGGACGCCCCGGAGACCACGGCGGCGGTGCCCGGCCAGCCGAGCCGCGGGTCCGAGTCCGCCCTGCGGCTGACCGCGCCGGCACCGCGCTGGGCGTCGATCGCCGCCGAGGTGGCAGCGGAGGCCGCCGAGCCGGCCGGGTCGCGCCGGGGCACCGAGACCACCGAGTACGTCGGCGTGGAGAGCCTGCTGTCGGCCCCCGAACAAGAACCGGCCGCCCCCGAACAGGAATCCGCGCAGGCACCCGTACAGGCACGCGCGCAGGCTGCTCCGGCAACGGCACCGGATCAGGCCGTGGCGAAGGCCGCGGACACCGACGCGCCGGAACACCCCGAGCCCGCCGACGCCCCGGAGCCCGCACGGGCCTTCGGCGCCGAGCCGGTCCCGGCGGCGGACGAGCGCCACCCGTACGTGCCGCCGATCGAGTTCGACCCCCCGCTGTCCGAGGAGGAGGCGGTGATGCGGGCCGACGCGGCGGTGCTGGAGGCCAACGCCGCCACCGCGCCGCCCGAGCCGACCGCGCCGCCCGCCCCGACCGCTCCGCCCGAGCCCGCCGTCCCGGCCGGGGGTGGCGGCGGCAAGGTCGCCGGCCTGCTGAACTCCAGCGCCATCATGGCGGCCGGCACCCTGGTCTCCCGCGGCACCGGCTTCCTGCGCACCATGGTGATCGCCGCCGCGATCGGCGTGGCCTCGATGGGCGACTCGTACAACGCCGCCAACACGCTGCCCACCCTGCTGTACATCCTGATCGGCGGCGGCGCGCTGAACGCGGTGTTCGTCCCGCAGCTGGTGCGCAGCATGAAGAACGACGAGGACGGCGGCACCGCCTACGCGAACCGGCTGCTCACCCTGGTGGTGACCGGCCTGGCGGGCGTGGTGTTCGTGGCGGTGCTGGCCGCGCCGGTGCTGGTGCAGCTGATCTCGCACGCGCTGATGCGGGACCAGCAGAGCGCCGACACCACGGTCGCGCTGGCCCGGTACTGCCTGCCGACCATCTTCTTCATGGGCGTGCACGTGGTGATGGGCCAGATCCTCAACGCCCGCGGCCGGTTCGGGGCGATGATGTGGACGCCGGTCCTGAACAACCTCGTGGTGATCTTCACCTTCGCGATGTACATCGGCGTGTACGGCACCTTCCAGCACACCGGGACCACCCCGCAGACCATCTCCCCCGAGGGCGTCCGGCTGCTCGGCATCGGCACCATGCTGGGCCTGGCGGTGCAGGCGCTGTCGATGATCCCGTACCTGCGGTCGGCGGGCTTCGCGTTCCGGTCGCGCTTCGACTGGCGCGGGCACGGCCTGGGCAAGGCGGCCCGGCTGGCCAAGTGGACGTTCCTGTTCGTGCTGGCCAATCAGGCGGGCTTCCTGGTGGTGACGCAGCTGGCCACCGCGTCCGGCAAGGCCGCCGAGCACGACGGCCACCTCGGCGTCGGCCTGGCCGCGTACTCCAACGCGCTGCTGATCTGGCAGCTGCCGATGGCGGTGATCACCGTGTCGGTGATGAGCGCGGTGCTCCCCCGGCTGTCCCGGGCGGCCGCCGACCAGGACGCCGGGGCGGTCCGCGACGACCTCTCCTACGGCCTGCGCACCTCGGCGGTGGCGATCGTCCCGGCGGCGTTCCTGTTCCTGTCGCTGGGCCCGGTGATCGGCTCCTCGATCTACGGCCTGGGCAACGGCGGCGCGGCCGCGCACGGCGCCACCGCGGTCGGCTACATGCTCTCCGCCTTCGCTCTCGGCCTGATCCCGTACTCGGTGCAGTACGTACTGCTGCGCGGCTTCTACGCCTACGAGGACACCCGCACCCCGTTCTCCAACACCGTCTGGGTGGCGCTCACCCAGGCCGGCACCGCACTGCTGTGCTGGCTGCTGCTGCCCGCGCAGTGGGCGGTGACCGGCATGGCACTGGGCTACGGCCTGTCCTACGCGGTGGGCGTGTTCGTCGCGGTGCCGAAGCTGAAGGCGCGGATCGGCGGCCTGGACACCGCCCGGATCACCAAGACCTACGTCCGGCTGGCGATCGCCTCGCTGCCCGCCGCCGTGGTCGGCCTGGTGATCGAGCTGTTCGCGCTGCGGATGCTGGACGGCTGGCTCGGCAACGTACTGACGCTGCTGGCGGCGGCCGTCGTCCAGATCGCGGTGTTCCTGCTGCTGGCCCGCCGGATGCGCATCGAGGAGCTCAACGCGCTCACCGGAATGGTCCGCCGGCGGCTCGGCCGCTGACCGGAACGCCGATCGCGGGTTGACGGCACGTCACCCGGAGTGCTGACGATCTGTCGGCGACCCAGTCCGCCTACGGTGGGCCGGAGTCGGGGCACACCCCCGATTCCGGCCCATTCGTCTGCCGTTCGCCCGGAAGTGGACGAGTGGGCAACCTCCCGGCACTCTCAGCGGTCGTACCAGGGTGCCGGGAGTGGGCACAATTGACCTTGCAGCACGGACGTCCACTCCGGCAGCGGCTCGTCGACCGTCCCGGCTTGGCCCGGGACGACACAAGGGGAGGCAGGACCACGGTGGCTGACGGCACCAAGGCGATCGTCGACACGTCCGAGACGGACGGGGCGGCGACCGAGGCCGCGCCCGGAACCTCGCAGCGCGACACCGGATCCGACCGCGGCCGCGCCGCGAAAGGCTCCGCCGACGGCGCGGTGAAGAGCACCGCGACCGGCTCCCCGAAGAGCACCCCCCAGGACGCGCCGAAGGCCGGCTCGAAGGGCTCGGCGAAGCCCCGGGTGAAGGACACCCCGACCACCCCGCTGCGGCCCACCCCTGCCGCGCCCGCCGACGAGGCCGGAAGCGACGACCCGCAGCAGCCGCTCGCCGAGGCCACCGCCCCGCTCTCCGCACAGGAGATCGACGCCGAGCTGGCCGCCCAGGGCGCCGCCCGCGCCGAGCGCCCCTCCCGCAGCCGCGGCGTGCGCCGCCCGCTGCCCCCGATCGAGCCGTCCGAGCCCGCCCCGGCCACCAGCACCGAGACCCTGGACGCCGACACGGCCACCCTGCCCACCGTGCTGCCCGCCCCGCCGCGGCACAGCGGCGACAAGATCGGCGGCCGCTACCGGCTGGAGGAGTGCATCTCCGAGTCGGACACCTTCACCAGCTGGCGCGCCGTCGACGAGAAGCTCCGCCGCGCCGTCGGCGTGCACCTGCTCTCGGCCGGCCACCGCCGCGCCAAGTCGGTGCTCACCGCCGCCCGCAGCGCCGCCCTGCTCGGCGACCCGCGCTTCGTCCAGGTGCTGGACGCGGTGCAGGAGGGCGAGCTGGTGTACGTGGTCCGCGAGTGGCTGCCCGGCGCCCGCGACCTGGCCGAGCTGCTGGCGGACGGCCCGCTGGAGCCGTACGACGCCTACCAGATGGTCCGCCAGGTCACCGACGCCATCGCCGCCGCCCACCAGCGCGGCCAGGCCCACCTGCGGCTCACCCCGAAGTGCGTGCTGCGCACCGACGGCGGCCAGTACCGGATCAACGGCATCGCGGTGGACGCCGCCCTGCGCGGACTGCCCACCGAGAACGCCGAACTGACCGACGTCCGTGCGATCGGCGCACTGCTGTACGCCTCACTCACCCACCGCTGGCCCTACCCGGAGGACCGCTACGACCTCCAAGGGCTCCCCAAGGACCTCGGCTGCGTGCCCCCGGACCAGGTCCGGGCCGGCGTCCACAAGGGCCTGGCGGAGCTCGCCGCGCGGATCCTGTGCGAGCAGCCGCCGCACCACAAGGCGCCGATCACCACCCCCGCCGAACTGGCCGCGGCGATCGCCGAGCTGCCGAAGATCCGCCCGCCGGAGCAGCCCGCCCCGCCCACGCTGCGCGCCCTGCCCACCGCCCGGCCGCGCTACTCCCCCGCCGCGCCCACCCAGGCGATCCCCACCACCGCACCCGCTCCCGCGCCGGCCCCGGTCGCCCCCCGCCCCGCCCCGCGCCGCCGCAGCGCCCTGCGCCGGGTGCTCAAGTGGACCGCCTCGCTGGTGGCCCTGTCCGCCGTCACGGTCGGCTCCTGGCAGGCAGTGGATTACGTCAACAAGCACGACAAGGGCACCACCAACCACAGCTCGCCCGCCCCCACCCCGTCCGGCAGCGCCCCCGCCGTCACCGGCGAGAAGCTCGCCATCACATCGGTCTCCCCGTTCAACGCGTACGGCGACACCAAGGACGAGCACCCCAGCGAGATCCCGAACGCCACCGACGGCAACCCGGCGACCACCTGGACCACCCAGCGCTACAACGACCAGTTCGGCGACTGGCGGCCCGGCACCGGCCTGCTGATCGACCTCGGCTCGGCCCGCGCCGTCGGCTCGGTGGACGTCCAGCTCATCGGCTCCACCAAGGTCGAACTGCGGGCCGCCCCGACCGGCGCCACCACCGCGCCGACCCCCGACGACAACGGCTTCAAGAGCCTCACCTCGATCGCCACCGGCTCCGGCACCAAGGTCACCCTGAAGCCCACCGCCCCGGTCAGCACCCGGTACCTGCTGGTCTGGCTCACCAACCTGCCCACCGGCGACGACGGCGGCTACCGCGGCAAGATCGCCGAGATCCAGGTCAACGGATAGCCCCCAACGGGCGGCCGGAACCCCGGCGCCTCTTGATCCGCTCCGCCGGATCCCCAACGATGGTGACCCACGGCCGCCGGAGCGGACGGCCGGACCGCGAGGAGGGGGCGGATGGCCGAGGAGCCCACCGACGCCGAACTGCTCGCCCGGCACACGGCGGGCGATCCGGACGCCTTCGGGCTACTGGTGCACCGCAACCGCGACCGGCTGTGGGCCGTCGCGGTGCGCACCCTCGGCGACCGCGAGGAGGCCGCGGACGCGCTCCAGGACGCCCTGGTCTCCGCGTTCCGGGCCGCCGCCGGCTTCCAGGGCCGCTCGGCGGTCACCACCTGGCTGCACCGGATCGTGGTGAACGCCTGCCTGGACCGCGCCCGCCGCGGCGCCGTCCGCCGGGCCGAGTCGCTCGACCAGCACCCGGGCGGCCCGCCGGAGGCCGCGCTCGGCACCAGCGAGGGCGCGGAGAGCCACGCGGTGCGCGCCGAAACCCGGCGCGAGGTGGCCGACGCCCTGGCCGGGCTGCCCGCCGACCAACGGGCCGCCCTGGTACTCGTCGACATGCAGGGCTACCCGGTCGCCGAGGCCGCCGCGGTGCTCGGCGTCCCGGTCGGCACCGTCAAGAGCCGCTGCGCCCGCGGCCGGGCCAGGCTGCTGCCGCTGCTGCGCCACCTCGGGCCGGGCGGTGTTCCACGTGAAACCGAGGTTCCAGGTGGCACCGGCGCCGCCCGTGTTCCACGTGAAACCGACGCCGCCCGCATGCCGCGGGAGAACGATCCGGCCGGTGTTCCACGTGGAACACCGCCCGCGCCCCGGGCCGGGAACCCGAACCGGCCCACACCCGTCCCACCCACGGATCCCGCCACCGCGCTGGAAGGAGATGCGACCCCGCGATGACGCCGCACCCGCCTTCCGAGCACCCCGACCTGGACGCGCTGGCCGACCTGGCCGAGGAGTTGCTCCCGCCCGAGCAGGCCGAACCGCTCCACCAGCACCTGGCCGGCTGCCCGTCCTGCGCCGAGGACTACGCCGCGCTCCGCGGCCTCCCGGAGCTGCTGGCGGACACCCCCGCCCCGCCGATGCCGCAGGAGGTCGCCGACCGGCTGACGGCGGCGCTGGCCGCCGAATCCGCCGCTCGCGCCGAAACCCGTGCCGAGACCCGCGCCGAAACCTGTGCCGAGGCTCGTCCGGAGCGCCCCGCTGCGGCCCCGTCCGGCCCGCCCCGCACCGGGGGGCCCGCCGGTGCCCCGCGCGCGGCGAGCGGTCCGGGACGCCCCGCGCGCCGCCGCCGTCGCGCCCTGAGCCTGCTGCTCGCCACCGCCGCCGTGGCCGTCGCGGCCACCGTGGGCGGGGTGCTGCTCAGCCGGAACCCATCGGGCAGCGGCACTCTCACCACCGCCCACGGCAACGCCACGTCCGAACCGAGGACCGCCGACGCCGCGCGCCCCGAGCCGAACGCCGTCGGCGGCTCGGGCCCGGCCTTCACCGCCGAACAGCTCCCGGCCCAGATCCACGAGCTGCTGACCACCAAACCCGCCGGGCACCTCTCCGCGGCCGACCCGGGCAAGGACCCGACAGCCTGCGCCCTGAGCGCCACCGGGCACCCGGACGAGCCGCCGCTGGCCACCGGAACGGGCAGCTACCAGGGCCGGCCGGTGCTGGCCCTGGTGTTCCGCCCGCCCGGCGGCAGCGGGCCGCTGGACGTCTACCTGGCCACCCCGGACTGCCCCCGTTCGACGATCCTGCTGCACAGCACCGTCCCGGCCCCCTGATTCCTCACCGTTCCGCGCCGCCCACTCCCGGACCGGGGGTGGTTGGTCCGGTCGGGCCTGGGAATGCGGGAGACTGGTAAGTCGTTGTCCGGGGCGGCGGAGCGACCGCCCTCCCCCGCGCAAGCGGGACGCCATGCGAACCAGGAGATGCAGTGAGCGACGTCCGTAACGTGATCATCATCGGTTCCGGCCCGTCCGGATACACCGCTGCGCTGTACACCGCGCGTGCCTCCCTCCAGCCTCTGGTCTTCGAGGGCGCGGTCACGGCCGGCGGCGCGCTGATGAACACCACCGAGGTGGAGAACTTCCCGGGCTTCCGCGACGGCATCATGGGTCCCGAGCTGATGGACAACATGCGGGCCCAGGCCGAGCGCTTCGGCGCCGAGCTGGTGCCGGACGACGTCATCGCCGTCGACCTCACGGGCGACATCAAGACCGTCACCGACTCCGAGGGCACCGTGCACCGCGCCCGCGCCGTGATCGTCACCACCGGCTCGCAGCACCGCAAGCTCGGCCTGCCGAACGAGGACAAGCTCTCCGGCCGCGGCGTCTCCTGGTGCGCGACCTGCGACGGCTTCTTCTTCCGCGACCAGGACATCGCGGTGGTCGGCGGCGGCGACACCGCGCTGGAGGAGGCCACCTTCCTGTCCCGCTTCGCCCGCAGCGTCACGGTGGTCCACCGCCGCAACACCCTGCGCGCCTCCAAGGCCATGCAGGAGCGCGCCTTCGCCGACCCGAAGATCACCTTCGCCTGGGACAGCGCGGTCGAGGAGATCCACGGCGACCCGAAGCTGTCCGGTCTGACCCTGCGCGACACCAACACCGGCGACCTGCGCGAGCTGCCCGTCACCGGCCTGTTCATCGCGATCGGCCACGACCCGCGCACCGACCTGTTCAAGGGCCAGCTCGACCTGGACGCCGAGGGCTACCTCAAGGTCGAGGCCCCCTCCACCCGCACCAACATCCCCGGCGTCTTCGCCGCGGGCGACGTGGTCGACCACACCTACCGCCAGGCGATCACCGCCGCCGGTACCGGCTGCTCCGCCGCGCTGGACGCCGAGCGCTACCTCGCCGCGCTGACCGACGCCGAGGCCGAGACCGCCGCCCTCGCGGTCTGACGTCCACCGGGCCGAGCAGCCCCCGGCCGGGGCGGCGACCGTTTCCGCCACGAAACAGAACCGCCCCTGCCGTTGTTATCCCTCTCGCATTTCCCCTCCGACCCCAAGGAGTTCCCGTGGCCGGCGCCACCAAGGAAGTAACCGACGCCACCTTCGCGGCCGAGGTTCTCAAGAGCGACAAGCCCGTCCTGGTCGACTTCTGGGCCACCTGGTGCGGCCCGTGCCGCCAGATCGCCCCGGTCCTGGAGGACATCGCGGCCGAGCACGGCGACAAGCTGTCCGTCGTCAAGCTCGACGTGGACGCCAACCAGGAGACCGCCGCGGCCTACAACGTGATCTCCATCCCGACGCTGAACGTCTACAAGGGCGGCGAGCTGGTGAAGACCATCACCGGTGCCCGCCCGAAGGCCGCGCTGCTGCGCGAGCTGGCCGAGTACCTGTAAGTCAGTTCCGGCCGACCGTCGCCGAGGCGGCTCGCACGGGGAATCCTCGTACGGGCCGCCTCGGCGTTTCCGTGCCCTCGGGCAAGGCTTCAGCAGGCTTCCTACGGCTTCGTCAGGAAGCGCCGAGAGCGCGGCGGCCCGCTCCGCGCGGGCGGGCCAGGAGCGGAGAACACCTCCCTCAGAACGGCCGCAGCGCCGGTTCCTTGCGCCGGCCGCCGAGCAGCCGCTCCAGCGCACCCTCCATGTCGCCCTTCCAGGACAGCGTGGAGCGCGCCTCCAACCGCAGCCGCGGATACCGGTGGTGCGGCCGGACGGTCTTGAAGCCGACCGCCCGCAGGTGCTCGGCGGGCAGCACGCAGCTGGGGATCTCGCTGCCCTGCGCACCGAACGCCTCGATCGCCCGGAAACCGCGCCGGATCAGGTCCTTGGCCACCGCCTGCACCAACACCCGCCCCAGGCCCTGCCCCTGAAACTCCGGCAGCACCCGGGAGACCATCAGCTGCACCGCGTCCGGGGAGATCGGGCTGGTCGGGAACGACTGCCCGCGCGGCACGTACGCGGGCGGAGCGTAGAGCACGAACCCGGCCGGGCGGTCGTCCACGTAGGCGACTCTGCCGCAGGATCCCCAGTCCAGCAGTACGGCGGAGATCCAGCCCTCCTTCTCCAACTCGCCCTTGCCGCCGTCCTGCGCGGCCCGTCCGCTGACCGGATCGAGCTCCCAGAACACGCAGGAGCGGCAGGTGTTCGGCAGCTCCGAGAGGTTGTCCAGTGTCAGCGGAACGACCCTTCGCCCCACGCCCGTACCTCCTCCTCCACGCGGAAACCGGCCCTGGAGTCCAGTCTGCTCCGAGCGACGAAACGGGTGCACGTTTCACGTGAAACATGCACCCGTTGTTCGCCGTTCGCGGTCACCGACCTCAGGACAGCCGCAGCCCCTGCTCGCCCGGCGCGAGGCTGTCCAGGATCCGGTTCAGGTCCTCGACCGAGGCGAACTCCAGCACCACCTTGCCCTTGCCGATCCGGCCGTCGCGCTGCGAGGCCTCGACCTTGACCCGGGTCTCGAAGCGGTCCGAGAGCCGGTCCGACAGCTCGGTGAAGGCCGGTGAAACCGTCCGGCCCGCCCGCGGGCCGGCCTTCTTCGCCTTCGGGGTCTCCCCGGCCATCAGCCCGGCGATCTCCTCGGTGGCCCGCACCGTCAGCAGCTCGGCCACCACCCGCTCGGCCAGCAGCTCCTGGCCCGCACCGTCCGGCACCATCAGGATCGCCTTCGCGTGCCCGGCGCTGACCGTCCCGGCCGCGACCTTCAGCTGCACCGGGACCGGCAGCTTCATCAGTCGCAGCGTGTTGGAGACGTGCGAACGGGACTTGCCGACCCGAGCCGCCAACTGGTCGTGCGTGCAGGCGAAGTCGCGCAGCAGCTGGTCGTACGCGGCGGCCTCCTCCAGCGCGTTCAGCTCGGCCCGGTGCAGGTTCTCCAGCAGCGCGTCCAGCAGCAGCTTGTCGTCCCCGGTGGCCCGGACGATCGCCGGAATCACCGCCAGACCGGCCTCCCGGGAGGCCCGCCAGCGGCGCTCACCCATGATCAGTTCATAGCGCTCCGGGCCGGTCTGACGGACCACCACGGGCTGCAGCAGGCCGACCTCCTTGATCGAGGCGACCAGTTCGGCGAGCTTCTCCTCGTCGAACACCTCGCGCGGCTGGCGCGGGTTGGGACTGATCGAGTCCAGCGGAAGCTCCGCGAAGCGGGCGCCGTCCACGGGCGTCAGCGCCGCTTCCAGGACGCTGCGGCGCTTGTCTCCGGCCAGCTCCCGCAGACTCTCCGCGGCCGCCTTGGCGGCCACCGTGCCGCGATCGGTGGGAACCACCGGCGCCGGCGGGTCGGCCGGTGCGGCCGCTCCCCCGGCCGCCGGCTGGGTCGCCGGGATCAGCGCTCCCAGACCCCTGCCCAGACCCCTGCGCGTGCCACTCACCGCTTGCCCTCCATCGAACTGTGCTGTGCCGTCGACGCGGACGACTCCGCGCCGTTGCGGGGCGGAACGACCTCCACACCCGCCCGGTGGCGCCCCACCGTCGTCTTCGCGACCTCGGCCCGCAGCGCCAGCTCGCGTCCCGCCTCCAGGTAGGAGAGCGCGCCGCTGGAACCGGGGTCGTAGGTGAGCACGGTCTGCCCGTAGCTCGGGGCCTCGGAGATGCGCACCGATCGCGGGATGGCGGTGGCCAGCACCTCCTTCTGGAAGTGCGTCCGCACCTCCTCGGCAACCTGCGCGGCCAGCCTGGTCCGGGCGTCGTACATGGTCAGCAGAATGGTCGACACGTGCAGCAGCGGGTTCAGGTGCGCCCGCACCAGCTCCACGTTCTTCAGCAGCTGCCCCAGGCCCTCCAGCGCGTAGTACTCGCACTGGATCGGGATCAGCACCTCCTGACCGGCCACCAGGGCGTTGACGGTCAGCAGCCCGAGCGAGGGCGGACAGTCGATCAGCACGTAGTCCAGCGGCTGCTCGTAGGCGGCGATGGCCCGCTGCAGCCGGCTCTCCCGCGCCACCAGCGAGACCAGTTCGATCTCCGCGCCGGCCAGGTCGATGGTGGCCGGGCAGCAGAACAGCCCCTCCACGTCCACCACCGGCTGCACCACGTCGGCCAGCGGCTTGCCCTCCACCAGCACGTCGTAGATCGACGGCACCTCGGCGTGGTGGTCGATGCCCAGGGCGGTCGAGGCGTTGCCCTGCGGGTCGAGGTCGATGACCAGCACTCGCAGACCGTGCATGGCGAGCGAGGCGGCCAGGTTGACGGTGGTGGTGGTCTTGCCGACCCCACCCTTCTGGTTGGCGACCACCATGACCCGGGTGGCGGCGGGTCGGGGAAGCCCCTCCCCGGCGTACCCGGTGACCGGGACGACGGCGTGCGCGGCACGTGCGACGGGGGTTTCATCCACCTGATCGACGATCTCCGACTCCTGCATGGGGGCCAGTGTTTCACGTGAAACCGGAGCCGCGACAGTCACTGCCGGGTCCCGTTCACGGGCCCGGTTCAGCTCCTGATCAAGTACGCCGGTCAGCAGGAAGCGACGTTTCACGTGAAACACGATGCCCGGAATGTCGGTGTCCGACGGCCCGACACTCCGGGGCGCCGACAAGCCGACGGGGCGGGTGACCCGATCGCCACCCGCCCCGCAAGTTGAACGCACCCAACCGGCTCAGCGCCGGCCGCGGCCACCGCCACCACGCCGGCCCGCACCCTCGGCGCCCTTGCCGCCGCGACCGGCCCGGGCTGCCTTGGCCCGCCGGGTGGCCGCCTTGACGCCGCCGGGGCTCTCACCGGCCTCCACCCGGACCACCCGGGTCTGGGTCTCCAGCACGCCCTCACCCACGCCGATCACCGACCACTTCACCGCGCCCAGCCGGGTCAGCGCCGCCCGCGAGTCGGTCAGCTCCTGCTCCGCGGTGTCGCCCTTCAGCGCCAGCATCTGCCCGTAGGGCCGCAGCAGCGGCATGCCCCACCCGGCCAGCCGGTCCAGCGGCGCCACCGCACGGGCGGTCACCACGTCCACGGCCAGCTTGCCGATCATCTCCTCGGCCCGGCCGCGCAGCACGGTGACGTTGTCCAGGCCGAGCTCGCGCACCACCTCCTCCAGGAAGGTGGTGCGCCGCAGCAGCGGCTCCAGCAGCGTCACCGAGACGTCCGGCCGGGCCAGCGCCACCGGGATGCCGGGCAGTCCGGCGCCCGAGCCGACGTCGCACAGCGAGACCCCGGTGGGCAGCAGTTCGGCCAGCACCGCGCAGTTGAGCACGTGCCGGTCCCACAGCCGGGGCACCTCGCGCGGGCCGATCAGCCCGCGCTGCACGCCGGCGGTCGCCAGCAGCTCGGTGTAGCGCACGGCCAGTGGCAGCCGATCACCGAAGATCCGTCCCGCTGCCGCCGGCGCTTCGGCCAGCCCCTCCAGCGGCGCCTCGGGCTCCGTGCCGTCCCTGTCCATCTCTGCCTCTCCGCTCACCGTCGAATCCACCCACCCGTCCTGCACTGTTCCACGTGAAACATCAGTCCACCGCAAAGGCAACGACCCCGCCCGCGAGAGGCGGGCGGGGTCGGACGCCGTTCCGACGGCACCACCGGCATCAGGCCGGCAGTACGACCACACAACGCTGGGGCTCCTCGCCCTCCGACTCGCTGCGCAGTCCCGCGGCTGCCACCGCGTCGTGCACCACCTTGCGCTCGAACGGGGTCATCGGCTGCAGCTTGACCTGCTCGCCGGTGCGCTTGACCCGCTCGGCCGCGTCCGCGCCCAGCTCCGCGAGCTCGGCCCGCTTGCGGGCCCGGAAGCCCGCGACGTCCAGCATCAGTCGGCTGCGCTCACCGGTCTCCCGGTGCACGGCCAGCCGGGTCAGCTCCTGGAGCGCCTCCAGCACCTCGCCGTCCTGGCCCACCAGCCGCTGCAGCGTCCGGTCGTCGCCCTCGCCGACGATGGAGACCAGCGCCCGGTCCCCCTCGACGTCCATGTCGATGTCGCCGTCCAGGTCCGCGATGTCCAGCAGACCCTCCAGGTAGTCGGCGGCGATGTCACCCTCGCGTTCCAGACGCGCGAGGGCGCTCTCACCGGCCGGCGCGGTGTCGACGGCGGAGGTGGTGCCATCGGTCACAGGTGGACTCCTTCAGGAATGAGGCCCTCGGATGGGGCCGAGAACGAGGGTCGGGACTACTTCTTCTTCGGCCGCTGGGCCTGGCCGCCGCGCTTCGGCTGCTGGCGCTGACCCTGCCGGTCGGCCGGCTTCGCCCCGCCCGCCTTCGTGCCGGACTGCCCGGCCCCGGCCGGCTCGGCGTTCGCCTCGTCGCCCGCCGCGCTCTGTTCCTCCACGGCGTGTGCCTGGTGGGCCGCCGAAGCCTGCCGCTGAGCCTTGCTCTGCTTGCGCGGCTGCTGCCGGCGCACCTGCACGCTCTCCTCGGCCGCCGCCTGGGCCTGGGCCTCCGCGCTGCCCTTGGAACCGGTCAGCGCGGCCAGCACGCCGCCGGTCTTCTTGACCGAGCCGTCCGGGTTGAGCCGGCCCTGCTTCTTCAGGCGGGCCTGACGCTCGTCCCACGCCTTGCTGCCCGGCGTCGGGTTGTTGCGGATGACGATCAGCTGCTGGCCCATCGACCAGACGTTGGTGGTGAGCCAGTAGACCAGCACACCGACCGGGAAGTTGATGCCCATCACGGCGAACATGACCGGGAAGACGTACATCAGCATCTTCTGCTGCTGCATGAACGGCGTCTTGACCGTCAGGTCCACGTTCTTGGTCATCAGCTGGCGCTGGGTGATGAACTGCGACAGCGACATCAGCACGATCATGACCGCGCAGACGATCTGGACCTGGATGCTGTCCGCACCGACGAACTTCGCCGACAGCGGGGCACCGAAGATGTGCGCCTGCTTGGCACTCTCCAGCAGGCTCTGGTCGATGACGCCGATCGGCTTGTCGTTGGCGACCGAGGCCAGCACACCGTAGAGGGCGGTGAAGAACGGCGCCTGCACGAGGATCGGAAGGCACGAGGAGAACGGGTTGGTACCCGCCTCCTTGTACAGCTTCATCATCTCTTCGGACTGGCGCTGCTTGTCGTTCTTGTAGCGCTCCTGGATGGCCTTCATCTTCGGCTGGATCGCCTGCATGGCCCGGGTCGCCTTGATCTGCTTCACGAAGAGCGGGATCAGGCAGATCCGGATGGCGACCACCATCATCACGATGGACAGGCCCCACGCCAAGCCGCCGTCAGGATCGAAGACGTGGCTGAACAGCGAGTGGAACTGGACGATGATCCAGGACACCGCGTAGTAGAGGGGACTCAGAAAACCGAAGGTCACCGGTCAGACTCCTTGGACATCGGGCTTCGCCACCGGCTCCGGCTCGGCGGTCCCGCTCGTGGGGGTCAGCAGATTGCGCAGTCGGCGGTGCCACACCGGATGCTTTCGCGGCGGAACATGGTCGACCCCACCGGGAGACCAGGGATTGCAGCGCAGAATGCGCCAGACGGTCAGCCCGCCACCCTTGATCGCCCCATGGACGCGCACCGCCTCGTACCCGTAGCGGGAGCACGAGGGGTAGTAACGGCACACCGGGCCGAGCAGTGGACTGATCGTCCACTGGTAGAGCCTGATCAGGCCCATCAGCAGGTACTTCATCGCCCTGTTCCCGTCGGGGCACTGCCGGCCGGATCCGACCTGAGCAGGCGGCGCAACGCCGCGTCCAGGTCGTGCCCGAGTTCGTCGTACGAGGCCGCCGCAGCAGCGGGCAGCGCCCGTACCACTATCAGGCTACCTTCGGGCAACCGGGACAGACGCTCGCGGACCAGGTGACGCAGCCGACGCTTCACCACGTTGCGAACCACGGCCGGTCCCACGGCCTTGCTCACGACGAAACCCGCACGCGCCGAAGGAAGCCCCTCGGCGACGTGCGGGCTGGAGTCGCTGTTCCGGTCGGCGCCCTCCCCGGGTACCACCTCTCTGTGGAGGTGGACCACCAGCAGGGGCCGACCGGCGCGGCGACCGCGTTTCACCGCGGTCGCGAAGTCCTGGCGCCGCCGCAGCCGATTCTCGGTGGGCAGCACTGCAGACCCTTGGCGCGGATCAGGCGGACAGGGCGCTGCGGCCCTTGGCGCGGCGCGACGCCAGGATGGCGCGGCCGGCGCGGGTACGCATACGCAGCCGGAAGCCGTGGGTCTTGGCGCGACGACGGTTGTTCGGCTGGAAGGTGCGCTTGCTCACTCGGGGGCTCCTGGGGTGAATCGTAGGATGACGGGGGGTCGCTTGGCCGTCACCGTGCGTCCGCGCGATCTCCCCTTGCACTGGGAAATCCGGTCCCGGGACCCAGATCTGCTGGACCGGGACCACCACGGCGCCCGTGCTGCGCGCGTCATGGAAGCGGGCGGACCCGCGGACATGCGGCAGCGGCCATCGACAACTCGACCTGGTTACGGTACGCGGCGGCGGGTCGGAGGGTCAAACCAGGTGGGTGTCGGCCCGTTGCCCACAGCCTGTGGACAACGACTTGAATCAGCTCTGCGCGCTGACTACCGTTGCAGGACTTGTCTCTTTTGTTCTGTGCTCGCGGCCGCCTCCGCGCCGCGCCACCCGAATCACTCCCGACCTTGACTGACTGCCCCTGCCCGGGGAACGAGAAAGCGTGTACCAGTGGCTGATGTCAACAGCGATCTCGTCCTGATGTGGTCGAGGGTCGTCGAGCGACTGGTGAGCGACAGCAATGTCGTGGAGAAGGACAAGCAGTGGATCCTCCGCACCCAGCCGATGTGGATGATGCACGACACGGCCCTGCTCGCGGCGCCCAACGAATTCGCCAAGCAGGTGCTGGAGGGCCGGCTGCTGCCGCAGCTGACCGAGGCCATCTCGCAGGAGTTCGGCCGCCAGGTGCGGATCGCCGTGATGGTGGACGCCAACGCCGCCCCGCCCGCCGAACCGGAGGCCGAGCCCGAGCCCGAGCCGGAGAGCGCCGAGCAGTGGCCGCACCCGCGGGCCGAGCAGGGCTACCAGCCCGGCCCCGCCGTCCACCAGCCGCAGCCCGGCGCCTGGCCCGGCCGTCCCGCCGAGGACTACCAGCGCCCCTCGTACCAGCCCGGCTACCCGCCGGCCGAGCCCTACGGGGCGGCGCCGCAGGACCCGTACCGGGAGCAGCCCGACGCGAGCGGCGGCAGCTGGGAGCCGCAGGCGGTGCCCGAGCGGCGCCCCGAGCCGGCCCCGCGGCGGACCAGCCGTCCGGGCCCGGACTCCGCGCAGGGCGACCTGTTCGGCGGCGCGCTGGGCTCCCCGGACGAGGACCGGCCGCGGCACGGCGGCTCCCGGCGCGGCACGCCCCGCCCGTCCGACCGGCCGGCCCCGGTGGAGCGCCGGCCCGCGCCCGGCGTCCCGGCCCCGCCCGGTGCTCCCCCGGCGGGCGGCTCGCGCAAGGACGAGCCGAACGCCCGGCTGAACCCCAAGTACCTGTTCGACACCTTCGTGATCGGCGCCAGCAACCGCTTCGCGCACGCCGCGGCGGTGGCGGTCGCCGAGGCCCCGGCCAAGGCGTACAACCCGCTGTTCATCTACGGCGAGTCCGGTCTCGGCAAGACCCACCTGCTGCACGCCATCGGGCACTACTCGCGCAGCTTGTTCCCGGGCACCCGGGTGCGGTACGTGAGCTCGGAGGAATTCACCAACGAGTTCATCAACTCGATCCGGGACGGCAAGGCGGACGCGTTCCGCAAGCGCTACCGGGACATCGACATCCTGCTGGTCGACGACATTCAGTTCCTGGCCAGCAAGGAGTCGACGCAGGAGGAGTTCTTCCACACCTTCAACACCCTGCACAACGCCAACAAGCAGATCGTGCTCTCCTCGGACCGGCCGCCCAAGCAGCTGATCACGCTGGAGGACCGGCTGCGCAACCGGTTCGAGTGGGGCCTGATCACCGACGTCACCCCGCCGGAGCTGGAGACCCGGATCGCGATCCTGCGCAAGAAGGCGATCCAGGAGCAACTCAACGCTCCCGCCGACGTGTTGGAGTTCATCGCGTCCCGGATCACCCGCAACATCCGGGAGTTGGAGGGCGCGCTGATCCGGGTCACCGCGTTCGCCAACCTGAACCGGGCGCCGGTGGACCTGGAGTTGGCCGGGATCGTCCTGAAGGACCTGATCCCGGGCGGCGACGAGGACGCCGGGCCGGAGATCACCGCGCAGGTGATCATGCAGCAGACCGCCGCGTACTTCGGGCTGGGCGTGGAGGACCTCTGCGGATCCTCGCGCAGCCGGGTGCTGGTGACGGCCCGCCAGATCGCCATGTACCTGTGCCGGGAGCTGACCGACCTGTCGCTGCCGAAGATCGGCGCGCAGTTCGGCGGCCGGGACCACACCACGGTGATGCACGCGGACCGGAAGATCCGCTCGCTGATGGCCGAGCGGCGGTCCATCTACAACCAGGTCACCGAGCTGACCAACCGCATCAAGAGCTAGCGGCAGCACGGTAGTTGACGCAGTCGAAGGGGAGTCGGGCCGAGTCGGCCGGGCTCCCCTTCGGCATGCCCGCCACGGGCCGGCGGCGGGCCCGCAACGGCCTGCGGCGGGCCCACAACGAGCCTGTGGCGGGCCGCCCGGGCGAATCCCGGCGATCGGTGGGTGTGGAACGGCCGGCGGCGGGGCAGGAATCGGGTCAGCGGCCCGGGCGGCCGATCCGCCGCCCACCCGAACATCTGCTCAGCAAATCGAACGGTTCGGGTACGTACTGGAGTTGTCCACAGGAACGGGTGGGATTTCCCCGTCCACAGGCTCCACCGGCCCGAGTTATCCAGAGGTTCCTCCACAGGCGGATCGCCGCTACGCTCTTCGGCGCAGGTCAGACCCCTGTGGACTTGTGCACAACAGTTATCCACAGCCTGTGGAGAACTGAGGAGCCGTCAGGATGACCTCAGGGTCGTCCACAGGCCGTCCACAGGAGCAGGGGAGTTATCCCCAGGTTTTCCACAGCGGCGTCCACAGTTCGACAACATCAACTCCCTTGTCAGGCCTGGGTGTGAAAGGCGTCACGTGATGTTGATCGGAGCCCGTGGATAACTCCGGCAATTTCTGTGGATGAACCTGGGGATAACCTGTGGATACTCACAGTGCCCTGTGGATTACGCTCCGCTGTCCACAGCAGGCCTAGGTTGTCCACAGTCCGCATCCACAAGACCTGTGGACAAAAAACCGGGTCTGACCTGCGAAAACGGGGTTATCCACGGTATCCACAGGCCCTACTACTACTGCTACACCTAGAGACCTCGCGACTTGATCAACAGTGGGGGTGGCCCGAATCTGTGGACAACCGCGCCCCGACATCTGTTCGGCTCGCTTCCGCCCATCTGCCCCGACTGTCGGCCGAGTACGTCAGACTGTCCTTCGGCACCTGGAAGCCGAGCGGAGCGAGTCCGGTCGGCGGGGAGCCGGAAGACGATCAACAGCGCCGGTCGGCGATACGGGCCGAGGGCGCGGCGACAGCAGCCAGGAGGCGGTTACCGGTGAAGTTCCGGGTGGAGCGTGATGTCCTCGCGGAGGCGGTGGCCTGGGCCGCCCGCAGCCTCCCCGCGCGGCCGCCGGTGCCGGTGCTGGCCGGCCTGCTGCTGACCGCGCAGGACGGCACGCTGGCGCTGTCCGGCTTCGACTACGAGGTTTCGGCCCGGGTCGAGCTGGAGGCGGACGTCGAGGAGGCCGGCACCGTCCTGGTCTCCGGTCGCCTGCTCAACGACATCTCGCGCAACCTGCCGAACCGCCCGGTGGAGATCTCCACCGACGGTATGCGGGTCAGCGTGGTCTGCGGCAGCTCCCGGTTCACCCTGCCGACCCTGCCGGTCGACGAGTACCCGGCGCTGCCGCAGATGCCGACCGCCACCGGCACCGTCCCGGGCGACGTGTTCGCCTCGGCGGTCAGCCAGGCCGCGGTCGCCGCCGGCCGCGACGACACCCTCCCGGTGCTGACCGGCGTCCGGGTCGAGATCAACGGCAGCGGGATCACCCTGGCCGCCACCGACCGCTACCGGTTCGCCGTCCGCGAGCTGCTGTGGAAGCCCGAGCAGGACGACATCAACGCCGTCGCGCTCGTCCCGGCCAAGACCCTGCAGGACATCGCCAAGTCGCTGGGCAGCGGCGACCAGGTGTCGATCGCGCTGTCCACCGGCGGTGCCGGCGAGGGCCTGATCGGCTTCGAGGGCGCCGGCCGGCGGACCACCACCCGCCTGCTGGAGGGCGAGTTCCCGAAGTTCCGGTCGATCTTCCCGACCGAGTTCTCGGCCGTCGCCGCGGTGCAGACCCAGCCGTTCCTGGAGGCGCTCAAGCGCGTCTCGCTGGTGGCCGAGCGCAACACCCCGGTCCGGCTGAACTTCGAGCAGGGCGTGCTCACCCTGGAGGCCGGCTCGGGCGACGACGCCCAGGCCTCCGAGCGGGTCGAGGCGGATCTTGAGGGCGACGACATCTCGATCGCGTTCAACCCCGGCTACCTGGAGGAGGGGCTCAAGGCGATCGACGCCGCGTACGCGCAGCTGAGCTTCACCACCCCGACCAAGCCGGCCCTGCTCACCGGCAAGCCCTCGGTGGACGCGGAGCCGGACGAGGCCTACCAGTACCTGATCATGCCGGTCCGCCTCTCCGGCTGACCAAGTCTCCAGGCACCAGGGGCGCGAGGGCCATCGGCCTCCGCGCCCCTGTGGCTGCCCGGACCTCCCCGACCAGCGGCGTAGGCTCGGGGAGCGCGGCAACGGCGCCGCCGTCAGGCACGACACCACAGTGAAGGACTTGTCATGGAGCTCGGCCTCATCGGTCTCGGCAAGATGGGCGGCAACATGCGCGAGCGCATCCGCCGCGCCGGCCACACCGTCATCGGCTACGACCGCAACCCCGACCTCGCCGACGTCGACAGCGTGGAGCAGCTGGTCGCCAAGCTGGAGGGCCCCCGCGTGGTGTGGGTGATGGTCCCGGCCGGCGGCCCCACCCAGGAGACCGTCGAGCACCTGGCCGAGCTGCTCTCCCCCGGTGACGTGGTGGTGGACGGCGGCAACTCCCGCTGGACCGACGACATCCAGCACGCCGAGCTGCTGGCCGCCAAGGGCATCGGCTTTGTCGACTGCGGTGTCTCCGGCGGCGTCTGGGGCCTGGAGAACGGCTACGCGCTGATGTACGGCGGCAACGCCGAGCACGTCGCGAAGGTCCAGCCGATCTTCGACGCGCTCAAGCCCGAGGGCGAGTTCGGCTCGGTGCACGCCGGCAAGGTCGGCGCCGGCCACTTCGCCAAGATGGTCCACAACGGCATCGAGTACGCGATGATGCAGGCCTTCGCCGAGGGCTGGGAGCTGCTGGAGGCGGCCCCCGAGGTCACCGACGTGCGCGAGGTGTTCCGCAGCTGGCAGGAGGGCACCGTCATCCGCTCCTGGCTGCTCGACCTGGCGGTCCGGGCGCTGGACGACGACGAGCACCTGGCCAAGCTCAAGGGCTGGGCCGCGGACTCCGGCGAGGGCCGCTGGACGGTCGAGGCCGCGATCGACCACGCGGTGCCGCTGCCGGCGATCACCGCCTCGCTGTTCGCCCGCTTCGCCTCCCGCCAGGAGGACTCGCCGCAGATGAAGATGATCGCCGCGCTGCGCAACCAGTTCGGCGGCCACGCGGTCGAGTCCAAGTAACTACCCACGGCCAGAAGGCGAGCGCAGTCCACCGTCATGCACGTCGCGCACCTGTCGCTCGCCGACTTCCGTTCCTACGCCCGGGTCGAGGTTCCGCTCGACCCGGGCGTCACCGCGTTCGTGGGGCCCAACGGGCAGGGCAAGACCAACCTGGTCGAGGCGATCGGCTACCTCGCCACCCTGGGCAGCCACCGGGTGGCCTCCGACGCCCCGCTGGTGCGCCTCGGCGCCGAGCGCGCGGTGGTCCGGGCCAGCGTGGTCGCCCAGGGCGGCCGGACCACCCTGGTGGAGCTGGAGATCACCCCCGGCAAGGCCAACCGGGCCCGGCTGAACCGTTCCGACAAGGTCCGCCCGCGCGATGTGCTGGGCGTGCTGCGCACCGTGCTGTTCGCCCCCGAGGACCTCACCCTGGTCAAGGGCGACCCGGGCGAGCGCCGGCGCTTCCTGGACGAGCTGCTGACCGCCCGGGCGCCCCGGCTGGCCGGGGTGCGCTCCGACTACGAGCGGGTGCTCAAGCAGCGCAACGCCCTGCTGAAGACCGCCGCGACGGCCCGCCGGGCGGGCAGCGGCCGGGCCGCCGACCTGGCCACCCTGGAGGTCTGGGACGGCCACCTGGCCCGCACCGGGGCCGAACTGACCGCCTTCCGGATCCAGCTGGTGGCGGCCCTGCAGCCGCTGGTCGCCGAGGCCTACCGTCAGCTGGCCCCCGGCGGCGGGGAGACCGTGCTGGAGTACCGCTCCTCCTTCGAGGGCGAGCTGCCCACCAGCCGCGAACAGGCCGAGCAGCAACTGCTGGCCGCCCTGCAGGCGGCCCGGGCGCAGGAGGTCGCGCGCGGCCTGACCCTGGTCGGCCCGCACCGCGACGAACTGCTGCTGCGGCTCGGCCCGCTGCCCGCCAAGGGCTACGCCAGCCACGGCGAGTCCTGGTCGTACGCGCTGGCCCTGCGGCTCGCCTCCTACGAGCTGCTGCGCTCCGAGGGCGGGGAGCCGGTGCTGATCCTGGACGACGTGTTCGCCGAACTGGACGCCCGCCGCCGCGACCGGCTGGCCGAGCTGGTGGCCGGCGGCGAGCAGGTGCTGGTCACCGCGGCGGTCGCGGAGGACGTCCCGAAGGCGCTCAGCGGTGCCCGGTACGCCGTCTCGGACGGCACCGTGACCCGGCTCACGCCGTGAACCCCGGCGAGCCCGTACCCTGGACCGCTCGTCGGTGCAGTTGTCCACAGCCTGGGGATGGAGCGTGATGTCGGAGGGCTCGGAGCTTTCGGGTGTGGACCTGGCCCGGGTGGCGTTGCGCGCCGCCAAGGAGCAGGCCCGGCAGCGCGGCGAGCAGGTCCGCGAGCGCCGCGAGGCCAAGCGGACCGGGCTGCGCAGCGGGGCCCGCGCGGACGGCCGCGACCCGGTGCCGCTGGGCGCCGCGCTGAACCGTCTGATCACCGAGCGGGGCTGGGAGGCGCCGGCCGCGGTGGGCGGAGTGATGGGCCGCTGGTCGCAGATCGTGGGGCCGGACATCGCTGCGCACTGTGAACCCAAGTCGTACGCGGAGGCCGAGGCGGTGCTCACCGTGCAGTGCGACTCCACCGCATGGGCCACTCAACTCCGGCTGCTGGCACGCCAGTTGGTGGCCCGGCTGAATCACGAGCTGGGGCACGGCACGGTCCGGGTGATCAAGGTGCTGGGGCCGGACGCCCCGGTGCGCGGTTACGGGCGGTTGCGGGCGCCCGGCAGCAAGGGCCCCGGGGACACCTGGGGCTGAGCCCGGCGGAGCGGATCGGGGCCCTCCGGAATCGCTGACGGCCCGTCCAGGCGCTCTGAGCCCCCCTGCCAAGTATCGGGACTCGTCCCGAGGGGATTCAGGGCGGCACATCTGCCCTCAGGGGCTGCCAAACGCCCCTCTCTGTCACTCGTACCGGTAGACTGAAGCGCAAACACCGTTGCGTGGAGCAACAGAGTCGAAACGCCGTGGTCGCACACCTGCCCGGGCAAGCGGGAAGGGGCGCGGCCCCGCTGTGCCAGAGAGGGCGCTTCGTGGCCGATTCCGGCAACCCCAGCCAGACCCCAGACCCGTCCGACAACAAGGCGTACGACGCCAGCGCGATCCAGGTGCTGGAGGGCCTCGACGCCGTCCGCAAGCGCCCCGGCATGTACATCGGTTCGACCGGTGAGCGCGGCCTGCACCACCTGGTCTACGAGATCGTCGACAACTCGGTCGACGAGGCGCTGGCCGGCCACGCCGACACCATCGACGTGACGATCCTGTCCGACGGCGGCGTGCGGGTGGTGGACAACGGCCGAGGCATCCCGGTCGGCATCATGCCCGGCCAGGACAAGCCCGCCGTCGAGGTGGTCCTCACCGTGCTGCACGCGGGCGGCAAGTTCGGCGGCGGCGGCTACGCGGTCTCCGGCGGTCTGCACGGCGTCGGCATCTCCGTGGTGAACGCGCTCTCCAACCGCCTCGCGGTGGACATCCTCACCGACGGCGCCCGCTGGACCCAGGAGTACAAGGCCGGTGCCCCGACCGCCCCGCTGGCCAAGCACGAGGCCACCGAGGAGACCGGCACCACCGTCACCTTCTGGGCCGACCCGGACATCTTCGAGACCACCGTCTACTCCTTCGAGACGCTCTCCCGCCGCTTCCAGGAGATGGCCTTCCTCAACAAGG
This sequence comes from Kitasatospora sp. NPDC059673, assembly GCF_042734215.1. Classification (NCBI taxonomy): domain Bacteria; kingdom Bacillati; phylum Actinomycetota; class Actinomycetes; order Kitasatosporales; family Streptomycetaceae; genus Kitasatospora; species Kitasatospora sp. NPDC059673. Next base: position 205,204 of record NZ_JBHWEN010000004.1, on the reverse strand, counting down.
GCCTGACCATCTCGCTGACCGACGAGCGCGCCGAGCACGCCGACGAGGAGGGCAAGCCGCTCGCCGTCACGTACAAGTACGACGGCGGCATCGCCGACTTCGTCGCGCACCTCAACTCCCGCAAGGGCGAGGTGATCCACCCCTCGGTGATCGACTTCGAGGCGGAGGACAAGGACAAGCGGATCTCCGCCGAGATCGCGATGCAGTGGAACTCCTCCTACACGGAGGGCGTGTACTCGTTCGCGAACACCATCCACACCCACGGCGGCGGCACCCACGAGGAGGGCTTCCGCGCCGCGCTGACCGGTCTGATGAACCGTTACGCGCGCGACAAGAAGCTGCTCCGCGACAAGGACGACAACCTCTCCGGCGAGGACATCCGCGAGGGCCTGACCGCGATCATCTCGGTCAAGCTCGGCGAGCCGCAGTTCGAGGGCCAGACCAAGGACAAGCTCGGCAACACCGAGGCCAAGACCTTCGTGCAGAAGGTGGTCAACGAGCACCTGGCCGACTGGCTGGACCGCAACCCCAACGAGGCCGCGGACATCGTCCGCAAGTCCATCCAGGCCGCCAGCGCCCGGGTCGCCGCCCGCAAGGCCCGCGACCTGACCCGCCGCAAGGGCCTGCTGGAGTCCGCCTCGCTGCCCGGCAAGCTCTCGGACTGCCAGTCCAAGGACCCGGCCGAGTGCGAGATCTTCATCGTCGAGGGCGACTCGGCCGGCGGCTCCGCCAAGCAGGGCCGCGACCCGCGCACCCAGGCCATCCTCCCGATCCGCGGCAAGATCCTGAACGTCGAGAAGGCCCGGATCGACAAGGTGCTGCAGAACACCGAGGTCCAGGCGCTGATCTCGGCCTTCGGCTGCGGCATCCAGGAGGACTACGACGCCGAGAAGCTCCGCTATCACAAGATCGTGCTGATGGCCGACGCCGACGTCGACGGACAGCACATCCGCACCCTGCTGCTGACCCTGCTGTTCCGCTTCATGCGCCCGCTGGTCGAGGCCGGGTACGTCTACCTGGCGATGCCCCCGCTGTACAAGATCAAGTGGGGCCGGGACGAGTTCGAGTACGCCTACTCCGACCGCGAGCGCGACGCGCTGATCGCGGCCGGCGTCGAGGCCGGCCGCCGACTCCCCAAGGACGACGCCATCCAGCGCTTCAAGGGCCTCGGCGAGATGAACGCCGAGGAGCTGCGCGTCACCACCATGGACGCCGCCCACCGCCTGCTGCTCCAGGTCACCCTGGAGGACGCCGCCCGCGCCGACGACCTGTTCTCCGTCCTGATGGGCGAGGACGTCGAGGCCCGCCGCTCCTTCATCCAGCGCAACGCGAAGGACGTCCGCTTCCTGGACGTCTGACGTCCGCCAAGGATCGTTGAAAGGAAACTGACCACCAGTGGTCGACGACAACCGTCCGGACGGCGGCGAGCAGCCCGAGGACAGCACCACCCTTGCCCAGAGCGGTCACCGGGTCGAGCTCATCGAGCTCGAGACCGAGATGCAGCGCTCCTACCTCGACTACGCGATGAGCGTCATCGTCTCGCGCGCCCTGCCCGAGGTCCGCGACGGCCTCAAGCCGGTGCACCGCCGCGTGCTCTACGCGATGTACGACGGCGGCTACCGGCCCGAGAAGGGCTACTACAAGTGCGCCCGCGTGGTCGGCGACGTGATGGGCAACTACCACCCGCACGGCGACACCTCGATCTACGACACCCTGGTCCGCCTCGCCCAGCCCTGGTCGATGCGGATGCCGCTGGTCGACGGCAACGGCAACTTCGGCTCCCCGGGCAACGACCCGGCCGCGGCGATGCGCTACACCGAGTGCAAGATGATGCCGCTGGCGATGGAGATGATGCGCGACATCGACGAGGAGACCGTCGATTTCGCCGCCAACTACGACGGCCGCCAGCAGGAACCCACCGTCCTGCCCTCGCGCATCCCCAACCTGCTGGTCAACGGTGCCACCGGCATCGCGGTCGGCATGGCCACCAACATCCCGCCGCACAACCTGCGCGAGGTCGCCTCCGGCGCGCTCTGGGCACTGGAGCACCCCGAGGCCTCCAACGAGGAACTGCTGGAAGCCCTGATCGAGCGGATCAAGGGCCCCGACTTCCCGACCGGCGCCCTGATCGTCGGCCGCCGCGGCATCGAGGACGCCTACCGGACCGGCCGCGGCTCGATCACCATGCGCGCCGTGGTCGAGGTCGAGGAGATCCAGGGCCGCCAGTGCCTGGTGATCACCGAGCTGCCGTTCCAGGTCAACCCGGACAACCTCGCCCTGAAGATCGCCGACCTGGTCAAGGACGGCCGGATCGCCGGCATCGCCGACGTCCGCGACGAGTCCTCCTCGCGCACCGGCCAGCGCCTGGTCATCGTGCTCAAGCGGGACGCGGTCGCCAAGGTCGTGCTCAACAACCTGTACAAGCACACCGACCTGCAGACCAACTTCGGTGCCAACATGCTGGCCCTGGTCGACGGCGTGCCGCGCACCCTCTCGCTGGACGCCTTCATCCGGCACTGGGTCGCCCACCAGATCGAGGTCATCGTCCGCCGGACCACCTTCCGGCTGCGCAAGGCCGAGGAGCGCGCCCACATCCTGCGCGCGCTGCTCAAGGCCCTCGACCAGATCGACGCGGTGATCGCGCTGATCCGCGCCTCGGAGAGCGCCGACGCCGCCCGCACCGGCCTGATGCAGCTGCTGGAGATCGACGAACTCCAGGCCAACGCCATCCTCGAGATGCAGCTGCGCCGCCTGGCCGCCCTGGAGAGCGCCCGCATCCTCAGCGAGCACGACGAACTCCAGGCCAAGATCAACGAGTACAACGCGATCCTCGCCTCGCCCGCCCGGCAGCGCGAGATCGTCTCCGAGGAGCTCACCGCGATCGTCGAGAAGTACGGCGACGAGCGGCGCTCCACCCTGATCCCCTCCGACGGCGACCTCTCCATCGAGGACCTCATCGCCGAGGAGGACATCGTGGTCACCATCACCCGCGGCGGCTACGTCAAGCGCACCCGCTCCGACCTCTACCGCTCGCAGAAGCGCGGCGGCAAGGGCGTACGCGGCGCGCAGCTGAAGCAGGACGACATCGTCGACCACTTCTTCGTCACCACCACGCACAACTGGATCCTGTTCTTCACCAACAAGGGCCGGGTCTACCGCGCCAAGGGCTACGAGCTGCCCGACGCCGGGCGCGACGCCCGCGGCCAGCACGTCGCCAACCTGCTGGCCTTCCAGCCGGAGGAGCACATCACCCAGGTGATGGCGGTGCGCACCTACGAGGACAAGCCGTACCTGGTGCTCGCCACCCGCGGCGGCCTGGTCAAGAAGTCCCCGCTCAAGGACTACGACTCGCCGCGCTCCGGCGGCCTGATCGCGATCAACCTGCGCCAGGACGAGGAGGGCCGGGACGACGAGCTGATCGGCGCCGAGCTGGTCTCCGCCGAGGACGACCTGCTGCTGATCTCCAAGAAGGCCCAGTCGATCCGCTTCAAGGCCACCGACGAGGCACTGCGCCCGATGAGCCGGGCCACCTCCGGCGTCAAGGGCATGTCGTTCCGCGAGGACGACGAACTGCTCTCGATGAACGTGGTCCGCCCGGGGACGTACGTCTTCACCGCCACCGACGGCGGTTACGCCAAGCGGACGTCGGTCGACGAGTACCGTGTCCAGGGACGCGGCGGATTCGGTATCAAGGCTGCGAAGATCGTCGAGGGCCGGGGCTCGCTGGTCGGCGCCCTGGTGGTCGAGGAGACCGACGAGATCATGGCCATCACGCTCTCCGGAGGAGTGATCCGGACCAGGGTTTCCGAGGTTCGTGAAACCGGACGTGACACCATGGGCGTCCAACTGATCAACCTCGGAAAGCGCGACGCGGTGGTGGGCATGGCCCGCAACGCGGAGGCCGACGAGGAGGAGGGCGCGGACCTCGACGCCGAGGCGACCGGGACCGCGACCGCCACCGAGCACGAGGCGGACGGCACGCCCGACCAGGGCTGACGCGCGACCGCGACCGTGGTGCCCGTTCCGCTTCCGGCGGGGCGGGCACCACGGGTTGACCGCAGGCCAACCGGGCAGGCGGAGCGAGCACAACACGGACCAGGCGGTTCGATCGGCCTGGCGGACGGTTCGGGAGGACCACGGTGAGCGGAGCCACGGGTGCTGGAGGTGCCACGGGCGGCCTGTCGGGCGGACCGGGCGGGACACCGTACGGTGCACCGCAGCGCCCCGAGAACCCCGCCGCGTCCACCTCGGTGATGCCCCAGGCCGGCCAGCCCGGCTACGGCGGCCAGAACCCGCCGGCCCCCAGCGGCCCGCCCGGCTTCTCCCAGCCCACCACGTACGCCAAGGGCCAGAACACCCCGGCGCGCGGCACCCGCACCGGCCCGGGCCCCCAGGGCGGCGCCCCCGGCGCCCAGCGCCCCGCACCGGGCGCCGCCGGCGGTGGCGGCGGTGGCGGCACCGCCCGGGTCCGCAAGGCCCGGCTGCGGATCACCAAGGCCGACCCCTGGTCGGTCATGAAGGTCAGCTTCGTGCTCTCGCTGGCCGTCGGCGTGATCGTCATCGTCGCCTCCGCGGTGCTCTGGATGACCCTGGACGGCCTCGGCGTCTTCGACTCGCTGACCAGCACCCTCAAGGACGTCACCGGCAGTGACAGCTCCGGCGCGTTCAACCTGATGGACTACATCGGGTTCGGCAAGGTCATGATGTTCACCACCCTGATCGCGGTGGTCGACGTGGTGCTGATGACCGCGCTGTCCACCCTCGCCGCGTTCATCTACAACACCGCGGCCGGTTTCACCGGAGGCGTCGAACTCACCCTCGCCGAAGAAGACTGACCCCACGTCAGTTCGCGGAATTCCCCGGGCCCCGAAGGCTGTTGAAGCCTTCGGGGCCCGTCGTCGTCCCCGGCGGCAATCGGGTGACCGGGCGGCGCGCCGGGAGAGGCCGCACCGCCCCCGCATGGACAAATGAAAGCCACGAACGAGCACGGGGTCCACCGGCCGCGACAGCGGACACCGGGCGGCCCGGGACGGGTACGGCCGGTCGAGAGGTGTCCGTGATGGCGGAGAACGCACAGCAACTGGTCCGAGCGCTCGAAGGCCTGATCGGCCGTCGGCTCCCACTGCGACTACGCATCTGGGACGGCTCCCAGGCCGGCCCGACGGGCGCCCCCACCCTCGTCCTGCGCAACCGCCGGGCCCTGCGCCGCCTGATCTGGGCCCCCGGCGAGCTCGGCCTGGCCCGCGCCTACGTGGCCGGCGACCTCGAACTCGACCCCGGCACCGATCTCTACGAGGTGCTGGACGCCGTCGCCGCGTTCGCCGAGGACCCGGACATCCGCGCCCTGCGGCTCGGCCCGCGCCGGCTCCTCGCCGCCCCCGGCCGCCGCCTGCTCGGCATCGCCCTGCGCCTGGGCGCGCTCGGCCCGGCACCCACGCCCCCGCCCGAGGAGGTCCGGAGCCGCCGCGGCCCGCTGCACAGCCGCCGTCGTGACCGCGCCGCGATCAGCCACCACTACGACGTCGGCAACGACTTCTACGGGCTCGTACTGGGCCCCACCATGGTCTACTCGTGCGCCTACTGGGCCCCCGGGGCGAAGAGCCTGGAGGACGCCCAGGAGGCCAAGCTCGACCTGATCTGCCGCAAGCTCGGCCTGCGCCCCGGCATGCGCCTGCTGGACGTCGGCTGCGGCTGGGGTTCGCTGGTCCTGCACGCGGCCCGCCACTACGGCGTCCGGGCGGTCGGCGTCTCCATCTCCACCGAACAGGTCGCCCTGGCCCGTGAGCGGGTCGCCGAGGCAGGCCTGGCCGACCGGATCGAGATCCGGCTCCAGGACTACCGGGAGATCCCCGACGGGCCCTTCGACGCCATCTCCAGCGTCGGCATGGCCGAACACGTCGGCTCGACCCAGTACCTGGTCTACGCCCGCCACCTGTACGACCTGCTCGCCCCCGGCGGCCGCCTGCTCAACCACCAGATCGCCCGCCGCCCACTGGACCCCGGCGAGAAGTACCGGCTCTCCCCCTTCATCGACCGCTACGTCTTCCCCGACGGCGAGCTCTCCCCCGTCGGCGCCACCGTCTCCCGCCTGGAGGAGGCGGGCTTCGAGGTCCGCGACGTCGAGGCCCTCCGCGAGCACTACGGCCGCACCCTCCGCGAGTGGGTCGCGAACCTGGAGGCCCACTGGCCCGACGCCGCCGCACTGGCCGGCCGTGGCCGGGCGCGGGTCTGGCGTCTCTACATGTCCGCCTGCGCCCTCGCCTTCGAGCAGAACCGCATCGGCATCAACCAGATCCTCGCCGTCCGCCCCACCCCCGCGGGCGCCTCCCGCCTCCCCGCCACCCGCGCCCAGTGGCTCGCCGAGGCCGCTGAGCAGCGCCGTCCGGCGGGGCCCGCGGATACGGATTTGGGAGATCGGCCATCGGTCCGCTAATCTTTCAGTGCGGCAAGGGCCTATAGCTCAGACGGTTAGAGCGCTTCCCTGATAAGGAAGAGGCCACAGGTTCAAGTCCTGTTAGGCCCACCGGCGCGAAGGCCCCGATCACCAGGTGATCGGGGCCTTCGACATTTTCCCCCACGAACGGCCGTAACCTCCGTCCGGCACCGCTCGTTGAAGTGGGTGCGCAGAGGCAACACAGGGTGAGCTGACTCGAAACTGATGTGAAGTCGGGGATAGCCGGGCGACAGACCCGGTCATTGGGTGACGTAGGACACAGCGCGACCTCTGCTCCGGCCGGCGGATGACCGGCCCCGCCCGCCCCGGGCGACTGGGCGGTTCCCACGTCATGTCTTCTTTCACCCTGTGAGGCATCCCCATGTCCATGGAAGCCGCGCTGCTCGAGTCCAGGACGCTCCGAAGCGGCCTGTGCGAGCGCACCGAAGTCCTCGACGAGGTCAAGGCCCTCGTCCTGCTGCCCGACGGGCTGCACGTCACCACGCGGATGGTCGCCGACTACTTCGGGGTCAGCGAGTACGCCATCCGCAAGATGGTCCGGCGTCACCGGCCGGAGTTGGAGAGCAACGGGTTCACCATTCGCAAGGCTGTGGACAACCTCGGGAACCAGAAGTGCAATCCGCACTTCTGGCAGGTCACGGGCCTGCGAAGCGGTCAGTCCGAGGCGGAGGCGGGCGATCCGATCGCAGGCCCTGTGGACAACCCCATGGACCAGAGGGACAAAGAGTCCCTCTGGCAGGTCAGCACCCCTGAAGCCCCCGTCGGCCGCCGCCCCCAGGGCGGCGGGAACGGCGTCGCGCTGTACTCCCGCCGCGCCGTGCTGAACGTCGCGATGCTGCTGCGAGACAGCGAGGTCGCCCGCGAGGTCCGCAGTCGCCTGCTCGACCTGATCGAGAGCGCCGCCCGGCCGGTGGCCGAGCCGCCGGCCGTGCACCTCCTGTTCCCGGCCCCGCCGTGGAAGCGGTGGAGCGAGTTGCGGTGGGACGAGGAGGAGACGGTGCGGCGGGATCCGGCCGTGGCGGCGTGGCGGCGGCGGATCGACGGACTGGAACCGTTCGAGGGGTATCCGCCGGTGGGGGAGGAACCGTCGGAGTACGGCTTCACCGCGGCGGAGCTGCCGGGGGTGGTCGCCGAGCTGGCCGCCGCGCTCGGGTCGGTGGACCGGCGGTTGAACGCGCAGGGTGTGGTGATCACCGCGATCAGTGAGCGGATCTCCCGGCAGGAGTCGCGGCTGGACGCCCACGGCGCCCGGTTGGATTCGTTGAGCGAGCACGTGCTGGCGATCCGGCGGGATGTGGCGCATCTGCGCAGGCGGCGTCGCGGCCAGGCAGGGTAGGCGGCAGGCCTTTCGAAGGGCCCGTCGGCGGTTCGGAACCGGCGGCGGGCCCGGGGCGTCAACAGTAGGAGACGTTGCGGGCACGCAGTCCGATGACCGTACTGGTGGGGAAGCGTCAAAGGCGCTTGCAGATCGGCCGGTTGGCGGTGGCGGGGGCCGCTTCTGAACCGGTTACCGGTGTGTATCATCGGCCCCAGGGCGGTCTTCAGCCTGACCGCTGGTTCGTACTCTTACATCCAAGCAAGCAAGAAGGACGAGGTCCCGCGGTGAAGAAGCTTCTCCTGGTCGCCCTGGTCGCCCTCGGCGGCTTCTTTGTCTACCGTCAGGTCCAGGCGGACCGCGCCGAGCAGGACCTGTGGACCGAGGCGACCGACCCGGTTCCGGCCGGCCGCTGAGCTGACGCACGAGTCTTCCTCGGACCGGCCTGCGGAGCACAGGCCGGGGCCGGTCCGAAACCCGCGTGGGGCGTTGCCCGGGAGCGGGTAGGCTAGTGCCCATTGCTCGGGGCCTTAGCTCAGTTGGTAGAGCGCTGTCTTTGCATGGCAGATGTCAGGGGTTCGACTCCCCTAGGCTCCACAGTCGTTGAACGGCCCCCGACCGGGGAAACCAGGTCGGGGGCCGTTCTGTGTCCGGAGACTCCCGGACGCCGGTGGGTTCGGCGTCCAGGGGCGTTCAGTGCGGCTTGCGCGGGTCGTGCGGCTTGGGACGGTCGTCGTCGGCGGGCCGGGTGTCCGGCGGCGGGGTCGGCTTCGTGGCGGGGTCGGATGCCGAGGCCTCCGGCTCCTCGTGCGGGACGGAGCCGTTCATGGTGGCCCCGCCGACCGGGGTGCCGGTGGCGCTGCCGGGCCGGGTCGCCTCGGCTGTCGCGGACGGGGTGGTGGCGGGCTCCGGGGGCTCGGTCAGCCATTCGGGGTTGTTCTGCTTGCGGTACCACTGCCAGACCAGCACGCCGGCGCCGATGGCGATGGTGCCGGCCACCGCGAGGCCGGTCGTCCAGCTGTTGCAGCGCTTCTTCTTGGCGTTCTTGGCGGCCAGGCTGCTGATCTCGGCGGCGCTGACGTTGCCGTGCAGCGCGGTGATCGCGGCGGCGCCGCGGGCCTGGGCCTCGTGGGCGAGCGGGACGACGCTCTCCTTGGCGGCCTGGAAGGTCTCGGCGACCTTGGGGGCGACGTTCGTCCGGGCCTGGCAGGCGGCCTGACCGGCCGACAGCTTGGCGGCGAGCGCGGCCTCCTGGGCCCGGTGGACGGCCTTCAGGGCGGCCTTCTGGGTCTCCGGGGGGAGGCTGAAGAAGGCCTGCTCCAGGTGCGGGGCGACGTGCTTGACGTACTGCACCCGGGCGGCGTGCGCGGCCTGCCCGGCCCCGTTGCGGGCCTGTGCTCCGGCTGCCGCGGCCTTCGGGCCGAGCGCCTCCAGCTTGGGGCCCAGCACCTGCTTGGCCTCCTCGGCGTAGTGCAGGGCGGCTTCCTTCGCGGAGGCGGCGTAGGGCGCGACGGCGTCCTTCGCCCGTGCGGCGGTCTCGCGCGCGGTGTCCGTACGGCTCACGGGCTTCTCCTTCTCGGCGGGTGTCCGGTGTTGTCCGGTATGCACCTTTCCACCTGATAGGAGATCATGCATCCCGCTTCTTTGCCGAGCACCTTCGGCTGAGCCGTCTGCGGCGATCATGGGATGATTCCTCGGATAGTCAGCTAGAAAGACAGGAAGGTACTCCCGTGGCCGAGGAACTCATCGCCACCCTGAAGACCAACCGCGGCGACATCGTGGTCAAGCTCTTCCCGAACCACGCCCCGAAGACCGTGGCCAACTTCGTCGAGCTGGCGGAGGGCACCCGCGAGTGGAAGAACCCGGAGACCGGCGAGGTGGCCGCCAAGCCGCTGTACGACGGCACCGTCTTCCACCGCGTGATCGACGGCTTCATGATCCAGGGCGGCGACCCGCTGGGCAACGGCACCGGCGGCCCGGGCTACAAGTTCGCCGACGAGTTCCACCCGGACCTGTCGTTCGACCGTCCGTACCTGCTGGCCATGGCCAACGCCGGCCCGGGCACCAACGGCTCGCAGTTCTTCATCACGGTGGCCCCGACCACCTGGCTGAACCGCAAGCACAGCATCTTCGGCGAGGTCGTGGACGCGGCCAGCCAGAAGGTCGTGGACGCGATCGCCACCACCGCCACCACCAAGCCCTACGACCGCCCGGTCCAGGACGTGGTGATCGAGTCGGTCGTCGTCTCGCGCGGCTGATTCGGATCCCTGCCGCCCTGCGGGGCGGCGCCGCGCGTTCCGGCGCGCAGTAGCCTGGACGGTCCCGGTGGTGCCCCGTTTCGCACGGCGGCGGCACCGGGACCGTTTCGTTGATGGAGGGACAGCGCCGATGCTTCCGGAGGAGCCCGTGCGGCCGACGCCCGTGGACGGCCAGGAATCCGGGCTGCCCCGGTGTCCCCGCCACCCCGAGCGGGAGACCGGCGTGTCCTGCGCGCGCTGCGGGCGGCCGGTCTGCCCGGAGTGCATGGTGCCCGCCTCGGTGGGCTTCCAGTGCCCGGACTGCGTGCGCGGCGCGGCCGAGCGGCAGCCCCGGCAGCGGACGGCGTTCGGCGGGATACTGGCGCTCGGCGACGGTGCGCTGGTCACCAAGGTGCTGATCGGCCTGAACCTGCTGGTGTTCCTGCTGACCGAGTACGTGTCCAGGCAGTGGCAGGTCAGGCTGGGTCTGGTCAGCTGGGCGCCGTTGCCGGGGCTGAGGTTCGGCATGGCCGACGGGCCGCAGGAGTGGTACCGGCTGGTGACGGCGATGTTCGTGCACGGCGGGCTGCTGCACATCGCGACCAACATGTTCTCGCTCTGGGTGCTCGGGCCTCAGTTGGAGCGGGTGCTCGGCCGGGTGCGGTTCCTCGGCCTGTATCTGGTGGCGGGCATCGCCGGCAACGCGCTGTCCTTCCTGCTGTCTCCGCCGCATGCGCAGCTGTTCACGGTCGGCGCGTCCGGGGCGATCTTCGGGCTGCTGGGGGCCACCGCGGTGCTGTTCCGGGTGAACCGGGTGCCGATGCAGCCGGTGATCGCGCTGCTGGTGGTGAACCTGGTGATCACCTTCTCGCTGAGCAGCATGATCGACTGGCGGGCGCACGTCGGTGGTCTGGTGGCGGGCACCGTCATCGGCGCGGGCATGATGTACGCCCCACGGGCGCACCGGAACCTGGTGCAGGGGTTGACGGCGGCCGCGGTGCTGGCCGTGAGCCTGGGTCTGGTGCTGCTCGGGATGGCCCGTCTGCCCGGCTGATCCGCGGGTGGCAGCGGCCGGGCGTGAGCTGTCCACAGGTGGTGGGCGGTGGGGCGTGCCGGGCGATTGGATTTCCCTGATCTACGCGCGTTATCCTGCTGCGTTGCGAGTTATCCACAGGCATGGGGAAGTTTTCCCCAGTGTGGACAACCCTGTGGATAAACGTTCGGACGCTCCGTGACCGGCCGACTTCCGGGCAGGCGACCTCCGGGCAGGCGACGCCCGGGCATGCCGAACACCGCCCCGGCCCGGAGGCCGAAGCGGTGCGGGGCACGCATCAGGCCGAGAACCGCCCGGCGGGCGGCACCGGCCCTACTTCCACTGCGTGGAGACGGCGAAGCCCGCCGCGATGAAGCCGAAACCGGCCAGGATGTTCCAGTTGCCCCAGCTCTGGACCGGCCAGGTGCCGCTGGTCACGTAGTAGCTGACGATCCAGGCCAGGCCGATCAGGAACAGCACCAGCATCAGCGGTGCCACCCAGCTCCGGCCGGAACTGATCTTCACGGCGGTCGCGGAGGTCGGCGGCGGCGTGTAGTCGGCCTTCTTGCGGAGTCGAGACTTCGGCACGAGGGGCTCTCCTGTCGATGCGCTGTGACCGCGCAGGTGGTCAGTGGGGGCGGGTGGCACGTGTGGACCGGTCCGTACGGTCGCGGAGCTCCGCACATGCCACCGGCGTCCGTTAGCGTAGTGGCTCGCCGGGTCTGAGGGAGATAAGGGTACGGTGCCTGATTCCACGAATTCTTTGCCGAGCCCGGTCGCGCGCCCGCGCCGGGGCCGAATTGTCGGACGTGCCCTGACCTGCACCGTCTTCTCGATGGCCGGGTTGCTGTTCTACGTGAGCGCACAGACCGCGCACGGGACCGACCTGCGCACCGACAACTCGCTGCTGGGGCTCAGCGACGTCATACAGCAGCGCTCCACCCAGAACCAGCAGCTCCAGGAGCAGGTCGCCGCCGACCAGGACCGGGCCGACGGGCTGGCCCGCGAGCAGGGGCAGAGCCCGGACGACGCGGCCCGGCTGACCGCGCTGCAGCAGGCCGCGGGGCTGGACGCGCTGCACGGGCCGGGGCTGACCGTCACGCTGGACGACGCCCCGCCGAACGCCACCGCCCGGATCCCGGGCGTTCCCGAGCCCGGGGTGAACGACCTGGTGATCCACCAGCAGGACATCCAGGCCGTGGTGAACGCGCTGTGGCGCGGCGGCGCCGAGGGCATCCAGGTGATGGACCAGCGGCTGGTCTCCACCAGCGCGGTGCGCTGCGTCGGCAACACCCTGCTGCTGCAGGGCCGGGTCTACTCCCCGCCGTACGTGATTCGCGCGGTCGGCCGGACCGACTCGCTGCGTGCCGCGGTGGACGCCGACCCCACGATCCGCAACTACCTGGGCTACGTGGCCGCCTACGGGCTGGGCTGGAAGGTCCAGGAGAGCAACGAGCTCAGCCTGCCAGGGTACGCCGGATCGATCGATCTGCGGGCCGCCTCCGCCCAGTAGGCCGCCACGGCGGCCCGTTGCGCCGATACCCGCCTGAGGCAGGCGGGTGGGCGTCTACGCTTGAGCCGACCCGAGCATCGAGGAGCACCATGTACGGCTGGATCTGGCGGCATCTTCCGGGCCCCGCGCCGGTTCGTGCGCTGATCGCCCTGCTGCTCGTCCTCGGGGTGGTCTACGTCCTGTTCCAGTACGTGTTCCCGTGGGCCGAGCCGCTGCTCCCCTTCGGGAACGTGACGGTGGACCAGGGCGCCGGCGGCTGAACCGGCTCCGGCTCCGTCCGCCCTTCGACGCACGCACACCCCAGGAGTTAGCGATGACCTCCGCCGGCCACCCGCCCCGGATTCTCGTGGTCGACAACTACGACAGCTTCGTCTTCAACATCGTCCAGTACCTGTACCAGCTGGGTGCGGTCTGCGAGGTGGTCCGCAACGACCGGCTGACGGTGGCTCAGGCCAGGGTCAGGGACGGCGAGGAGGGCTACGACGGGGTGCTGCTCTCCCCCGGGCCCGGGACGCCGGAGGAGGCGGGGGTGTGCGTGGAGATGGTGCACCACTGCGCGCGAATCGGGCTGCCGCTGTTCGGGGTGTGCCTGGGTCTGCAGTCGATCGCGGTGGCGTACGGCGCGGTGGTCGGCCGGGCGCCGGAGCTGCTGCACGGCAAGACCTCCTCGGTGGTGCACGAGGACGGCGGGGTGTTCGAGGGCCTGCCCTCGCCGCTGACCGCCACCCGCTACCACTCGCTGGCCGTCGAGCCGGAGACGGTGCCCGCCGAACTGGTGGTCACCTCGCGCACCGAGAGTGGGGTGATCATGGGCCTGCGGCACCGTGAACTCCTGGTCGAGGGCGTCCAGTTCCACCCGGAGTCGGTGCTCACCGAGGGCGGGCACCGGATGCTCGCCAACTGGCTGGCCGAGTGCGGGTTCCCGGAGGCGGTGGGCCGCTCGTCCGGCCTCGCCCCGGTGATCGGCCGGAGCTGACCCGGTGACCGCCGTGCGCCCGGAGCGGGGCGTTCCCGAGGAGATGGGCGAGCCGGACGGCTGGGGTGTCTACGAGCCGGCCCCGGAACAGACCCTGCAGCTGCGGCTGCCGCCCAACGGGCCGGATCCGGCCGCGATACCCGGTCCGGGTGCCCGGGCCGGACAGCGGCGCGCCCAGGGCCCGGTGGGGCTGCGGGCGGGCACCGGTCGGCGGCGGGCGTCCGGGCGGGCTTCAGGCCCGCGTCCGGCGCGGCCCAAGGAGCGCAAGCGGGTGGTGCTGGCCCGGGTGGTGGGGGAGCTGTTCATCACCCTCGGCCTGGTGATGCTGCTGTTCGTCTCCTACCAGTTGTGGTGGACCAACGTGGTGGCCGACAACGCCGCCGACGCCGCGGGCAAGAAGCTGGAACAGCAGTGGAAGCAGCCGGCCGCCCCGTCGGCCGACGGCGCGCCGCCGGTACCGGCCAAGTTCGAACCCGGTCAGGGCTTCGCGATCATCCACATCCCGAAGCTGGACCTGAACTACCCGATCGCCGAAGGCATCAACAAGCAGCAGGTGCTCGACAAGGGCCTGGTCGGCCACTATCCGGGCACCGCGATGCCCTCCGACCAGAGCGGCAACTTCTCGGTCGCCGCGCACCGCACCACGCACGGCCAGCCGTTCCGGGAGATCGGCAAGCTCGCGCCGGGCGACAAGATCGTGGTGGAGACGGCGACGTCCTACTACACCTACGAGGTGGCGGGCGGCATCCCGGAGACCCCGCCGAGCAACGTGACGGTGATTCAGCCGGTGCCCAAGGGTTCGCCGTTCACCGGACCGGGCCGCTACCTGACCATGACGACATGCACGCCGGAGTTCAGTGCCCGGGGAAGGCTCATCGTCTTTGGCAAGATGGTCGACGAACGGCCGAGGAGCCAGGGCCAGCCGGAGGCGCTGACCGGGCAACACTGAGCAGCGAGGCACGGCACCATGGGCACAACCGATCTGGGCGGGCGACGGCGCGGAGGGGTGGCCGCGGCCCTTGGTCTGGTGGGGGAGCTGCTGATCACCCTGGGGCTGGTGCTGGCGCTGTTCGTCGGCTACTCGCTCTGGTGGACGGACGTGGTGGCCGCCCGGGCCGCGAGCCGGCAGGGGGACAGGCTGCGGCAGGCCTGGAGTGCCCCGGCGGTCACCTCGCCGGGGTCCGACGCCCCGGCCCCCGCCCCGGAGTACGAGGCGGGGGATGGTGTGGGCTTCCTGCACGTGCCGGCGTTCGAGAAGGACGACCGGACGACGCTGATCCGGATGGGCACCAGCACGGACGTGCTCAACGAAGGCGTCGCCGGGGTGTACGAGGAGCCGTACCGGTCGGCGATGCCGTGGGACGCCGAGGGCAACTTCACGATGGCGGCGCACCGGGACGGGCACGGCGCGAAGTTCCACGACCTGGACCGGCTCTCCGAGGGCGATCCGGTGGTGGTGGAGACCCGCGACGACTGGTACGTGTACCGGGTCGCCGGGACGCTCCAGCAGACCTCCAAGTACAACGTGGGTGTGGTCGCGCCCGTCCCCGAGGGCTCGCCGTTCACCGGCCCGGGCCGGTACCTGACGCTCACCACCTGCACGCCCGTGTACACCTCGCGCTACCGGATGGCGGTGTGGGCCAAGCTGGTCCGGGTCGATCCGATGGACGCCCACCGCACCCCGCCGCCCGAGATCCGCTGACGCACCGTCAACGCGAAGGGGCCACACCGTCCTTGGACGGTGCGGCCCCTTCACGCTGTGCGGTGCCGGTCAGGGTGTGGCCGGCGTCTTGTCGCCGGCCCTGGTCCAGAGCTTGACCGGGATACTCGGGTCGACCGGCTGGTTGGACGGCGGGTCGCTCCCGATCACGATCGCGTTCTCGTCCTGCGGGCCCGACACGACCACCGAGTTGAGGCCGAGCTTCTGAAGGTCCGCGACGACCTGCTTGTAGGTCTTGTTGGCCACGATCGGCATGGAGACCTTGTCGGCCAGCTTGCCGACCGTGAGGGTGACCTTGGTGCCCTTGGCGACCTGGCCGCCCTTCGGGTCCTGGCCGATGACCTGGCCGACCTTGGCCTGCTCGGTGGGGCCGACGACCTTGGTGACCACGTTCGCCGTCAGGTTGAGGTCGGCGAGCGCCTGGGTCGCGTTGTCCTGGGACTGGCCGATCAGGTTCGGCACGGTGACCTTCTGCTGGCCGGAGGAGACCACCAGCGTGACGGAGGTTCCGGTCGCGGCCTTGCCGGTCACCGACTGCGAGATGACCTTGTCCTGCTCGACCTTGTCGTCGTTGCTGTAGTTGACGGTGACCGTGAAGCCCTTGCCGGTCAGCGCCGCGGTGGCGGCGTCCTTGGTCTGGCCGGTGACGTCGGGGACGTCGATCTGGGCGGGGCCGGAGGACAGGTGCACGGTGATCTTGCCGGTGGTGGCGATCTCGGTGCCCGCGGCCTGCTCCTGGGTGCAGACCTGGTCCTTCTGGATCTTGGTGTCGGGGCAGGCGATCGGGTCGCCCGTGGCCACGGTGAGCGAGCTGTTCTGCGCCTTCGCCGCGGCTTCCGCGTCGGGGAGCGTCTTGCCGATCAGGTTCGGGACGGTGGTCTTGGCGTTCGAGCCGCCGGTCTTCACCATCGACTGCACCACGAAGAACGCGCCGACCAGGACCAGCACCGCCGCGACGGCGAGGATGATCCAGGAGGTGTTGCTCTTCTTCGGCTGCTCCTCGCGCCGCCGGCTGCCCCGGCCCTCGTAGCCGTCGTCCTCGTAGCCGCCGCCACCGTTGCCGTCCTGGTAGCCGCCGTACTGCGCGGGCTGCTGGTGGCCGACCGGCGGCAGCATGGTGGTGGGGCCGCCCTGCTGGGGCAGCATGTTGGTCTGGCCGTACGGGTCGTACTGCCCGCCCTGGTCGTATCCGTAGCCGGCCGCGCCCGCGCCGTAGGCGGCCTGCTGGGCGGCGGCGACCGGGAGGCCGTCGAGGAAGCGCTCGATGTCGTCGCGCATCTCGTCGGCGGACTGGTAGCGGTAGTCGCGATCCTTGGCGAGCGCCTTCAGCACGATCGCGTCGATCTCCGGGCGCACCTCGGGGTCGTACGCGGACGGCGGGGCGGGCTCCTCGCGCACGTGCTGGTAGGCCACCGCGACGGGGGAGTCGCCGACGAACGGCGGGCGCACCGTGAGCAGTTCGTACAGCAGGCAGCCGGTCGAGTACAGGTCGGAGCGGGCGTCGACGGTCTCGCCCTTGGCCTGTTCGGGGGAGAGGTACTGGGCGGTGCCGATGACCGCGGAGGTCTGGGTCATCGTCATGCCGGCGTCACCCATCGCGCGGGCGATGCCGAAGTCCATCACCTTGACGTTGCCCTGCCGGGTCAGCATGACGTTGGCGGGCTTGATGTCGCGGTGCACGATGCCGGCGCGGTGCGAGTACTCGAGCGCCTGCAGGATGCCGATGGTCATCTCCAGCGCGCGCTCGGGCAGCAGCCGCCGCCCGGTGTGCAGCAATTCGCGCAGGGTGGAGCCCTCGACGTACTCCATCACGATGTACGGGATGGAGATCCCGTCGATGTAGTCCTCACCGGTGTCGTAGACGGCGACGATGGCGGGGTGGTTGAGCGAGGCCGCGGACTGCGCCTCGCGGCGGAACCGGGCCTGGAACGAGGGGTCGCGGGCCATGTCGGTACGGAGGGTCTTCACTGCGACCTGGCGGCCGAGCCGGGTGTCGTGGGCGAGGTACACCTCGGCCATGCCACCGCGTCCGAGGACGCCGCCGAGCTCGTACCTGCCGCCTAGGCGACGAGGCTCTTCCATATCTCCGACCCTCTCCCCCACCGGTCGGTGAGGATATGACGTAGTGTCCCCGCACGCTCTGTCTTGACGCGGCCGCCGCCGCGGTGGTTTCACGGTGCCGGCGTCCGCAGTTGGTCGCCGCGGACTGGCTGCGGGTACACCCGCTGCTGGCGGATACGCTACCGGGCGAACCTGACCCGCCTGGTGCAGGCGGCCAGCTGAGACCAGACCGGTATCGACCCGGACCGTCCCATTGTGACAATTCCGGCCACCGATCGAGGATCGATGGCCGGAATGTGACGGATACGACCGACCTACTTGCCGAGCGCCGCCTGCATCATCGACTTGGCGATCGGCGCGGCCAGCGAGCCGCCGGTGACCTCGCGCGCCTCGCCGCCGCCGCCGTCCTCGACCACCACCGCGACGGCGACCTGCTTGCCGTCCTGGCCCTTGGCGTAGGAGACGAACCAGGCGAACGGCGGGCTCGAGTTGTCCTGGCCGTGCTGGGCGGTGCCGGTCTTGCCGCCGACCGTCACGCCCGGGATCTTCGCGTTCTTGCCGGTGCCGTTCTGCACCACCGACTCCATCAGCTGCTGGAGCTTCTGCGCGGTGGCCGGCGAGACCGCCTGCGACATCTGGTGCTCGGTGTGGGTGGAGATCACGTTCCCGGCCGAGCCCTCCTGGGCGACCAAGTAGGGCTCCATCAGCGAGCCGTTGTTGGCGATCGCCGCCGCCACCATGGCCATCTGCAACGGGGTGGCCCGGGTGTCGTGCTGGCCGATCGCGTCCATCGCGGTGCCGTCGGGCTTGGAGTTCGACGGGAAGTGGCTGGCGTCGGCCCGGATCGGGATGTTCACCTCTTTGTTGAAGCCGAACTTCTCGGCCTGCGCCCGCAGCTTGTCGCCGCCCAGCTCGGCGCCCATCTTGCCGAACACCGTGTTGCAGGACAGGTCCATCGCGTGCTGCACGCTGGCGTTCCCGCAGTCCTCGGTGGGGCTGGCGTTGATCAGCGGGGTGCTGGTGCCGGGCAGGATGTACTGGTCCGGGGTGTCGGTGAGGTCCGACGGCTGCTGGTACTTGCCGGTCTCGAACGCGGTCGCCGCGGTGACCAGCTTGAAGGTCGAACCGGGCGGGTAGGTCTCGCGCAGCGCCCGGTTCAGCAGCGGCTTGTTCGGGTCGGCGTCGAGCGCCGCCTTGGCCTTCTCGTCCTCCTTGGTGCCGCCCGCGAAGGTGCCCGGGTCGTAGGACGGCGTGGAGACCAGCCCGAGGATCGCCCCGGTCTTGGGGTCGATGGCGACCGCGGCGCCCTTCTTGTTGCCCAGCCCCTCGAAGGCCGCCTTCTGCACCTTGGGGTCGATGGTGGTGACCACGTCGCCGCCCTGCTTGGGCTTGCCGGTCAGCATGTCCAGGGTGTTGCGGAAGAACAGCCGGGAGTCGGTGCCGGAGAGGATGCCGTCCTCCAGCTTCTCCAGCTGGGTGGCGTCGTAGGTCTGCGAGGAGTACCCGGTGACCGGCGCGTACATCGGTCCGTCCGTCCAGGAGCGCTTGTACTTGTAGCGCAGGCCGTTGACGAAGTCGGACTTGGTGACGGCCTGGCCGCCGACGATGATGTTGCCGCGCGGGTAGGCGTACTTGTCGTACTTGGTCCGGTCGTTGTGCGGGTTGTTGGCCCACGCCGAGGCCTGCACGCCCTGCACCCAGTTCACCCGGAGCATCAGGGCGAGGATCAGGACCAGGCAGAAGACCGACACCCGGCGGATCGGCTTGTTCACGAGGTCGCTCCCCTGCTCTCGTCCGGTGCGCCCGGGCCGGCGGCCCCGAGCCGCTCCGGTCCGGCCGGTTCCGGGATGGCGGCGGCCGGTTCGACGGCGGGCCGGCGGGCGGTGTCGCTGATCTTCAGCAGGATGGCGATCAGGGCCCAGTTCGCCACCACGGACGAACCACCCTGGGCGAGGAACGGCATGGTCATACCGGTCAGCGGGATCAGGCCGGTGACGCCGCCCGCGACCACGAAAACCTGCAGCGCGAACGCCGAGCTCAGGCCGACCGCCAGCAGCTTGCCGAACGGGTCGCGCGCCGCCAGCGCGGTGCGCAGACCGCGCTGCACCACCAGCCCGTAGATCATGAACAGCGCCATCAGGCCGGTCAGGCCCAGCTCCTCGCCGAACGAACCGAGGATGAAGTCGCTCTTCGCCGCGAACTGGATCAGCCAGCTGCGGCCCTGCCCGAGCCCGGTGCCGAGGGTGCCGCCCGAGCCGAGCGACATCAGGGTCTGCCCGATCTGCTCCGAGGACTGGGCGGGCGGCTTCGGTGCGAACGCCGCCATCGGGTCGAGCCAGGCGTTGATGCGGGTCTTCACGTGCGGCTCGGCGGAGGCCACCACGGCCGCGCCGCCGAGCGACATGGTCAGACCGAAGACGATCCAGCTGGTCCGTTCGGTGGCGACGTACAGCATCACCACGAACAGGCCGAAGAACAGGAAGGAGCTGCCCAGGTCGGTCTCGAACACCAGGATCAGGATCGACAGCAGCCAGACCACCACGATCGGCCCGAGGTCGCGGCCGCGCGGCAGGTACAGGCCCATGAACTTGCGGCTGGCCAGCGCCAGGGCGTCCTTCTTGACCATCAGGAAGCCGGCGAAGAACACCGTCAGGATGATCTTGGCGAACTCGCCGGGCTGGATCGAGAACGAGCCGATGCGGATCCAGATCTTCGCGCCGAAGTCCTCCTCGCGGGACGGGAAGAAGGCCGGCGCGGCCAGCAGCACCAGCGCCACCACCATCGAGATGTAGGTGTAGCGCTGCAGGATCCGGTGGTCCTTCAGCAGGATCACCACGCCGATGAACATCGCCACGCCGAGCGCGGACCACATCAGCTGGTTCCCGGCCGCCGGGAAGTTGTTGCGCAGCAGCTTGCCGGCCTTGTCGAGCCGCCAGATCATCACCACGCCGAGCCCGTTCAGCAGCGTCGCCAGCGGCAGCAGCAGCGGGTCGGCGTACGGCGCGAACCGCCGCACCGCCAGGTGCGCGCCCAGCGCCAGCACGCCCATGCCGAGCCCGAACTTCAGCATGCCGACGGGCAGGCTGCCGTCGATCGCCAGGCCGACGTTGGCGTACGCCAGCATCGGGATCGCGAGGGCGAAGGCCAGCATCAGGAGTTCGGTGTTGCGCCGGTTCGGGGGGGCGCCCGCCGCGGACCGGCCGACGGCACGGCGCCGCCCGGTGGTGGGCGTGCTGCCGTTGCTCACGTCGAATGTGCTCATGCCTGTGAAAACCCCCGGGTTCGCCCGCGGCCTACTGCCCGGAGCAGGACACGGCGAGCTGCTGCTCCTGCTCGGTCAACGGCGGGGCGGACGGCGTGGCGTCCCCGGTGGCCGGGGCGGCCTTGGACTCGGCGACCTTCTTGCAGACCTCCGCCTGCGCGCGCAGCGTCTCCACCTGCTTCCGGGCGTCGTCGAGGCTGCTCGCCTGGATGTTCTTGGCGACCTGGTCGCGCTGGAACGCGGGCAGGTACTTCAGCTCCACGTCGCCGTACTGCTGGTAGACCGAGCTGAGCTTCAGGCCGGCCAGGTTCTGGTCGAGGCCGCGGTAGACGGCGAGGTGGCCGTTCTCGGCGCCCACGTAGTACTGGTTCTGGTTCCACTGCCAGGCGAAGAAGCCGCCGCCGCCGAGCACCGCGAGCACCAGCACCCCGATCAGGGTGAACTTCAGGCCGCTCTTCTTCTTGCGCCGGCTCGGCGGGGCCTCGCCCTCGTACGGGTCGGGGCCGCCGTACTCGCCGCCGTCGGCGGGCGGGAAGCCCGCCGGGTCGCCGTAGCCGCCGGGCTGGTCGTAGCCGCCCTGGTAGCCCTCGGCGGGGCCGAAATCACCGGCCGGGGCGCCGTAGCCGGGCTGCTGGTCGTAGCCGCCCTGGTAGCCCTCGGCGGGCCCGAAGGCGCCCTGCGGGGGCTGCGGGGCGCGGCCGAGGCCGGCCGCGCGACCGGCGGGGGTGTCCAGCAGGTGCGGGTCGTGCATCGGGTGCGGCTGGGTGTCGGCGACCGCGCCGACCACCTCGGGGGCCTGTGTGACCTGCCCGCTGAGGGTGTCCGTGGCGCCGACGTCGATCACGTCGGCGACGATGCAGGTGATGTTGTCCGGGCCGCCGCCGCGCAGCGCCAGCTGGATCAGCTCCTGGACGGTCTGCTGCGGCGCGTAGTAGCTGCCGAGCGTCTCCTCCAGGGTCTGGTGGCTGACCGGGCCGGACAGGCCGTCGGAGCAGATCAGGTAGCGGTCGCCGGCCCGGACCTCGCGGATCGACAGGTCGGGTTCGACCTGGCCGCGGCCGTCGAGGGCGCGCATCAGCAGCGAGCGCTGCGGGTGGGTCTCGGCCTCCTCGGCGGTGATCCGGCCCTCGTCGACCAGCCGCTGCACCCAGGTGTGGTCCTGGGTGATCTGGTCGAGCCGGCCGTCCCGCAGCAGGTAGGCGCGGGAGTCACCGATGTGCACCTGGCCCATCCGGTGGCCGTCCCACAGCAGCGCGGTCAGGGTGCAGCCCATGCCCTCCAGCTGCGGGTCCTGCTCGACCATCTGCCGCAGCCGGTCGTTGGCGGTCTGCACCGCGTCGCCCAGCAGGGTCAGCAGGTCGGCGCCGGGGTGTTCCTCGTCGAGCCGGACGATCGACCCCAGCACCTCGGAGGAGGCGACCTCACCGGCCGCCGCCCCGCCCATGCCGTCGGCCACCGCGAGCAGCCGCGGCCCGGCATAGCCGGAGTCCTCGTTCCCCTCGCGGATCAGGCCCTTGTGCGAGCCGGCGGCGAAGCGCAGCACGAGACTCATGCTGTCCGGGCCCTCCTTCGGGTGGAGCTGGTCCTCATGCGCTGACTACTTCCGCAGCTCGATGACGGTCCTGCCGATTCGGATCGGCACGCCGATCTGGAGCGGCGTCGGCGTGGTCAGCCGCTGTCGGTCCAGATAGGTGCCGTTTGTGGAGCCTAGATCCTCGACGGTCCACTGCCCAGCCTGATCGGGGTAGATCCTGGCGTGACGGGAGGACGCGTAGTCGTCGTCCAGGACGATCGTGGAGTCGTGCGCCCGGCCCAGCGTGACGGTCTGGCCGTGCAGCGCGACGGTGGTGCCGGCCAGCGAGCCCTGGGTGACCACCAGGTGCGTGGGCTGGCCGCGGCGCTGCCGGGCCTGCTGCTGGGCCGCGGCGGGCTGCCCCTGCGGCGGGCGGCCCGCACCGGACGCGGCCGGGGCGCTGGGCGCGGCGGCCCGGTGCCCGGAGCGCGTGGCGCCCTTGGTGGTGAACAGGTCGCTGCGGATCACCTGCACCGCGACGATGACGAACAGCCAGAGCACGGCGAGGAAGCCCAGCCGCATGACCGTCAGGGTCAGATCAGACATACCGGCCCGCTTCTACCCTTCGACCTGTCGGTAGACGATGGTGGTCGACCCCAGGACGATCCGGGAGCCGTCGCGGAGCGTAGCGCGCTGGGTGTGCTGTCCGTCCACCACGATGCCGTTGGTGGAGCCGAGGTCCATCACCATCGCGGGCGTGCCGGGGCGGATCTCCGCGTGCTTCCGGGACACCCCGGGGTCGTCGATCCGGATGTCGGCCTCGGTGGAGCGGCCCAGTACGACCGCGTTCTGGCTGATCTGGTGCCGGGCGCCGTTCACCTCGACCCAGCGCCGGGTGCCGGCACCGCCGTGGCCCGCGCCGGGGAACGGCCGGACGTTGTGGCCGGGGGCCGGCGGGGCGGGCGGCATCGGGGGCGGGGCGGAGGGCGGCGGCGGTGCGCCGTACGGGGCTCCGGCGCCCTGCTGCCAGGGCGCGCCGGGCGCGGGTGGGGTCGGCGGGCGGCCGTAGCCGGGCGGGGCGGCGGGCGGCGCGGGCGGCCGCTGCGGCTCCTCGGCCGTCAGCGTGCGGCTGCGCACCCGGTACAGGCCGGTGTCCAGGTCGTCGGCCTTCTCCAGGGCGACCTGGAGCGGGCCCATGAAGGTGTACCGCTGAGCCTCGGCGTACTCGCGGACCATGCCCGCCAGTTCGGTGCCGAGCTGGCCGGCGTAAGGGCTGAGCCGCTCGTGGTCGTGCGGGCTGAGCTCGACGATGAAGTCGTTCGGGACGACCGTGCGGTCCCGGTTCCAGATGCTGGCGTTGTTGTCGCACTCGCGCTGCAGGGCGCCGGCGATCTCCACCGGCTGGACCTCGGACTTGAACACCTTCGCGAAGGTGCCGTTCACGAGACCTTCGAGTCGCTGCTCGAACTTTTTCAGGACTCCCACGGGGCACCCCCTCTCAGGGCTCGGTCGGGCCGGCTCGTCGGCTGGAAAGCGGTACTTCCGTACTGATCGTATCCACGCCCGGCCCTTCCGTACGGTTCCCCGGCCAGGTCGCGCCCGGAGGGTACCCACCGGGCGGTCCGCTCACCCGTTCGGACCCACGTCGGTTGCGGTCCGCAGGGAGCGGTGCCGGGGGCCCTCGGGAATGGATTCGCAGGTGGGGCTCGGAGCGTGCTAATGTTTTCCATGTCGGAAGGGGCGCCCGCAAGGGAGCCGAACGGAAGACCCGGAGAGATGCGCTAAGCTTCTCGAAGAGTCGAAAGAGCGACAAGCTCCGGAAGACAACACCCATGCGCGGGTGGCGGAATAGGCAGACGCGCTGGATTCAGGTTCCAGTGCCCGAAAGGGCGTGGGGGTTCAACTCCCCCCTCGCGCACAGCGAAGCCCCGCAGATCTCAGGATCTGCGGGGCTTTTTTGTTCTCCCTTGTGGTTTCCCCGGTTGTTGTCCGGGTGCGCCCGGCTGGAATTCCCGGCGGTTTCAGGCGGGCAGGACGGCGTGCAGACGGAAACCGCCGTCGGGGGTGGGACCGGCGGTGAAGGTGCCGCCGAGCAGGGCGGCGCGTTCGCGCAGGCCGATCAGGCCGTGGCCGCCGCCGGGCAGCGGGACGGTGGTGGGGCGGTCGGCCGGCGGGCCGTTGCGGACCTCGACGTGGAGCTTCTCGCCGCGGGCGGCGACCCGGACGGTGACCGGGGCGCCGGGGGCGTGCTTGGTGATGTTGGTGAGGCCTTCCTGGACGGTCCGGTAGGCGGCCCGTTCGACCGCTTCGGGCCAGTCGCGGCGGCCGGGGTCGAGTCGGCGGGTGACGGGCAGGCCGCTGCCGTCGATCAGCCGGGGCAGGTCGGCGAGGGTGGGCTGCGGGGCGAGCGGGGTGCCGTTGCCGAGGCCGGC
Organism: Kitasatospora sp. NPDC059673; assembly: GCF_042734215.1. Lineage (NCBI taxonomy): Bacteria > Bacillati > Actinomycetota > Actinomycetes > Kitasatosporales > Streptomycetaceae > Kitasatospora > Kitasatospora sp. NPDC059673. The sequence goes on along the minus strand of NZ_JBHWEN010000004.1, from coordinate 180,688 downwards.
GGCGCGCAGCACGCCGACCATCTGGCGCAGTTCGTCCAGGGTGCGGACGGAGAGTTCGCGGATGGTCCGGGCGCCGTCCCGGGAGGCCGGGTCGGTGCTGGCGACCTGGATCGCCCCGGCCTGGATGGAGATCAGGCTGACCTGGTGGGAGACCACGTCGTGCATTTCGCGGGCCAGCCGGGCGCGTTCGGCGGCCAGCACCCGATCGGCGATCAGCCGGCTTTCGCGCTGGCGGCCCTCGGTGAGTTCGGTGACGCGTTCGGCGAGTTCGCGGCGGGTGCGGGTGAGCGTGCCGAGCGCGGCCGGCCCGGCGCCGAGCATCGCGGACTGGATGGCGTACAGCGCGTTGTCCCGGCTGAGGGCGAGCAGTTCGGGCGCGAAAGGCCAGTGGAAGAACTCGACCAGGGCGAAGGAAATGGCGCAGGTGACCGGGATCCGCGGTTTCGGGTAGGCGGCGGAGACCGCGTACACGGCGGTGAGCGGGGCCAGCCAGATCTCGTTGAAGAACGCCCCGGGCAGGGTGAGCAGGGCCACCGGCAGCGGGTGGCGGCGGCGGGCGAGCAGGGCGACGACGGACAGCGCGGACAGCGCGAGCTGCCAGGGTGCGGAGCCCTTGGCGACCAGCGCGGAGTCCAGCGCGGCGGCCGCCACCGGGATCAGCAGGGTGGTGCGGGGGGAGCGCAGCCAGGCCCAGCGGCGCGGGGCCCCGGCTTCGGCGGGGAGGTCGGTGTCGGCCTCGGCCGCGTCGTCGGAGGGGGAGGCGGCGGCGGAGGTCACTCCCCGTCCCGGGGTTCGCGGACCAGCCCGGCGCGGTGCGCGATGACGGCGGCCTGGACCCGGTTGGCGGCGCCGAGCTTCGCCAGGATGGCGCTGATGTGGTCCTTGACGGTGCCGGTGCCGAGGAACAGCCGGTCGGCTATCTCGGCGTTGGAGAGGCCTTCGCCGAGCAGGGCCAGGACGTCGAGTTCGCGACCGGTGAGCCGGTGGGTGAGGGCGGTGGCGGTCAGGTCGGGGCCACCGCCGTCCACGTAGCCGCTGATCACGGTGCGGGCGACGGTCGGGGAGAGCACGCTGCCGCCGGACGCGAGCACCCGGACGGCGTGCACCAGCTGCTCGGGGGCGGTGTCCTTGAGCAGGAACCCGGCGGCGCCGGCCCGCAGCGCGGTGCCGATGTACTCGTCGGTGTCGAAAGTGGTGAGCATGGCGACGGTGGGCGGGTCGGGCAGGGCGCGCAGGCGGCGCAGCACGCTGATGCCGTCCAGGTCGGGCATCCGGACGTCGAGCAGCACCACCTGCGGGGTGAGCGCCCGGGTCTGCTGCTCCGCCTGGGCGCCGGAGCAGCCGCCGACCACTTCGAGGTCGGGTGCGGAGCCGACGATCAGGCCCAGCCCGGAGCGGACCAGCACCTCGTCGTCCACGATCAGGACCCGGGTCGGCGGCATGTCTCTCCCTGGTGGGGGTACGGGCTGGCACCCCCGCCGATCGGCGGGGGTGGGAATCCGCTACCGGATTCACGCAATTCTCATCTGCGCTGGGCAACCATGGAAATCGGGGTGAAGTGCGCAGGCCGCGCGCGGATGCGTCCCGATGTTCGATCGTCTGGAATGGTTGCTGTGTCCACTGTGAAGTCGCCTGCCTCGGCCGTGTCCCCCGCCCGCGGCGAGGGGCCGGGGGCGCAAAAGCGCTGGCGCCGGCAGGCCGCCGCCTCGACGGTCTGGTACCTGCGGCTGGTGGCGCTGCTGAACGTGTTGGCGGTGCTGTCGGTGCCGTTCAAGGACACGGTGCAGCGGCACAACGAGGGGCAGTTCTTCACCCCGTACCTGGTGACCGCCGGTCTGGCCTCGGTGGCGCTGGCGCTGTTCCTGGCCGTGGCGATGCGCCGCCGCAAGCGGGCGGCGTGGATCTTCAACACGGGGCTGGCCGGTCTGACCTTCGCCGGTTACCTGGCGCTGATGGCCTGGGGCCAGCACTTCGCCTCGCACCCGTGGAACTACTTCTCGGTGGTGCTGACCGGCCTGTTCCTGCTGGCCTTGCTGGTCTCCCGCAAGGAGTTCACCTCCAAGGGCGACCGGTCGAACCCGGGGACGGCGGTGGTGGTGGGGGTTGGCGGCCTGCTGCTGGGCGGCCTGATCGGCTCGGTGCTGGTGCAGCTGACCAACACCATCAGCGGGGCGGGCTTCGTTACCCGGTTCAGCTATGCGGTGCACCGGATGATCACGGTGACCCCGTCGTCGAAGGTCGCCGACGTGGTCTCGGTGCCGACCTGGGTGAACGCGGCGATCAACGCGATCAGCGCGGTGGTGTTCCTGTTCGTGCTGTGGGTGGCGTTCCGTTCGCCGCGCGGCGAGGAACTGCAGAGCGACGAGGACGAGCGGAAGCTGCGCGAGCTGCTGGACCGGCAGGGCGAGCGGGACTCGCTGGGGTACTTCGCACTGCGCCGGGACAAGGCGGTGGTCTTCTCGCCGAGCGGGAAGGCCGCGATCGCCTACCGGGTGGTCGGCGGCGTGACGCTGGCGTCCGGCGACCCGATCGGCGACCCGGAGGCCTGGCCGGGGGCGATCGACGCCTGGCTGGCGGAGTCCCGCGAGCACGCCTGGGTGCCGGCCGTGATGGGCGCCTCCGAGGAGGCCGGGGTGATCTACGCCCGGCACGGTCTGGACGCGCTGGAGCTGGGCGACGAGGCGATCGTCGAGCTGGACGAGTTCTCGCTGGACGGCCGGGCGATGCGGGTGGTCCGGCAGGCCTACAACCGGGTCAAGCGGGCCGGGTACACGGTGCGGATCCGCCGCCACGAGGCCATCCCCGAGTCGGAGATGGCCGAGCTGGTGGCGAAGGCCGACCACTGGCGGGACGGCGCGACCGAGCGCGGCTTCTCGATGGCGCTGGGCCGGCTCGGCGACCCGGGCGACGGGCGCTGCGTGATGCTGGAGTGCTTCGACGGGGACGGCGAGCTGCGGGCGCTGCTGAGCTTCGTGCCGTGGGGCGCGAACGGCCTGTCGCTGGACCTGATGCGGCGCGACCGGGACAGCGAGAACGGCCTGGTGGAGTTCATGGTGATCGAACTCCTGCAGCGTGCCAAGGAGGTCCAGCTGGAACGGGTGTCGCTGAACTTCGCCATGTTCCGGTCGGTTTTCGAGCGCGGTTCCAAGTTGGGTGCCGGTCCGGTGCTGCGGCTGTGGCGTGCGGTGCTGGGATTCTTCTCCCGCTGGTGGCAGATCGAGTCGCTGTACCGGGCGAATGCGAAATACCGGCCGATCTGGGAGCCGCGTTATTTGCTCTTCGAGAAGAGCAGCGAGATTCCCCGGATCGGTATCGCCTCGGCCCGTGCGGAAGGTTTCATCACGGTGCCGAGCATGCCGGCGCTGTTCCGTCGGCGGCATACCGGGCAGGGCTGAGTTCATGGGCTTCCCGGCCCGCTGGGGCCGGGGACGGTGGTCCCTCCGCCGGGGGGCGGAGTGGGCCGGGAATATCAGACCCCGGTATGACACGGGAGGGCTTCGAAGCTGATGCCGTTGTTCGGCCCGATGCGTAGGGTCGAAGACGAGGCGTAGAGAGAAGAGAAGCGAAGCAGGACGGGCGTCGGAATAGTCCGCACGTCGTCGGGACGGGAGAACCGGTTCGTGAAGCAGAACACCCACGCGGGGGGCGTGCGGTCGGGGCTCGGGGCGGTATTCCGCCGGGCCGCGATCGCCGAGTGGGGGGCGCTGTTCGGCGCCGTGAAGGAGCGGGTGCTGCGGCGGAAATTCGCCGCGGTGCCGCTGGCCAGTGCGGCGACCGCGCTGGTGCTGCTGTTCTCGATCGTCCAGCACCTGCCGGGCGGGGCCCGGTTCGTCGCGGACATCGGGGTGGTGAAGGCGGCGCTGCCGCTCGACGTGTCGCTGCTGCGCACCCCGCTGTCGCTGTACGTGCCGGCCCTGGACCTCCCGGTGTGGGGGGCGCTGGCGCAGGTGTTCCTGGTGTTCGGTGTGGCGGAGATCGTGCTGGGGCGGCGGCTGACCCTGGTGGTGGCGTACGCCTGCACCCTGGCGGGGACGCTGTTCGCCCGGATCGCGGTGGCGCTCGGCCCGCACCACCTGTTCGGGTTCCCGCGCTGGGTGGCGCATGTGCGCGACACCGGCCCTTCGGCGGCGGTGGTGGCGCTGGCCGTGGTGGTGGCGTTCCGCTGCCGGGCCTGGTGGACGGGCGGCGCCGTGGTGACGGCGATGGTGGTGGAGGCCGTGCTGCTGCCGAACCTGGCGGGTCTGGAGCACCTGGTGGCGATCAGCACGGCGGTGCTGATCGCGGTGTGGGTCGAGGTGTTCGGCGACTACTGGCCGCGGGTGCTGTCCGGGGTCGGCGCGGCCGCCTCGGTGGCGGCGCAGGGCGGGGCCAGGGCGGTCACGCCCTGACCCCGGGAGGTGCTCAGCCACGCGGCAGCGGCATCTCGAAGTAGACGACCTTGCCGACCGCCTTGCGGGCGGTGCCCCACTTCTCGGACAGCTTGCTGACCAGGTTCAGGCCGCGGCCGTGCTCGGAGAGCGAGTCGGCGGGCTCCAGCGACGGCAGGTTGTGGTTGTCGTCGCTGACCTCGACCAGCAGTTTGTCGACCCGGATCAGCTGGAGCTGCACCTCGGAGCGGGCCACCCGGACCGCGTTGGTGACCAGCTCGGAGACCAGCAGCTCGACGGTCTCGGACAGCGCCGTCAGCTGCCAGGCGGCGAGCTGGTCGCGCACCAGGCGGCGGGCCCGGGCGACCTCCGCCTCGGTGACACCCAGCTGCCAGGTGGCGACCTCGGTCGGCGGGACACCGTCGAAACGGGCCACCAGCAGCGCGATGTCGTCCTGCCGGTCGTCGGAGTGCAGGGTGTTCAGCACCGTGTCGCAGGCCTCGTCGGGGGTCTGCTTGGGGTCGATCAGGTTGCCGCACAGCGCGGCCAGGCCCTCTCCTATGTCGCCGCCGCGGACCTCGACCAGGCCGTCGGTGCACAGCACCAGCATCGAACCGTCCGAGACGTCGATCCTGGTGGCGACGAAGGGCACCCCGCCGACGCCGATCGGCGCGCCCGAGGGCAGGTCGAGCAGTTCGCCGCGGCCGTCGGGGTGGACCAGGACCGGTGGGACGTGGCCGGCGGAGGCGAGTTCGCAGGTGCGGTTGATCGGGTCGTAGACGGCGTACAGGCAGGTCGCGAGATGGTCGTCGCCGAGCTTGTGGGCCAGGTTGTCGAGGTGGCGCAGCAGCTGGCCCGGTGGCAGGTCGAGGGCGGCGAGGGTCTGCATGGCGGTGCGGAAGCGGCCCATCGCGGCGGCCGAGTGCAGGCCGTGGCCCATCACGTCGCCGACCACCAGGGCGACCCGGCTGCCGGGCAGCTGGATGGCGTCGAACCAGTCGCCGCCGACCTCGGCCTTGCGGTCGCCCGGCATGTAGCGGTGGGCGATCTGCACGCCGGGGATCTTCGGCGGGCGGGTGGGGATCATCGAGCGCTGCAGGGTGGTGGCGACCTTGGACTCGGCGCGGTGCAGCCGGGCGTTGTCCAGCGACAGCGCGGCGCGGGCGGCGATCTCCTTGAGAGTGTCGGCGTCGGCGCGGGTGAACGGCGCCCGGTCGGACAGCCGCAGCAGCTTGAGGATGCCGAGCACCGCGCCGCGGGCGGACAGCGGCAGCACCAGCATGGAGCGGCCGACCACGGTCGGCTCCAGTTCGGGGCCGCCCAGCGAGGCCGCGTAGTCGACCGCGACGTCCGCGGAGATCAGCGGCACCAGCACCGGCTGGTTCTCCTGCAGGGCCAGGCCCGGCGGGGTGGAGCGCGGCATGGTCCGCAGCGAGCCCTCGTCCAGGACGTGGTTCCAGCGCGGCGAGGCGGCGTTGAAGGCGCGGGCGACGCGGCGCAGCACGGTGCGGTCGTCGGGCGGGTCGGCGGGCAGTTCGCCGTCCGAGAGCAGCCCGTCGAGCAGGTCCACACAGGCGAAGTCGGCGACCCGGGGGACCAGCACCTGGCACAGTTCGCGGGCGGTGGTGTCCAGGTCGAGGGTGGTGCCGACCTGGCTGCCGACCGAGGCCAGCAGCGCGAGGTCGCCGTCGTCGGGCAGGCCGCGGACCACCTCGACGCCCTCGGAGGCCCTGGCGGGGCCGGGCAGGGTGGGGGCCGGTGCGGGCGGGGCGGGGTCGATGGCGGGGCCTCCCGGGGTCGGGCCGTGGGCGGCGGCTTCGCGTGGGCCAGGGACGGTGCTGCCGGTCACCCGCGCGTCCTCCGGGGAAGTGGCGGAGGCGGGCCCGGCAGCCTGTATCCGTACCCCGAGCGGGGCCCTGACACCCGTGCGCAGCGGCTCCGCGGGGCGGCGGGCGGCGCGCTCGCGCTGCTGGGCGGTTCGCTGCTGCGGGGTGGGGTAGCGGCGGCCGAGGCCGGCCGCGACCCGGGCGGTGCCGGCCGGCCCGCCCGGCGAGGACTGGTAGGGCACCACCGGCAGCAGCGTCGCCCCGTCCACCCGCAGCGCGGGCGGGCCGGAGGCGGCCTGGGCGGCCAGTAGCCGGCCGCGGCGTTCCGGGGAGCAGGAGGGCAGCAGCGCGGCCAGTGACTCCGGGGCCTGCCCGGCGGGCGGGGCGAAGGCGGCCTCGACCTGCTGCGGGCGGGCCGCGGCGGGTGCCGCGGCGTACGGGACGAGGCGCTCGCCGAGGGCGATCCGGGGGCCGGCGGCGCGCAGCGGGCGGGCGTCGGCGGCCAGGACGAGCAGCGAGCGGCCGGCCGGTTCGACCAGCGGGTAGGCCCACCACAGGACGTCACGCGGCCGTTCCTCGCGGTCGTGCACCGTCATCGCGCCGGCCCACGGGTCGGCCGTGGCGAGGTCGTCGAGGGTGTCGAAGGCGTCGCAGCGGTGCGCGGGGGAACCGGGGTCGTGGCGGGGGCAGACGGCGGGCAGCAGACCGCTGGCGGTGCGGCCGGCGGCGACGGTGGCGCGGTGGCCGAAGAGCTCCTCCGCCGTGCGGTTCCACACGGCGATCCGGCCGTCCGGGTCGATCAGCACGGCGGCCACCCGAAGCAGCGCCACCACCCCGGCGGGGCGGCCGACCGGGAGGTCCGCCCGGTCGGGTGCGGAAATGGGCTGGTCCACCATGGATATCGGTCTGCCCCTTTGTGTTCTTGCTGCTCCTCCTGGCCGGTGCGCGCGTCCTTGCACGCGTCCTCCAATGAAGCACGGAGATGCCAATGGGAGGTAGTTAATCGGGCAGATTCGTCCGTATCAGTTGCGTGTCGTTGACGGCGCGCCCCCGGCGTGCTCCACACTCACCCGGTCGGGCGGTGTGGCGCCCCGGTAGGGTGGCCCGGGTGAGCGTACCGAGCGTCGAGGTGTGGGCGGACCCGGAGCGGCAGGAGCTGGAGGAGCGGGTCGCGGCGGCCGAGCTGGCCTGGCTGACCCTGGACGTCGACGTGGCCACCCTGAAGGTGGAGATCGACAACTTCGCCCTCGCCCACCATCAGTTGCTCGGCCCGCTGTACGCCGAGCTGGACGAGCTGGACGCGCTGATCGCCGAGTCGGTGGCGGCGCTCAGCGGCGACCCGGAGGACCTGCGGCGGGCCCGCGAGGCCCGGGAGCGGGTCGAGCCCGCCGAGGAACGCGGCCCGCGCGAGGGCGAGCCGGAGGCCCGCCGGGTGCGGCCCGACAAGGACGCCCAACGGATCTACCGCGAACTGGCCCGCCGGGCCCACCCCGACCTGTCCACCGACCCGGCCGAGCAGCAGCGCCGCTCGGCGTTCATCGCCCGGGTCAACGAGGCGTACGCGCTGGCCGACACCGAAGGGCTGGAACGGCTCGCCGAGGAGTGGTCCGCCGACCCGGACTCCGCGCCCGCCGCCGACTCCCCCGACCGGCTGGCCTGGCTGCGCCAGCGCCTGGAGTGGCTGACCGGCCGGATCACCGCGCTGGCCACCGAGCGGGTCCGGCTGGAGCGCACCCCGATGGGCGAACTGCTGCTGCTGCGCCCGGACGAGCCGGAGCGCCTGCTGGAGGACCTCGCCGAACAGCTGCTGGCCACCGCCGCCGACCGGCAGGCCAGGCTGGCCGCCCTGCTGCCCGACAATGGCTCGAACGACCCGTCCCGACCCCAGGAGACCGCCCCGATGTTCGCTCAGCTGCCCACCACCGACGTCGCCTCGGTGCCCGCCGACGCCCTGCTGCTCGACGTCCGCGAGCAGGACGAGTGGGACGCCGGCCACGTGGACGGTGCGCTGCACATCCCGATCGGCCAGGTGGTGGCCCGCCTCGACGAGCTGCCCGAGGGCCGGCTGTACGTGCTGTGCCGGGTCGGCGGCCGCTCCGCGCAGGTGGTGCAGTACCTGGTCGCGGGCGGCCGGGACGCGGTGAACGTGGACGGCGGCATGTTCGCCTGGAAAGCCGCGGGCCGCCCGATGGTGAGCAGCGACGGCCAGGGCGCCTTCGTCCTGTAGGCCTTCGTCCGGCAACCGGCGTCCCTCCCGCCCCTGTTCGAACGCGTGCGCGGTGCGGCAGGATGGCCGCCGTGCGCGTCTGGTCCAAGCCCGCCCGGGCGGTGCTGGCGTTCGCCGGGGCGGGGCTGGGGGCCGGCACCCTGGCGTTCCTCGGCGTGCTGTTCCTGCAGGTGGCGCCGGAGAACTCGGTGTCCCGGGAGTACCGGGCGCAGCTGGACGCCGTGGTGTACCCGGAGTTCGAGCAGAACTGGCAGTTGTTCGCGCCCGACCCGCTGCAGCGCGAGGTCACCGTGGCGGCCCGGGTGCAGACCATCGCCGACGACGGCCGGATCACCACCCTCGACTGGCACTCGCTGACCGCCGGGGACCTCGCGGCGATCCGGCACGACCCGGCGCCCAGCCACCTCGACCAGAACCTGCTGCGCCGCGCCTGGGACTTCTACGTCACCACCCACCCCGACGGCGACGGCCCGGCCGCCGCCGGCTCGCGCGGCCGGCTCGCCGAGCAGTACCTGAAGCGGATAGCCCTGCAGCGGATCGGCCCCGGCGGGGAGCGGGTGCTGCAGGTGCAGCTGCGGGTGGACACGGCGGCCATCGCCCCGCCGGCCTGGAGCGAGGAGCAGGTCGACACCTCCGTGCACTCCCGCGAACTGCCCTGGTGGCCGGTGCGGGCCGAGGACTGGCGGGGCCTGGCGTGAGTTCCGGCGCGATCCGGGCGGCGCTGCCGCGCCTGCTGACCACCCTCGCCCCGTACCAGGCGGCGGCGGTGCGGATCGGGGTGGCCGGCACCTGGGGCGCCTACCTGCTGCGCGAGTGGCCGAACCGGCGGCTGCTGTACGGGGACCGCTCGCCCTGGTCGGCGGAGCTGAACGAACGGCTGCTCGCCGACACCCACGCCTTCACGGTGCTCTCCTGGAGCGGCGGCCGCTGGTGGTTCGAGGCCGTGTACCTGCTGGCGCTGGCTTCGGCGGCGGCCCTCGCGCTCGGCTGGCGGACCCGGGCGAGTGCGGCGGCGTTCGCGCTGACGGTGCTGTCGCTGCAGAACCGCAACGTGCTGGTCGGCGACGGCGGCGACAACCTGGTCCACCTGCTGGCGATCTACCTGGTGTTCACCCGCTGCGGCACCGTCTGGTCGCTGGACGCCCGCCGCCGGGCCCGCCGCCCGGCCCCCGACCGGGCGGCCTGGAGCGAGCCGCGGGCACTGGCCGACGCGCTGGCGGCGATGCTGCACAACTGCGCGATGCTGGTGATCGCCGCGCAGGTGGTGCTGGTGTACGCCACGGCCGGCTGGTACAAGGTGCAGGGCGCCCGCTGGCAGGACGGCACCGCCGTCCACTACCCGCTGCACCTGGGCTGGTTCACGCCCTGGCCGGGCCTGTCGGCGCTGCTCGGCGGCAGCCTGCTGGTGACCTTCCTGCTGACCTACGGCACGGTGCTGGCGCAGGTGGGCTTCCCGTTCGCGCTGGCGAGCCGGCGGCTGAAGAACGTGCTGCTGGTGCTGATGGGCGCCGAGCACCTGGCGATCGCGGTGGTGCTGGGACTGCCGTTCTTCTCGCTGGCGATGCTCGCCGCCGACGCCGTGTTCTGGCCCACCGGGGCGCTGCTGGCAGTGGAGCACGTACTGACGGGCCGGTGGCGGAAAAGTCGCTAAGCTCCCGTTATGTCCTGGTTCAAGGCGCTGCGCGACACCGCGCGGACCGGCCTGACCGTGGACTTCTCGCTCACCAACCCGCGCCGCTCGCTGCGCGCCGCGGTCGCCGCCGCGCTGGTGATCTTCCCGACCATGGCGATCTACGGGCCCACGCACGCCGCCTCCGCTGCGATGGGCGCGTTCACCGCCGGCGTCGCGACCTTCCAGCGCTCCTTCCGGCCGCGCGCCTCGCTGGCCCTGGTGACGGGCGCCGGGCTGGGCATGTCGACCTTCCTCGGGTACGTCGCGGCCGGCATTTCCGGCGCGTTCCCGGTGCTGCTGGCGCTGTGGGCGTTCGGCGCGGGCATGGCCTGGGCGGTCAGCCCGACCGCCGGTGTGGTGGCCGCCAACACGCTGTCCGTGATGCTGGTGGTGGTCCAGCTGCCGGTGTCGGTGTCCGCCGCGCTCGGCCACGCCCTGCTCTGCTCGGTCGGCGGCGCCGTGCAGGCGCTGGTGGTCACGCTGTGGCCGATCGACAGCTGGCGCAGGCAGCGCGACGCGCTCGCCGACATCTACGCCGGGCTCGGCGACTACGCCCGGAGCCTGCGGCAGGACCCGGTCGCGCACGTCGACCCGGAGCCGTTCATGGTCGCCCGGCAGGCGGCCCGGCTGTCCCCCCGGCAGGCCCGCCGCCGCCCGGCCGAACTGCGCGGCCTGCGCACCATCGCGGAACGGATCCGCCCCGCACTGGCCGCGCTCGCCGACCCGCGGGTGGGCGCCGCCGAACAGGGCCCCGAGCGGGACCGGGCCCGCGAGGTGCTGGCCGCCGCCGCCGAGGTGCTGGACGCGCTGGCCCGGGCGATCCGCACCGGCGACCCGGTGCGCATGCCCGTGGACACCCCCGGCCTGGCGCTGGCCCGCCCCGGCACCGGCGAGGACCTGCTGCGCGGCGGCGCCCGCCGCTCGGCCCGCCGGCTGTCCAGCCTGCTCGGCCGGGCCGCCGACCGCCTCGACCGGCAGGACCGCGCCACCGTCTCCAGCCCCGGCCGCGCCGGCCTGCGCCGCCCCTCGCTGATCGAGGTGGTGCCCGGCGCGCTGGCCACCGTCGGCCGGCAGCTGCACAAGCACTCGGTGATCCTCCACCACGCGATGCGGATGTCCGCCGTGGTCACCGCCTCCTACCTGGCGGCCCGGCTGCTGGGCATCGAGCACGGCTACTGGGCGCCGATGGCCTCCGCCATGGTGATGCGCCCAGACTTCGCGCAGACCTTCAGCCGCGGCGTCGCCCGGATCGCCGGCACCGCCGCCGGCGTGCTGGTGTCCACCATCGTGGTGCAGGTGTTCCACCCCAATGACTGGGTGCTGGCCACACTCGCCGTGATCGCGATGGGGCTCTCCTACATGATGCTGAGCACCGGGTACGCGCTGCTGACGGCCGCGATCTCCTCGTACGTGGTGTTCCTGCTCGGCCTGCAGCCCGGCGAGCCGGTGCAGCTGGCCGTCGACCGGGTGGCGATGACGCTGCTCGGCGGCGCGGTCGCGCTCGGCGCGTACGCGCTGTTCCCGACCTGGCAGACCGCCCGGCTGCCGGAGCGCCTGGCCGAGTGGCTGGCCGCCGCCGGGCGGTACGCGGCCGCCGTGTTCAGCGCGTACGGCGACCCGGCGGGCGGGCACGCCGAGCGGGACGTGCGGCCGGCGCTGCTGGACGTCCGGGAGGCCCGCAGCGAGATGCTGGCCGCGCTGGACCGGGCCGAGGTGGAACCGGTGCGGCACTTCGCGCGGACCCCGGAACTGAGCCGCAAACAGTTCGACCGGGCCCGTTCGGCGGTCGGCATGCTGGACCGCTCCATCGTCCTGCTGGAGGCCCACCTGCCGGCCGAGAACGCCCCGCCGCTGCCCGGCGCCGGCGCGTTCGGCGAGGAGCTGCGGGACGCCACCGCGATCGCCGCCGCCGCCGTGCTGCTCGGCCAGAACGTCGACTTCGCCCAGCTGCGCGAGGCCCACCGCACCTGGGACTACCTGCTGGCCCAGCTCCCCCGCGACGAGGGGACCGACGTCACCCGGGCCGGGGTCCGGCTGGTCATGCAGGCGCTCACCGAGCTGGAGCGCTCGGTGCGGGCGCGCCCGCAGCCCGCCCGCGGGCAGCCCGTACCCTCGAGGGCGTGAGCGACACCTCGGTGCCCCAGCTGGGCGAGCAGTACGACGACGGACACCTCGCCGACGACCGCGAGATCGGCGTCGGCCCGCACCCCGAACCGTGGCCCGACGACCCCCGCCTCGACCCCGAACTGCTCGCCGCCGGCGACCGCCGCAACGTCACCGACCAGTACCGGTACTGGCGGCACGAGGCGATCGTCGCCGACCTGGACACCCGGCGGCACGGCTTCCACGTGGCCGTCGAGAACTGGCAGCACGACTTCAACATCGGCTCCGTGGTGCGCACCGCCAACGCCTTCCTGGCGGGCGAGGTGCACATCGTCGGCCGGCGGCGCTGGAACCGGCGCGGGGCCATGGTCACCGACCGCTACCAGCACGTCCGGCACCACGACTCGGTGGCCTCGCTGGCCGCCTACGCCGCCGAGCGGGGACTGCCGATCATCGGCATCGACAACCTGCCCGGCGCGGTGCCACTGGAGACCTACCCGCTGCCCGAGCGCTGCGTGCTGCTGTTCGGCCAGGAAGGCCCCGGGCTGACCGCCGAGGCGTGGGAGCACTCGGCGGCGGTCTGCTCGATCGCCCAGTTCGGCTCCACCCGCTCCATCAACGCCGGGGCGGCCGCGGCGATCGCCATGCACGCCTGGGTGCGGGAGCACGCCGCCGCCGGGACGGCCTGAGGTCAGGAGAACAGCAGCTTCCAGGTGTGCGGGCCCGGGTAGCCGTCCGCCTCGGCGCCCCGCCAGCCCTGCGCCGACTGGAACGCCTGCACGGCCCGGCGGTCCGCCTCGCCCCAGGCGGGGCCCGGGCCCTGCCGGTAGGAGCCGCCGAAGCCCTTCTTCACCAGCTGCCGGCCCAGCTGCGTCACGTGGTCGTTCACCCGCCCCGGCCTGAAGGTGTCCGCCCCGGGGAACGGCGGCGGGCCCTGCGCCGGAGGCGGCGGGGGCGACGGGACGCCCTGGGCGGGCGGAATGTCCTTGCCCTTGTGGTGGACCAGGAAGTCCCAGGTGTCCTTGCCCGGGTAGCCGTCCGCCTCCGCGCCCCGCCAGCCCTGCGCCAGCTGGAAAGCCTCGGTGGCCCTCCGGTCCGCCTCGCCCCACTCCGGGCTCGGCCCCTCCCGGTAGAACCGCCCGCCGCCGCGCTCCACCAGCATCCGCCCCAGCCGGGCTATGGAGTCGTTCACCTTCCCCGGCCCGAACGCGTCCGCGCCCGGGAACGCGTCCCCGTCCGGTGTCGGCATCGGCTGGCTCAACCCCTTGTACCGGTACGGCAGGTAGCCGTCCGAGTTGTTCCAGTACGCGTACGGGGTGCCGCGCACCGTGGTGGCCGGACGGGTCTGCTCCAGCGCCGTGTACGTGGTGTGCGCCGCGTCCAGCCAGCCGCCGAACAGCACCGCGTGCGAGCCGCCCTGCGGGTCGTCCGGGTTGTTGCGGATCAGTACGTCGCCCGGCTGGAGGGCGTCCTTGGAGATCGGGTCGGCGAAGTCCGGCAGTGTCCAGGTGGTCTGACTGCTGCCCAGGCCCCAGGCCATGGATATGAAACCGGAGCAGTCCTGGCGGTAACCGTCCGACCAGTACGAGGACATGCTGTACGGCACCTTCTGATCCACCCAGGACTGCGCCCGCCGCATGATCTCCGCCCTGGTGGTGGCCGGCTGCGCGGCCACCGCCAGGCGGTCCGTCAGCGGTCCGCCGAACAGGCCCGCCACCCCGCCCTGCGGCGTGGCCGCGGTCTGCGGGCCGCTGTCGGTGCGCGGCACGGCGGCGGCCGTCGAGGCCACCACCCCGCCGCCCAGCACGCTGCCGACGGCGGCCAGCAGCACCGCCGCCCGCCGTGCGCCACGGGCCCGGGTGGTGGCGCCGTGGCCCGACCGGACGGCGGGCCGCCGGGCCCGGCGGTGGGCGGCGCAGTCTCCGCAGACACAGGACTCGTCCGGCTCGACCTCGTCGAACTCCATCAGCACGGTGGGACCTGCCTTCCCTCGGTGACGCGGTGAGTGGGACTCACCTTTCACGGAGGCAGCGGCACGGACCACCTGATGGGCGGTCGGACTGGGCGGAACGGGTGAACGGCGGGCGGTGCTGCGGCGCGGTGCGGGCGGGCGGTTGGAGCGGCTACTCCCACTGCCAGCGGATGCCCACCTGGCCGGGTTGCTGGTCGGAGGTGAGGACGTGGGCGCTGGCGGAGGCGCCGATCCAGAGGGGTTCGCGGTGGCGGTCGGTCTCGGCGCCCGGGGTGCGGTCGAAGCGTTCGCACTGGACGGGGACGGCGGCGGGGTCGAAGTGGACCTGCAGGACGTATTCGCGGACGGGGGCGGCGAAGTACCGCCCGTAGTCGGTGGTGGGGCCGGAGTCGGGGATCCGCACCTCGTATTCGAGGATGGTGGAGTCGCCGAGGGCGAGCGGCCGGTCGAGGAGGAGTTCGGCGACCAGCAGCCCGCTGAGCGGGCGGCGGCGGATCCGGCCGAGGCGGGCGTGCCGCACGTTGGTGATCTCGGGGCAGGTGTCGGTGCCCTCGTCGGCCTTGTGGACCACGACGTGCCGGGTGACGCCGTCCACGGTGGCGCGGACCACCTGACGCATCCGCAGCAGGTGGCCGCGGCGGGAGGCGTCGACGTAGTAGGCGTCGTGGATGGACTGCCGCTCCAGCTGGCCGGCCGGCGGGGCGTCGAGCTCGGCGAACACCTCGCCGAGCTCGGTCTGGCCGGGCCAGACCTGTTCGACCCGCAGGCCGTCGGGGGCCGGGCCCTGGGCGACCCAGCGGCCGCGCGGGCGGGGCGGGCCGAGCAGCGCGGTGAGCGCGGTGTGGCGCAGGCCGAGGAGTTCTTCCAGCAGGTGGACGGCGCGCAGCGAGGTGGCCCGCTCGGGCTGGCTGCGGCCGCGACGCCAGTAACTGAGCGTGGTGACACTGACCCTGACGCCCTGTTTGGCGAGCGCGGCGCGGATCCGGTCGAGGCTGAGCCCGCTGTGTTCGATGGCGGCGTTGAGGACTTCGGCGAAGCCGCCCTGCGCGGCGACGGGGGTGGCGGCGGGTACGGCGGCAGTGGCCGGTGCGGGGGCGGCGCTCTGCGCGGAGGTGGGTACGGGGGCGGTGCTGCTGCTGCGGACGGCGGCCGACGGGCCGGCCGGCGCGGCGGGGCCGGCCGGTGGCCGGTCACCGCCGTGTTCGCGCTGGCCGACCAGGCGGAGCCGGCCGGCGTGCTGTGGTTGCTGTGGGCCCATGCGACACCTTCCCCACCCGGCGGGTTCGGTGGGTTCGCCCCGGCTCCGCGATGCGTCGGAGGTGCGCCGCCGAGTGTGGGGGAACCCTATGCAGGGTTGAGAGGCTACGTCATCAATCAGGACATATGACAGTGGTCACGACAAGTATTTCGCAGGCGGACCGAACAGGAAACACTCCTGACACACAGGCGCCGGAAGGGCCGGTGAAAGGCCCTCCCGGCACCCCTGGTGAGCAGGTGTCAGGAGATGTTCAGCGCGGTGTCGTCGATGACGAAGCTGGTCTGCAGCGAGGCGTCCTCGACGCCGTTGAACTTCAGGGTGACGGTCTGTCCGGCGTAGGCGGACAGGTCGACGGTCTTCTGGACGTACCCGGTGCTCCTGTCGAGGTTGGAGTACGTGGCCACCGAGGTGCCGTTGACCGACAGGGTGAGCTTGTCGTAGGCGGTGGTGCCGGTCTCGGCCGTGTCGACGTGCAGCCAGAAGCTGAAGGTGGCCTTGCAGCCGGCCGGGATCGCCACCGTCTGGGAGACGGTGTCGGTGTGGGCCGAGCCGTAGCCGTTCATCCAGGCCTTCCAGGAACCGCTGTGCGCGGCCTGCGAGGTGGAGTTGTCGAGCACGCCGGTGGTGGTGGTCCACGGGGCGGCGGTGCCGGTCTCGAAGCCGGGGTTGCCGAGCAGCTGCGCGGCGGTGCAGCCGCCGGTGGGCGGCGGGGTGGTGCCGCCGGTGCCGAGCAGGGCGTTCGCCAGGCCGTCGGCGATCGGGGTGCCCCAGCCGGTGACCTGGTCGTAGCCGGCCTTGGTGGCGAAGTCCTGGTTCGAGCCGCTGGTCACGTCGTGCAGGGCGGTGCCGTAGGAGCTGCTGTTGGCGACCGGGTACAGCTTCGGGTTGACCTCGCCCAGGGCGGGCTTGGCGGCGGCCTTGGCCTTCTGGTTGTACAGCGCGGCGAAGCCGGACCACAGCGGGGCGGCCGCGGAGGTGCCGCCGTAGACCTGCCAGCCGGGGCTGCTGCTGCCCTGGGTGTAGATCGCGAAGCCGCTGGCCGGGTCGGCGTTGGAGGCGATGTCGGGCACGGTGCGCATGGTGCCGGTGACGTTGGTGCCGGTCTGCCAGGCCGGCTTGGCGAACTGGGTGGAGACGCCGCCGCCGGCGGTGCTCCAGGCGCTCTCCGAGCTGTAAGTGGTGCCGGAGACCTTCAGGTTGGTGCCGCCGACGCCGGTGTTGTACGGGCTGGAGGCGGGGAAGTCCACGGCCTTCACGGTGGAGCCCGAGGTGGAGCGGGTGCAGTCCCGGGAGCCGTCGTCGCCGGAGGCCGAGAAGATCGAAATGCCCTGGGCGGCGGCCTGCTTGAAGGAGTTGTTCACCGCCGTCATCGAGGAGGCGGTGGTGTCCGGCTCGCAGGAGCCCCAGGAGATGGAGATGACCGAGGCCCGGTTGTCCGAGACGATCTTCGCGGCCATGTCGATCTCGCCCTGGTCGCTGTTGGGCGCCTCGTAGATCAGCTGGGTGGCCTTGGGGGCGACACCGCGGACGATCTCCGAGTCCAGCTCGACCTCGCCCTGGCCGCCGCCGGGGGCCGCGTCGTAGTTCGCGCCGTCCACCGACACGGTGCTGACCGCCGGGCCCGACAGGCCGAACTGGCTGTCGTAGGTGGTCAGGTTGGAGGACTTGTACCCGTCGAACTCCCAGAGCGCCACGGTGCTGCCGGTGCCGTCCGCGCCCAGCTGGTCGAGGCGGTAGGCGCCGTCGTAGCCGGACGGGCCGAAGCCGCTGGGGGTGGCGTGCGGGGTGGCCGCCTCGGGCTTGGCGACCCGGGAGGTGCGCACGGTGTGGTCGTTGAGGCCGCTGACGCCCTCGACCACGCCGGCCAGCGCGGCCGGCACCGAGGCCGCGTCGTCGTTGGCGAAGAAGCTCCGGTTGCCCTGCTGCGGGTCGTTGTAGGTCGACTCGTGGGTGCCGAACGCGGCGGCGACCGCGGAAGCCGGGCCGGTGGCGTTCACCACCTGGCGGTTCGCGCTCACCGAGTCGACCTTCAGGCCCTGCGCGGCCAGGAACGCGCGCACCTGGTCCACGTCGGCCTGGGTCGGGCCGAAACGCTCGTTGAACTGCGCGGGCGTCAGATAGTGCCCGAATTCAGCGGTGCCGGGAGTCGCGACCGCCGAAAGGAAACGGTCGAGTTCGGCGGTGTTGCGCAGCTTCAGGGAGACCGCCACGGATATCTTCCGGTCGGCCGGTACGTCCCCCTGCTTGTGGGAGCGCGCCACCGCCGGCGTGACGGTCTGCGGCAGTGCCACCCGGGCACTGGCGTTGGGCGTCGGCGCCGCCTGGGCGGTACCGACGCCCAGCGAGACGGCGGTGAGAGGCAGGACAGCCAGGGCTGCGGCAAGGGCCAGCGAGCGGGGTCGCACGGGTTCCTCCGGAAATCTGGGGGCGTTCCGGTTTTCGAAAACGCTCGCCAGAATCTCTCAGAGAACTCTCAGGAATTGGCCCATGCCTGAGTAACCACCAACTAAAAAACAGTCAACTGTGGAACCGGAGAAGGCTTCAGTGAATGAACAGTGTGCCGACCGGTGAATTCAGTGAATATCAGGGACGGCCCAGCCACTGGCTGAGCGCGGCCCGCAGCTCGCCCCTGGTCGGGTCGATACAGGCCCAGGCCGCGTAGCCGTCCGGGCGGACCAGCAGCACGGTGTCGCGCAGCTTGCCGTGCGGGTCGGCGGGGGCGGCGGTGACCACCCGGTCGGCCCAGGAGTCCGCCACCGACAGCTCGTCGTTGCTGATCAGCACGGCCTTCCCGGCGCGCAGCGCCTCGTGCAGCCGGGACGGGCCGCCGGGCACGTCCACCGCCAGGCGCAGGTCCGGGACGCGGCGGCCGGCCAGCGGGTGGGAGCCCTTCTCGGCGGGGTAGCTGTAGCCGATGCCGGAGATCTGCTTGGCGCCCAGCTCGGCCAGCGGGCCCAGGTGCCCGGCGGCCGCGCCGAGGGCCGAGCGCAGCGCCCGGGTGGGGGCGTGCCGGCCGAGCGCGAGCCGCACCAGGGTGCCGGAGCTGCGCAGCACCGCCCGGCCGACCGGGTGCCGCTCGGTCTGGTAGGTGTCCAGCAGGGCGTCGGCGGCCCAGCCGCGGACGGCGGCGATCAGCTTCCAGCTCAGGTTGGCGGCGTCCTGCAGGCCGGTGTTCATGCCCTGGCCGCCGGCCGGGGAGTGGCAGTGCGCGGCGTCCCCCGCCAGGAACACCCGGCCGGAGCGGTAACTGGTGGCCTGGCGTTCGTCGCTGTGGAAGCGGGAGGTCCAGCGGGGCTCGGACATGCCGAGGTCACGACCCGTCACCTCGCGCAGCAGATCGGCGAGTTCGGCGGCCACCACCGGTTCGGAATCGGGCACCTGGTGGTCGCGGTCCCAGCCGATCACCCGGTGCCAGCCGTCGCCGTACGAGGCCAGGAGGACGAAGCCGCGCTCGCCGGCGCCGACCGTCAGCGGCTCCTCGGGCTCGTGCTCCAGCCGGACGTCGGCCAGCATCACCGAGCGCACCACCGACTCGCCGGGGTACGGGATGCCCAGCAGGTCGCGGACCGCCGAGTGCACGCCGTCCGCGCCGACCGCGTAGCGGGAACGGAGCCGCTGCTCGCCCTCGGCGGTGCGGACGGTCAGCGTGACGCCCAGCGCGTCCTGCCGAAGGCCGGTCAGTTCGGCGCCGCGGCGCAGCTCCGCACCCGCCTTGACGGCCCGTTCGCGCAGCACCCGCTCGGTGTTGGACTGCGGGGTGACCAGGGCGAACGGGAACCGGGTGGGCAGGCCGGAGAAGTCCATCCGGACCCCGCCGAAGGCCTGCAGCGAGGGCAGGGTGCGGCCGGTGGCGATCAGTTCGTCGGCCAGGCCGCGGGAGTCCAGCAGCTCCAGGGTGCGGGCGTGCACCGCGAACGCCCTGGTCAGGCTGGACTCCTCGGCCCGCTTGTCGACCACGGTCACCCGCAGTCCGGCCGCGGCCAGGTCGCCGGCCAGCAGCAGGCCGGTCGGGCCGGCCCCGACCACCAGTACATCGGTGGTGAACTCCGTCTCGGACATCCCGTCTCTCCCGTCGTCATCCCTCGTGTGCCGGTGGTCAACGGACCGGAGTCCCACGGCTTTCGGGTTCTCAGAGCGCTTTCAGACTGCCATCATCGCGGCCCCATCCGGGGCTGTGAACCTCCTTCCCACGACTCAGCCCGCGATGCCTCCCACGCTCCGCGCCGCCCCGGCTCCGGCCGGCGCGGTGGTCCGGACGCGGCTGGTGGAGATCGTGGTGCCCGTGCACACCGAGCAGCACTCGTTGCCTGGCGCTGACCACCGGGCGGTGTCGGTGCTGCACGCGCTCTCCCCGCGCGCCGGGCGCGGCGTTGAGCTGGGCGTGCTGGTGGCGGCGAACGCCGCGGCCACCCTGCTGCGGGCGTGGGTGTTCGATCCGCGCCGGAGCTCCTGACTCCCTGTCCACTCCCCCTGGGGCAGGGATAGGAGCGGGCCCGGACGCCGTCGTGGTGGACGGCCTCCGGGCCCGCTTCGCGCCGGTCGTGACTACTTGCGGATCTCGACGGTGCGGAACCGGTTGGCGACGAACGCGGCGTCGCAGTACGCCGAGTTGGCGGCCGGGTTGGCGCCGGTGCCGTGCAGGTCGGAGAAGGCCGCGGTCTGGTTGACGTACACGCCGCCGGTGAGGTTGAGCGAGAGCGAGACGCCGGCGTCCAGGCAGGCGTCGATCAGGGCGGTCTCGACCTCGGGGTCGGTGGTGTACGCGCCGGCGGTCATCGCGCCGTGCTCGACCGTGGTGCGGTGCAGCAGTTCGACGGCGGCGGTGGTGGATTCCACGGCGACCGCGAAGGCGACCGGGCCGAAGCATTCGGTCAGGAAGCGCGAGAGGTCGTCCGGCTTGCCGGCGTCGGCCTTCACCAGGGCGGGCGTGCGGATGGTCGCGCCGGGGAACTCCGGCGAGGACACCACCCTTGGCGCGAGGGCGAGTTCGCCCAGCTCGCCGCCGGCCGCGGCGGCGCTGCGCTGGAGCACCCCGGGGTTGACCACGGCGCCGAGGATGGCGGCGGCCCGGGCGTCGTCGCCGAGCAGCCCCTCGACGGCGGCGGCCAGGTCGGCCACCACCTGCTCGTAGCTGCGCTCGCCGTCCTCGGTGCGGATGCCGGTGCGCGGGATCAGCAGGTTCTGCGGGGTGGTGCACATCTGGCCGCTGTACAGGCTGACCGAGAACGCCAGGTTGTCCAGCATGCCGCGGTAGTTGTCGGTGGAGTCGACGACGACGGTGTTCACGCCGGCCTTCTCGGTGTACACCTGCGCCTGCCGGGCGTTGTCCTCCAGCCAGGTGCCGAAGCCGGTGGAGCCGGTGTAGTCGATCAGCTTCACCTCGGGGCGCACCGCCAGCACCTGGGCGATCGCGGAGCCCTCGTGCTCGGCGGCCAGGCACACCAGGTTCGGGTCGAAGCCGGTCTCGGCGAGCACCTCGCGGGCGATCCGTACCGTCAGCGCCAGCGGCAGCACGGCCCGCGGGTGCGGCTTGACCAGCACGCCGTTGCCGGTGGCCAGCGAGGCGAACAGGCCCGGGTAGCCGTTCCAGGTGGGGAAGGTGTTGCAGCCGATCAGCAGCGCGGTGCCGCGCGGGACGGCGGTGAACTCCTTGGTGAGCACCAGCGGGTCGCGCTTGCCCTGCGGCTTGGTCCACTGCGCGGTGCGCGGCAGCCGGGTCTGCTCGGCGTACGCGTAGGCCACGGCCTCCACGCCGCGGTCCTGGGCGTGCGGGCCGCCGGCCTGGAAGGCCATGCCGTAGGCCTGGCCGGTGGTGTGCATCACCGCCTGCGCGAACTCGTGCGAGCGGGCGTTGATCCGGGCCAGGATCTCCAGGCAGACCGCGGCGCGGGCGGCCGGGCCGGCCTTGGCCCAGGCGGGGCGGGCGGCCTCCAGGGCGGCCAGCAGCGCGTCCGGCTCGGCGTGCGGGTAGGAGATGCCCAGCTCGATGCCGTACGGGCTCGCCTCGCCGGTCACCGGCTCGCCGCCGTCGGGGTGGCCCGGCAGCTCGAACTCCCGGCCCAGCAGGGCTTCGAAGGCGGCCTTGCCGTCGGCGGCGGCGCTCTCGCCGTACGCCTTGGGGAACTCCGGGTACGGCGACCAGTAGTCGCGGGACCCGGCCGCGGCGACTGCGCGGTCGAGGGTGTCCTGGTGGCGGGCGATCAGTTCGGCGACCGGCAGGGGGGTCGCAGCGGCCATGGTGCGCTCCTCACGGGGGCGGGGCGGGACACGGCTCAGCGTAACCGAACGATCGGTCGGTGCAAGAGGTTCTCGGCAGGCGGCGCCGCCCGCGCCGGAGCGCGCCGGAGCGGGCGGCGACCCGGTCGTCTACGGAATGCCGAGCTGGAAGATGACGTAGCCGGCGAACCAGCCGGAGGACAGCGCGGCCACGCCGAGCACGGTGGCCAGGTTGCGCAGCCGGACCCGGGCCAGGGCCACCGCGAGCGGGATCAGCAGCGGGAAGATCGGCAGCACGAAACGGGACAGCGTGCCGAACATCTGCTGGCTGCCGAGCACCATCACCAGGGTGCCCACCGTGTACACCGTCAGCACCAGCGGCGGGCGCTTGGACAGCAGCGACACCAGCAGGATCGGCAGCGCGAGCAGCACCACGACCGCGATCAGGTCCTCGGTCGGGTACGCGAACAGGTAGTCGGTCTCGCCGCGCAGCACGTTGGTGGCTGCCCGCAGCGTGTAGCGGCCCCAGTCGAAGAAGTGCAGCCAGCCGCCGCGTTGCAGGGTGATGTAGCCGTCCAGGTGGCCCATCCGGTAGCCGACCCAGCCCAGGTAGCCCAGGCAGCCGATCGGTGGCAGCACGATCGCGGTGAGCGGCCCCACCACGCCGTCGGAGCGCTTCCACAGGGCGATCGCGGCGGCCAGCGCCACGCCGGCGATCAGCGGGACCGAACTCGGCCGGGCCAGGCCCGCCATGAAGGTCACCACCGCCGCGCTCACCCAGTTGCGGTCGACGACGAAGAAGCAGGCCCAGGCGGCCAGGGCGACGAACACCGACTCCGAGTAGACCGCCCACTCCACGCCGGAGCCCGGGAACGCCGCCCACAGGCCCGCCGCGATCACGCCCGCCCGGTGGCCGTACAGCCGGGACACCACGGCGAAGATGCCGGCCGCGGCGACGAAGGAGGCGACGATCGACACCAGCATGCCGGCGCCGTACAGGCCGAGACCGGTGTTCGACACCAGGCGGATCAGGCCCGGATACAGCGGGAAGAACGCGGCGGAATTCTGCTTGATGGTGAAGAAACCCTGCTCGGGAATCAGCTGCGGGTCGTAACCGAGCTGCGCGACCTTCTGGTACCAGAGGCCGTCCCAGGTGCCGACCACATCCCACGGGTGGGTGCCGCCGCCGAAACGCGGGTCGGTGGTGCGGTAGTGGCCGCTGGTTTCCAGCAGCCACATGAAAGCGGCGAATCCGGCGAGTTTCACCGCGCCGAACAGGGCGAGCGCCGGCCCGAAACGCTGGGCGGTGCGGCGCAATCCCCAGCCCGCCCCGGAGCCGGCGGCCGGTTCGGCGGCCGAGTCCTCCCGCGCCCGGTCGTCCGTCTCGGCCGGGGCCTCGTCCACGGCGGTGATCCCGCTCTCGGCGGAGGTCGGTGGACGACCCGCCATCCCTTGCCGGACGACACCCACGGGCCGCCTCCATCCTGTGCCATCTCGGGCCGCCGGGGGCGGCGGTGCGGACAGTGTAAGGCTGCGTCAGGACTGGCCACCGCGCTTCGTGGACGGGTGCGTCGGCCCCCGGAGCGGCGGCGCCCCGGCCGGGGCCGAACCACTCCTGGTGGGGGCCGTACCAGCGCGGATCCGGGGCACCTCGGGCGGCTGCGAATCAATGCGGAGAATTCCCGCGCGGAACCCGGCAGGTGGCGGCGAATTCGACGGACGTGACCCGCTTTCCCTGATCTTTTGCGCCGATATCGGACCGAAACTCCCACTGTCCGGGGCGATTCGGCGGACGGCCGGGAACCGCACCCCGGCTGACGGGGCGGTGTGGGCGGCGCGATACTCGTTGCCATGGCCGAAAACCTCACGCGCGCCTCCTACACGGTCGAGTCGCTGCTCGCCGTCACGGTGCGGGTCTTCAACGAGCGCGGTTACGACGGCACCTCGATGGAGGACCTGTCCCGGGCCGCGGGGATCTCCAAGTCCTCGATCTACCACCACGTGCGCGGCAAGGAGGAACTGCTGCGGCTGGCCGTCGGGCGGGCGCTGGACGCGCTGTTCGCGATCCTGGAGGAGCCGCGGGCGGTCGAGGGTCGGCCGGTGGACCGGCTGGAGCACGTGGTGCGCCGCACCGCCGAGGTGCTGCTGGCCGAACTGCCGTACGTGACACTGCTGTTGAGGGTCCGGGGGAACACCGTGACCGAGCAGTGGGCGTTGGAGCGGCGGCGCGACTTCGACCACCGGGTGGCCGAACTCGTCCAGCAGGCCGTCGGCGCGGGCGAGCTGCGGGCCGACCTGGAGCCCCGGCTGGCGACCCGGCTGCTGTTCGGCATGATCAACTCGGTGGTGGAGTGGTACCGCCCCAGCCAGCGCGACTCGGAGGGCCTGCCGGACGCCGTGGTCCAGCTGGCCTTCGACGGCCTGCGGGCCCGCTGAGCCGGGTCAGGGCGCGTCCGAGGGAATGTGGTCGGTCTCCTCGAACACCAGCATGGTGCGGGTGCTGAGCACCTGAGGGATCGACTGGATGCTGCCCAGGACGAGTTCGCGCAGCTCCCGGTTGTCGGCGGTGTGCACCAGCATCAGCACGTCGTAGTCACCGCCGACCAGCGCGATGTGCGCGACGCCGGGCAGCTGGAGCAACTGCTCGCGCACGGTGCGCCAGGAGTTCTGGACGATCCGCAGGGTGACGTACGCGGACGCGCTCTGCCCGGCCCGCTCGTGGTCGATCCGGGCGGTGAAGCCGCGAATCACGCCGTCCTCGACCATCCTGGAGATCCGGGCATAGGCGTTCGCCCGGGACACGTGCACCCGCTCGGCGACCGAGCGGATCGAGGCGCGACCGTCCTGCCGCAGCAGCCGCAGGATCGACCGGTCGACACGGTCGAGTCTGGACACCTGTTCAGCCGACATGGCCCCCCATCCCTCGCGATTGGACGTGCTGGCCCCAGCAGACCGCCCTTTCGGCCGACTGTCCACCGTCTTGACGGGGATATGGTCAAGATGAACAGACGACCGAACAATCGGTAGGGAGCCCCCACCACCCCGGAGGTGCCCCACATGACCGTTCTGGACCACCGAGATCAGGCCGACCCGGGCGTCGTGCCCGGCTGGCTGCCCGGCGCCACCGCGCCCCGCACCGACCCCGCCCCGCTGCTGCCGGACGAGGAACCGCTGCGCGTCCTCGGCACCCCCGCCGCCGAGAAGGCCGACCCCGACCTGCTGCGCGAGCTGTACCGTCGGCTGGTCGCAGGCCGCCGCTACAACCAGCAGGCCACCACCCTCACCAAGCAGGGCCGGCTCGCCGTCTACCCGGCGTCCACCGGCCAGGAGGCCTGCCAGATAGCCGCCGCCCTCACCCTGCGTGACGACGACTGGCTGTTCCCCTCCTACCGCGACACCCTCGCCGTGGTCGCCCGCGGCGTCGACCCGCTGCAGGCACTGACCCTGCTGCGCGGCAACGCGCACACCGGCTACGACCCGCGCGCCACCCGCACC
This sequence comes from Kitasatospora sp. NPDC059673, assembly GCF_042734215.1. Taxonomy (NCBI): domain Bacteria; kingdom Bacillati; phylum Actinomycetota; class Actinomycetes; order Kitasatosporales; family Streptomycetaceae; genus Kitasatospora; species Kitasatospora sp. NPDC059673. Next base: position 155,552 of record NZ_JBHWEN010000004.1, on the reverse strand, counting down.
GCCCCGCTGTGCACCCCGCTGGCCACCCAGGTCCCGCACGCGGTCGGCCTCGCCCACGCCGCCCGGCTGGCCGGCGACGACACCGTGGCGCTGGCCCTGCTCGGCGACGGCGGCACCAGCGAGGGCGACTTCCACGAAGGCCTGAACTTCGCCGCCGTGCTGCACGCCCCCGTGGTGTTCCTGGTGCAGAACAACGGCTACGCCATCTCCGTCCCGCTGACCCGGCAGTCCGCCGCGCCGACCCTGGCCCACAAGGCGGTCGGCTACGGCATGCCCGGCCGGCTGGTGGACGGCAACGACGCTGCGGCCGTCCACCAGGTGCTCACCGAGGCCGTCGAACGCGCCCGCAGCGGCGGCGGCCCGACCCTGGTGGAGGCACTCACCTACCGCGTCGAGGCGCACACCAACGCCGACGACGCCACCCGCTACCGGCAGCCCGAGGAAGTCACCGCCTGGCAGGCGCACGACCCGATCCGGCTGCTGGAGGACGCGCTGCGCGAGCGCGGCCTGCTGGACGAACAACTGGTCACCGAGGCCGGCGAGGAGGCCGAGGCGTTGGCCGCCCGGATGCGCGCCGAGTTCCATGCCGACCCCGACCTCGACCCGATGTCCCTGTTCGCCCACGTCTACGCCGAACCCACCCAGCAGCTGCGCGAACAGGCCGCGCAACTGGCCGCCGAGCTGGCCGCGGAGGCCGAGGTGCACACCCGATGACCACCGCCACCCGCGAACAGTCCGGTCTGCGCACCGGCACCATGGCGCAGGCCCTGAACACCGCGCTGCGCGACGCGATGCGCGCCGACGCGTCCGTGCACGTGCTCGGCGAGGACGTCGGCGCCCTCGGCGGCGTCTTCCGGATCACCGACGGCCTGAGTGCCGAGTTCGGCACCGACCGCTGCCTGGACACCCCGCTGGCCGAGGCCGGCATCCTCGGCACCGCCGTCGGCATGGCCATGTACGGCCTGCGCCCCGTGGTGGAGATGCAGTTCGACGCCTTCGCCTACCCCGCGATGGAGCAACTCGTCTCGCACGTCGCCAAGATGCGCAACCGCACCGCCGGGAAGCTCCCGCTGCCGATCACCGTCCGCGTCCCGTACGGCGGCGGCATCGGCGGCGTCGAGCACCACAGCGACGCCTCCGAGGCGTACTACGCGCACACCCCCGGCCTGCACGTGGTCACCCCCGCCACCGTCGCCGACGCGTACGGGCTGCTGCGGGAGGCGATCGCCTCCGACGACCCCGTGGTGTTCCTGGAGCCCAAGCGCCTGTACTGGGGCAAGGCCGAGTGGGACCCGGCGGCCGGCGTGGAGCCGATCGGGAAGGCTGTGCTGCGCCGGCCGGGGACCTCGGCGGTGCTGGTCAGCTACGGACCGTCGCTGCCGGTCTGCCTGGAGGCCGCCGAGGCGGCCAAGGCCGAGGGCTGGGACCTGGCCGTGCTGGACCTGCGCTCGCTGGTGCCGTTCGACGAGGCCACCGCCTGCGAGGTGGTGCGCTCGCTCGGCCGGGCCGTGGTGGTGCACGAGTCCAGCGGCTTCGGCGGGGCCGGGGCGGAGATCGCCGCCCGGCTGACCGAGAAGTGCTTCCACCACCTGGCGGCGCCGGTGCTGCGGGTCACCGGGTTCGACATCCCGTACCCGCCGCCGATGCTGGAGCACCACCACCTGCCCGGGGTGGACCGGATCCTGGACGCCGTCGCCCGGCTCCAATGGGAGGAGTGATGGCGATGCCGGTGGTCCGCGAGTTCACACTGCCCGACCTCGGTGAGGGACTCACCGGGGCCGAGGTGGTGCGCTGGATGGTCGAGGTCGGCGAGGTGATCGCCGTCGACCAGCCGGTGGTGGAGGTGGAAACCGCCAAGGCGGTGGTCGAGGTGCCCTGCCCGTACGGCGGGGTGGTCACCGCCCGGTTCGGCGAGGTCGGGCAGGAGGTGCCGGTCGGCGCGCCGCTGGTCACCGTGGCCGTCGCCCCCGGGCACGTCCCCGAGGAGGCGCCCGCCGCGCAGGCGGAGCGGCCGCTGGTGGGCTACGGGGTGGCCGAGACCCGCCGGGCCGGCCGTCGCCGGGTCGCGCCGGGCGGCGCCGCTGCCGCGGTGGTGGCACCCGCGCCGCCGGTCGCGGTGGCGGCTCCCGCGCCTGCTGCGGCGACGGCTCCGGCGGTGCTGCCGGTGATTTCGCCGCTGGTGCGCCGGATCGCCCGCGAGCACGGGCTCGACCTGACGCAGGTGCCCGGCAGCGGCCCGGACGGGCTGATCACCCGGCGGGACGTCGAGCGGGCGATCGACGGAGCCGCGCCGGTTGCCCGGACGGCGGCGGTTCCAGCTGGAGCGGACGACGAGCTGGTCCCGCTGCGCGGGCTGCGCCGCACCGTCGCCGAGAAGCTGACCCGCAGCCACCGGGAGATCCCGGCGGCGACCTGCTGGGTGGACGCGGACGCGACCGAACTGATGGCGCTGCGCGGCCAGTTGAACCAGGTGCCGGGCCCGAAGGTGAGCGTGCTGGCGCTGCTGGCGCGGATCTGCCTGGCCGGACTGGAGCGCTTCCCGGAGCTCAACTCCAGCGTCGAGGGCGAGGCCGTCCGCCGGCACCGCGCCGTCCACCTGGGCTTCGCCGCGCAGGGGCAGCGCGGGCTGGTGGTGCCGGTGCTGCGGGACGCCCAACTGCTGGGCACCGAGCGGCTGTCGGTGGAGCTGGCCCGGCTGACCGAGGCGGCCCGGGACGGGTCGCTGGGCCCGGCGGAGCTGACCGGCGGGACGTTCACGCTGAACAACTACGGGGTGTTCGGGGTGGACGGCTCCACGCCGATCCTCAACCATCCGGAGGCGGCGATGCTCGGGGTGGGCCGGATCACTCCCAAACCCTGGGTCCACGAAGGGCAGTTGGCGGTCCGTCAGGTCACCCAGCTGTCGTTCACCTTCGACCACCGGGTCTGCGACGGGGGCACCGCGGGCGGGTTCCTGCGGTTCGTCGCGGACTGTGTGGAGCGCCCGGGGATGCTGCTGCGGGGGCTGTGAGCCCGGTCCGGGTGCGGCCGGTTCGGGTCGGCCGCACCCGGGCGGGGGAAGGGTAGCGGGTGGACCGGCCGGGTGTCCGGAATTTGCCGGATTCGACGGATCTGCCGCGCGGTCGGTGGCACTGTGCTGGCGGCGTCAGCAGATCGGTCGACCGGAAGCGGAACGATTCCCTTGGCTACTCGTCAGCTCGCACTCGGCAGCAGGCCGCTCACCCCGGTGCCGGCCGTCCCGGCGAAGCCCACCCGCCCGCCGACGGTGCCCGCGCCGCCGGCCCCGGCCCGGCCCGCGCCCGTCGAGTCGCTGTTCGCCCCGGCCGCGCCGCTCAACTGGGTGGGCCCGGGCGACCGTTGGACCAGGGCCTGGGGCGTGCAGCCGGCCCGGCCGCAGCCGGTGGCGGTGGAGCGGACGGCCGGGGCGGTGATGCGGCCACTGGACGCGGCCGAGCTGGCACTGGTCCGGGCGGTGCTGGCGGCGGTGCAGCCGGTCGCGGACCGGGCGATGGCACACTTCCACGCGCTGATGTTCCTGCGCCACCCGGAACTGCGGGCGCTGTTCCCGGCAGCCATGGACGAGCAGCGCGAGCTGCTGCTGCGGGCGTTGCGGCAGTGCGCGCAGGGCGGCGACGACCCGGCGGCGCTGCGCGAGTTCCTCGTCCCGCTGGGGCGCCGGCACCGCAAGTACGGTGCGCTGCCCGGGCATTACGCCGCCGCCGAGGAGTGCCTGGTGCAGGCGCTGGCCCGGTACGGCGGCGACGCCTGGGACGAGCGGGCCGAGGCGGCCTGGCGGCGGCTGCTGGCGATGGTGTCGCGGCTGCTGGTCGAGGGGCTGGAGGAGCAGGCGCGGTCCGCCCCGCCGTGGTGGCAGGCCGAGGTGGTGGGGCACCGGCAGGCGGCCGAGGACGTCGCGGTGCTGACGCTCCGTCCGGATCAGCAGTACCCGTTCCGGGCCGGGCAGTTCGCGGCGGTGGAGACGCCCTGGTGGCCGCGGGTGTGGCGGCCCTACTCGTTCGGCTCGGCGCCGCGGGCGGACGGGCTGCTGACCCTGCACGTGAGGGCGGTGCCGGCGGGCTGGGTGAGCAATGCGCTGGTGCACCGGGCGCGGCCGGGCGACGTGCTGCGGCTGGGCCCGGCGGAGGGCGGAATGACGGTGGACCACACGGCGGGGGAGCACCTGCTGTGCCTGGGCGGCGGCACCGGGATCGGCCCGATCGGCGCGCTGGTGGAGGAGGTCGCCGCGCACGGGGCGGCGGGCCGCCGGGTGGAGGTGTTCTACGGGGCGCGCCGGGAGTCCGGGCTGTACCGGCTGGCCGAGCTGCGCGAACTCGCCGAGCTCCACCCGTGGTTGACGGTCCGTCCGGTGCTGTCCGAGGGGGATGCCCCGGCCCTGCCGGAGCTGGTGGCCCGGCACGCCCCGTGGCACGGGTACGCGGCGTACCTGAGCGGCCCGGCGGCGATGGTGCGCGGCGGTGCGGCGGCGCTGCGGCGCTGCGGGCTGGCGGCCGGGGCCGTCCGGCACGACCCGGTGGGGGAGCCGGCCTGAGCGTCAGCCGAGGTCTTCGGCGAGCAGGGCGCGGATGCCCTCGATGTTGGCGGCGAGGTAGGCACGGAGGCTGGGAGGGACCACGTTGACCGAGGTGACGCCCTCGCGGGTGAACGGCACCCGGACGATCTCGTACTCGCCGTTGGGCTGCTCCACCTCGGGGCCGTGCCGGCGGGCCGGGTCGAAGTCGGTGAGCCGGCAGACGAAGAAGTGCTGCACCTTGACGCCGTGCGGGTGGGCGGGGGTGCCGTCCTCGTGGTGGGAGTGCGCGACGGTGTCGACGAAGGCGGGCACCACGTCGGTGATCTTCCCGCCGAGTTCCTCGTCCACCTCACGGTGCAGGGCGGCGACCACCGTCGGGTCGGTGGACTCGACGCCGCCGCCGGGCGTGATCCAGTACGGGTGCGGGGAGCCGGGGCGCACCCGGCGGATCAGCACCAGCGAGGCGGGCGCGTGCGGGACGGCCGGATCGAACTCCAGCAGGATCGCGCGGGCGGTGCGCTTGACGACAGGACGGACCGGGCCCGACATGGCTGTCACCTCCGGGGCACGAGCGTTGTGCGGGAGTCTCCCGCGCCCCGGTGACCATGAAACTCGCACAAGGGGCCGAATCGGAGGATTTTGTTCCACCGCCGGCGACCCGCGGGCGGTGCCGCGCCGGCTCGGCGCCGTGTTGTTCACCATTTGAAAAAGCACGCCTTGTCCGCGTCGCCGTCAAACCTGGACGATGAGGTCCGAACGGGGAATTGGGGACAAAGAACCGACAGAGAACCGACAGCGAACCGCACAGAAGCCCGACCCCGCCGCTCGACCCTCGGCGTTCCGGGCGGGCAGAACGAGAGGTACTGGCGCATGCACAGCACGGTCCAAGCCCACATGGCGATGCGCCTCGTGGTGTCGAGCGAGCTCTCCTTCCGGGTCCTGGTCGACATGGAGTACCACGGCGGCGATCCGTTCGCCGTCCGATTCACCTTCCACCTGCCCGGCGACGAACCGGTCACCTGGGTCTTCGCGCGCGAACTGCTGGTCGACGGGCTCGGCCTGGCCAGCGGCGAGGGCGACGTGCACATCCACCCCGTCGGCGAGGACCTCGCCGAGGTCGGCCTGGTCCTGCGCTCCCCCGAGGGCGACGCCCGGATGCGCGCCGAGGCCGCGCCCCTGCTGGCCTTCCTCGCCCGCACCGACCTGGTGGTGCCGCTGGGACAGGAGACCACCGGCGGCGACCTCGACCAGGAACTGGCCAGCATCCTGTCCACCACCGGGCACGAGAACGCGGGCTGAGCCGAAGGACGCGCACCTGAGGTGACCGGCCACCGGACAGCCACGGAGCGCCGTCCGGTGGCCGGTCAGGGGCTCGCGCCCGCCGCCGCGGTCTCAGTCGTCGTCGCCGAACGCCAGGTTCAGGCCCCAGGAGACCAGGCTGATGATCAGCGAGCCGAGCAGCGCCGCCCAGAAGCCCGCCACGTGGAAGTCCAGGTTCAGCTGGTCCGAGGCCCAGGACGTCAGCCAGAGCATCAGGGCGTTGATCACGAAGGTGACCAGGCCCAGCGTGAGGATGAACAGCGGCAGCGAGAACAGCTTCACCAGCGGCTTGATCGCGAAGTTGACCACACCGAAGATCAGCGCCACCGCGAGCACGGTGATCGTCTTGTGCTTCCAGTCGCCCCCCGAGAGCGTGATCCCGTTGACGATCCAGGCGGCGATCCAGATCGCCAGCGCGTTGATGAGCGTTTTGATCACGAAATTCTTCATGCTGCGGATGGTGGCAGCCCGCCCGCCCGGGCGGAAGCTCTCCCGAACAACCGTGATGTGGAGTGCTGTTGAATGGGCGCGGACCGGGAGAGGAGCCGTGCCCCGATGAAACTGTTCCGGCTGGACGAACTCGACGCCGAACGCGCCGCCGGCGACGGCGCGTACCTGCGCTTCCTGAAGCAGCCCACGATGTCCGCCGGGCTGTACGCGCTCTCCCCCGGCGACACCGACCCGCAGACCCCGCACGCCCAGGACGAGATCTACCTGGTGGTCAGCGGCCGGGCCGAACTGACCGTCGGCCGGGAGACCGCCACCGTCGCCCGCGGCAGCGTGGTGTTCGTCCCCGCCGGGACGGAACACCGCTTCCACCACATCACCGAGGAACTGCGGGTGCTCGTGGTGTTCTCCCCACCGGAGGACTGACCGTGACGCGCCGGACCGCACATTTTGAGGAGCAGCTTGTGAAACTCACCGAGGAACTCTGGGCGGCCATCGAGCCGGTCTACGGCCGCATCCTCGACCACCCGTTCCTGGCCGGCCTGACCGACGGCACCCTGCCGCGCACCGCGTTCCGCCACTTCGTCGTGCAGGACTCGCACTACCTGCGCGACTACGCCCGGGCGCTCGCGGTGTGCGCCGCCAAGGCCCCCGGCGAGGACGAGGTGCTGGCCTTCTCCAACGACGCGGTCGGCGCCATCGCCGCCGAACAGGAGATGCACGCCGACTTCCTGCACGCCTTCGGCGAGGACGGCGCCACGGCCGCCGCCGAACCCGTGCTCCCCACCACCCGCGCCTACACCAGCTACCTGCTCGCCACCGTCTACGGCGGCTCCTTCGCGGAGGCGCTCGGCGCGGTGCTGCCCTGCTACTGGATCTACGCCCGGGTCGGCGAGGAACTGCTGCGCCGCTCCTCCCCCGACCCGCTGTACGCCAAGTGGATAGCCGCCTACGGCGGGGAGGAGTTCCAGGCCGTGGTGCGCCGCGTCCTGGACCTCACCGACCGGATCGGCGAGGAGCTCTCCGGGGCCGAACGGCGGCGCGTGGTCGAGCACTTCACCACCACCTCGCGGTACGAGTGGATGTTCTGGGACGCCGCCTGGCAGGGCGAGAGCTGGCCGGTCTGACCCCGGGCCCGGCCGGGCCCTGAGGGTTCTCCCGGGGCCCGCGTCAGGGGCCGATCTCCGGGTTCTCTCCGGGCCGGGAAGCCTCGTTTCGGCCTTCCGGGCGTCCTACGATCGAAGTGTCGAGATCGAGGGAGCGGGAACGCAGCCGGAACCACCGGCACCGAGCCCGAGGGGAGAAGGTACGGACATGGCCGAGCTCTGGAAGTCGCTGCCCTCGTGGGTGCGCAACATCGTCGTCCCGATCATTCTGCTGGTCATCGCCTGGAAGGTCTTCTGGACCATCGTGGGCACGGTGCTGGGAATCATCGGCTTCGCGGTCAACGCCCTGGTGCTGGTCGGCATCGCCGCCGCCGTGGTGATCCTGATCAAGAAGGCTGCCAAGAGTTAGTCCCCGCCGGGCAGTTGCCCGGGTGCGGGGCGGCGGCTCGCGGATGCCGGGCGGCGGCTCGCGGTGTCCGCGCGGCGAGGAGTGGGGTCATGGGTCCGCCCGGGGAGGGGATTCCCTCACCCGGGCGGATTTTTGATCACTGCCGTGGGTTACTTGGCGTCGGACTCGATCGGGATGACCTGGGCCGGGGCGGCGGCGGCCTTGGCGGCCTCCGCGGGTTCGGCGGCCGGGGACATCGCGGTGAGCAGCTGGCGGGCCAGGCCGAGGCCGGTCCCGCCCATGGTGAGCGCCTTGGCGAACATCTCGGACATGCCCTCGGCGCCGTTCAGCAGCACCATGTGCTCGACGTTGCCGAACGCGTCCGCGCCGGCCCGGACGATCGCCGGCCAGTTCTCGGCGAGCTGCTGGGCGACCACCGCCTCCTGGTTCTCGGCCAGCGCCGCGGCGCGGGCCTTGATGCCCTCGGCCTCGGCCAGGCCCTGCGCCCGGGTGGCCTCGGCCTCGGCGAGACCCTTCGCCCGGGCCGCCTCCGCCTCGGCCAGACCCTTGGCGGCCTCGGCGGCGGCCTGCGCCTCACCGGTGGCCCGGGTGGCCTCGGCCGCGGCCAGACCGCGGGCCCGGGTGGCCTCGGCCTCGGCCGCGGCGGCGACCTTGACCCGGTTCGCCTCGGCGGCGGTCTTCAGCTCGGTCTCCCGGGACAGCGCCTCGGCGGCGGAGATCCGGGCATCGCGGTCGGCCTCGGCCTTGGTGCGGGTCTCGTACGCGCGGGCGTCGGCCGGCTTGCGGACGTCCGCCTGGAGCTGCTGCTCCTTGCGGTGCGCCTCCAGCTCGGCGACCTTGGTCTCCTGGACCACGACCTCCTGCCGGGCGGCGGCCTGCGCGAGCGGTCCGGCCTGCAGCGCGCGGGCCGCGGCGGTGTCCATCTCGGCCTGGTAACCGGCTTGCTGGATACCGGAGTTGCGGGTTGCCTCGGCCTTGCGGGCGAACGCCTCCTGCTCGGCCTCGGTGGCCTGCCGGTCCGCCTCGGCGGCGGCGATGCGGGCGTCGCGCTGGACGGCCGCGGCGTGCGGCGCGGCCAGGTTGGTGATGTAGCCGGTCGGGTCCAGGATCTCCTGGATCTGCAGCGAGTCGATGATCAGACCGAGTTTCTCCATCTCGATGCCCGAGGCGGAGCGGGTCTCACCGGTGAGCCGCTCGCGGTCGCGGATCATGTCCTCGACCGTCAGCCCGCCGACGATGGACCGCAGGTGGCCGGCGAACACGTTGTGCACCCGCTGGCCCATCATCTTCTGCTGGTCCAGGAAACGCCGGGCGGCGTTGGCGATCGACGCCGGGTCGTCGCCCACCTTGAAGATCACAACCCCCTTGACGTGCACGGGAATTCCCTGCGACGTCACACACTCCACGTCCAGCGCGGCCTCGTTCAGGTCCAGCGAGAGCCGGCGCACCGCCTGGACGCCCGGCACCACGAAGGTGCCCCGTCCGGTCACCACGCGGAAGCCCAGACCCTCGCCGTGCTTGGAACCCGAGATCACCAGCGCCTCATTGGGTTCCGCCACGCGCCACATCAGTTTGAAAAGTACGACCAACAGAACGACGCCGGCGACGGCGCCTCCAACGATGCCGACCAACATCGGCAATCTCCCCCTTCAGGGCGCACCGGTCCCGTGCTGCGCTTGGGTTGTGCAGAACTGGCGCGGACCCGGTGGCAGCCGCATTCTCCGCCGTTCCGGATCACGGGGGAAGGGTCTGGACGGTGGGAACTCTCACTGTCTCAAAACTGTTGCGGCAGGTTTGCCGGAGGCTCCCTGACGTGCAATCAAAAGGGTTCGACGTACACCGTGCGCGGTGGCTGGTATTCGACCACGACTACCATGGTGCCCGGCGCCAGCGGCTCGCCGGGGGTGGCGCGGTAGGCCAGGAACGCCTCGGTGCCCAGCCGTTCCGGGACGTGCACCATCACCTCGCCGACCAGGCCCGCGCCGATCCGCCCCGTCACCCGCCCCGTCAGTCCGATCACCCGGACGATTCTCCCACCTCGCCAGGGGCGTGAACAGCTCGGGCCCACGCGGGAGTTGCCTGCCGGGGCGGCCCCGCCCCGGGAGCGCGCCCTGGACCGGCGCCGCCGCGTGCCCTACGGTGAGGAACCGAACGCAGGCGGACGACGCCTGCGCGGAACGGGAGCTCGGAGCACCGGGCTGAGAGGGCGCTGACGGTACGCGGACCCGCGGACCACCTGCTGCGCCGACCGCAGGAACCTGACCGGGTAATGCCGGCGTAGGGAGTTGAAGGTCCGATGACCGCTTTTTCCGAGTACCCGTCTGCCCGCGAGTCGGCCGCCACCGGGTACCCCACCCCGGCCTGGCGCAAGGCCTACCGCCAGGGCAGCCGCCCCGACCTGCGGGTCCCCTACCGCGAGGTCCACCTCACCGACGGCCGCACCGTCCCGCTGTACGACACCTCCGGCCCGTACACCGACCCGGACCGGCCCACCGACGTCCGGCGCGGACTGCCCGCCCTGCGTGACGCCTGGATCCGCCAGCGCGGCGACGTCGAGGAGTACCAGGGCCGCGAGGTCCGCCCCGAGGACGACGGCATCAAGCACACCGCGCCGCGCGGCGGCGACCTGCGCAACCTGGACGCCGTCTTCCCCGGCCGCCCACGCCGCCCACTGCGCGCCAGGGACGGCGGCGCCGTCACCCAACTCGCCTACGCCAAGCGCGGGTTGATCACCCCCGAGATGGAGTTCGTGGCGCTCCGGGAAGGCCTGGAGCCGGAGTTCGTGCGCGAGCAGGTGGCGCGCGGACGGGCCGTCATCCCGGTCAACGTGAACCACCCCGAGAGCGAACCGGCCATCATCGGCACCGACTTCCTGGTGAAGATCAACGCCAACATCGGCAACTCCGCCGTCACCTCCTCCATCGAGGAAGAGGTGGAGAAGATGACCTGGGCCACCCGCTGGGGCGCCGACACCGTCATGGACCTCTCCACCGGACGCAACATCCACACCACCCGCGAGTGGATCCTGCGCAACTCCCCCGTCCCGATCGGCACCGTCCCGCTCTACCAGGCCCTGGAGAAGGTCGACGGCCGCGCCGAGGAACTCAGTTGGGAGGTCTACCGCGACACCGTCCTCGAACAGTGCGAGCAGGGCGTCGACTACATGACCGTGCACGCCGGCGTCCTGCTGCGCTACGTGCCGCTCACCGCCCGCCGCAAGACCGGCATCGTCTCGCGCGGCGGCTCCATCATGGCCGCCTGGTGCCTGGCCCACCACCAGGAGAACTTCCTCTACACCCACTTCGAGGAACTCTGCGACCTGCTGCGCGCCTACGACGTCACCTTCTCGCTCGGCGACGGCCTGCGACCCGGCTCCATCGCCGACGCCAACGACGAGGCGCAGTTCGCCGAACTCACCACCCTCGGCGAGCTCGGACGGATCGCCCGCGCCAAGGACGTCCAGGTGATGATCGAAGGCCCCGGGCACGTCCCGATGCACAAGATCCGCGAGAACATGGAACTCCAGCAGGAAATCTGCGACGAGGCCCCCTTCTACACCCTCGGCCCGCTCACCACCGACGTCGCACCCGGCTACGACCACATCACCTCCGGCATCGGCGCCGCGATGATCGCCTGGTGGGGCACCGCGATGCTCTGCTACGTCACCCCCAAGGAACACCTCGGCCTGCCCAACCGCGACGACGTCAAGACCGGCGTCATCACGTACAAGATCGCCGCCCACGCCGCCGACCTCGCCAAGGGCCACCCCGGCGCCCAGGATTGGGACGACGCCCTCTCCGACGCCCGCTTCGAATTCCGCTGGGAGGACCAGTTCAACCTGGCCCTCGACCCGGAGACCGCGCGCGACTTCCACGACGAGACCCTCCCCGCCGAACCCGCCAAGACCGCGCACTTCTGCTCCATGTGCGGCCCGAAGTTCTGCTCCATGAAGATCAGCCAAAAAATCCGGAACGAGCACGGCACCGGATCGACCGCCGCGGAGACCGGGCCCGACGCCGAAGCCGAAGCCGGCATGCAGGCCATGTCCGAGGAGTTCAAGGCCCAGGGCAACCGGGTCTACCTCCCGCTGGCCGACTGACGCACTGCACGCGAGAGCCGCCCCGAGAGCTTGTGCCTCTCGGGGCGGCTCTTTGCGGTTCGCTCCCGGCCTTCCTGAGGCCTGATACGGCCGCCGAGTCATCTGCATTTTGCAGACATCGAAGTAGAATGCAGGCATGACCGTCCTCACGATCCGGGACGTCCCGGACGATCAGATCCAGACCCTGAAGGTTCGCGCGGCCCAGGCCGGCCAGTCGCTCCAGGCGTTCATGCAGGACCTGATCGCCAAGGAGGCGTCCAAGCCCACGATGGCGGAGATGATGGACCGGTTGAACCGGGAGACCACCGCCACCATCAGCACCGCCGACGTCCTCGCCGCCATCGACGAGGGGCGAGCCGGACATTGATCGTCATCGACTGCTCCGCTCTCGTCCTGGTCCTCACGGCCCACGGCTCCGACGGAGACCTCATCCGCAGCCGGGTGGCCGAGGCGGGGGACGTCTACGCGCCCACCCTCCTGGACTACGAGATCCAGTCGGCCCTCCTCGGCATGCAGCGTGGCGGCAAACTGACCGAGAAGGAGGTGGAGCGGGCGGTAGCCGCGTACCGGATGCTCCCCATCGCCAAACGGGAGACCCTGCCCTTCTGGGACCGGGTGAAGAAACTGCACGCCAACCTCAGTGCGTACGACTCCCAGTACGTTGCCTTGGCGGAAGCCCTGGGCGTGCCGCTGATCACCAGCGACGCGAGGATCAAACGCAGTGGTGCGGCGAAGTGCGAGGTTGAGGTCTTCGCGTAGATCCACCCTTGACCGGCTCGGGGCGGCCCTCTCGCCCGCTACTTCTCGCCGTCGCCGAAGACCATGCGGTGGCCGCGCGCGGTGTCCATGTATTCGCGGACGCGGTGGATCAGGCCGTCGCGGAGTTCGAAGACGAGGCAGTAGTCGTTGACGTAGTGGTTGCCGTTGGCGAGCGTCGCGGTCATGGTCTCCTCGACGACGACGCGGTCACCGTCGGCATGGAAGCCGTGGAACGCGACATTGACGTCCCGGACGAACAACCGGCCGAAGTCCTCGGCGAGGAACTTTGCGATCGCCGCCCTGCCGACCATGTGACTGGGGCAGTCCAACGCGACGGCCGTGGCGTTCCCGGCCGGCGCCAGCCACTCGGCGTCCTCGGTGAAGACGGCGGAGATCCGCTCCGCGTCGTGGCTGGCGAACGCCTTCCAGGCGTGCTGAACGATGTCGCGGCTACGTTGAGACATGACCGCGAGGCTAGGCGGGCGCGGGTCGTGACACTGGCGGTTTTCGGACGCTGTCACCCGGTGAGCCCGGTGCCCGCTGGACGCGGGGACCGGGCTCACGGGGGGCCTGTGGTGGTCAGGACTGGTGCCAGGTGCCGGTGGACCAGAGCGGGTCGCCCTGGGGACCGTAGAGGACGGTGTTGTTGTCGTCCTGGACCACGAGGTGGGCGTTGGCGTGGCCGTAGGTGCCGGTGGACCACAGACCGCCGCCGTTGGCGTCGTACAGCACGAAGTTGCCGTCCGCCTGCATGGCGGCGCGGGCACCGGGGTGGCCCCAGGTGCTGGTGGACCACAGGGCGCGGCCGGTGGCCTTGGAGTACAGCACCAGGTTGCCGTCGGCCTGCATGTCGAGGTGAGTGCCTGCCGCGACGATGCTGGTGCCCGGGTAGAGGACGGTGCCGACGGCGACCGGGACGCCTCGGCTGTCGGGACCGGCGGCCCAGGTGCCGGTGGACCAGACGGGCTTGTTGTCGGAGTCGTAGAGGACCAGGTTGCGGTCGTCCTGCACGGTCAGCCGGGCGCCGGGGTGGCCCCAAGTCCCGCTGGACCAGACGGCGTTGTTGCCGGTGTCGTGGACGACGAGGTTGCCGTCGGGCTGCAGGGTGGCGCTCGCGCCGGGGTGGCCCCAGGTCACGGTGGACCAGAGCGTCCGTCCGGAGGCCTCGGTGGTGTAGAGGACGAGGTTGCCGTCGGCCTGCATCGAAAGCCTGGCGCCGGCCGAGGTGGCCGAGTCACCGCCGTGCAGCGTGATCCCCGGGGCGAGTACCGATCCCTTCGACCAGGGTGCGGTGTTGGTGGACCAGAGCTGGGTGCCGCCGGTGCGCAGGACCATGTCGCAGTCGTCCTGGACGGCGAGCAGCGTGGTGCTCGGGCTCGGGCTCGGGGTCTGGGTCGACCACACCACCTGACTGTCCCCGTACCGGTTGACCCCGAAGCTGCCGTCGGGCTCCACCATCGCGTACGCCGCGTACAGGCCGGCGGTGCCGCTGGACCACAGCGTCTGACCGGTCTTCAGCTTGGTCAGCACCAGGTTGCCGTCGCGCTGCAGGGTCAGCTTCGCGCACTGCGAGTAGACGACGTCGTAGTTCACCATGCTGTCCCCCGCCCGGCCGACCGTCGTGAAGCGCGGATTGTCCCGGCCGAGCTCGACCCGGTCGCCGAACTGCGCGACGCCGTTGACGGGCGGTCGGCCGGGGTACTGCTGCACCCAGCCGCCGGCAGTGAACAGGTCCGGGGTGCCGTCGCGGCCGGCCGCCACGGCGAGGGTGTGCGCATTGCCGAAGTCCGCCAGCTGGGCGCTGTTCTGCTGCACGCTCACCGGCAGCACGTTCTGTGGGTTCGGCAGGGCTCCGGGGCCCTGGGCACCGGAGGTGCCCCAGAGCTGGGACGGAGTGCCGTCACAGGGGTCGAGCTCGGTCAGATAGCCGACGTAGCTGTTGTTGACGAGGGTCAGGCAGCGCCCCGATCCGGGCTCACGGATGGTGCCGTCGGCCCCGGCCTTCCACTTCTGGCTCGAAGCGCCGCTGCACGGGGAGGACCGCCAGATCGGCTGAGCGGGCGCCGCGTCCGGGGTGCTGTCCAGGCAGCCACCGGTCGCGCGCAGGGTGCCGTCGGCACCGAGGATCCACTGGCTGTCCACCCCGTAGGGGATGTTGTCGCAGTCGAAGCCGCGCACGCCCGGGCCGCTCGGCCCGGTGCCGAGGCACAGGTGAGCGCCGTCGGACCGCGTGCTGCCGTTCTCCAGCTGCACGGTGGTGGGGGGTGCGAGCCGGGCGGCCGGGGTGCCGTCGGCCTTGAACGTCAGCGGAAGGGTGGCGATGGCACCGCTGGTGTTCTCACGCACCCAGAGGGCCGGAGCGGAGACAGCCTTGCCCGGGGCCAGGACCGTGGTGTTGCCCCAGTTGCCGGTGCCGAGCAGCGACGGGCTGCCGAGGATCGTGCCGGCCTTGCCCGGGTAGTACCAGAGCTTGCCGTTCTCGACCGTGATGACGTCCGGCAGACCGGCAGTGTTCGCGCTGCCGACGGTGGCGACGATCTGGGTGGTGCTGTTCCAGGTCGCGTCGTAGTCCGCGCAATCGGTGGGCGGGGCGCAGGCCGGCTTGGCGAGCCTGGTGGAGAATCTGCTGGTGAAGTGCCCAGGGGTGCCGCCCGTGCCGGCATCGTTCGGGTAGGCGTAGAGCTGGTGCGAGACGGTGTTCAGCACCAGCAGGTCGTCCAGGGTGCCGCCGGTCAGGCTGCCGTGGTGGGTGACCACGTAGTTGGACCAGTTGTCGCCCTCCGGGCTGTGCGCGTCGTCCGAGGCCGTGACCGGGGCGCTGCCGTTGGAGAAGAACGAGAGGCTGCCCGGGGCCTTCGCGTACCCGCCGCCGGTGATGACCGCGACGTCCGGAACGCCGTCACCGGTCAGGTCGCCCGGCACCGACGCCGTGGTGTTCGCCGACCGGGCCCCGGCCGGGGCCGCGAAAGCGGTGCCCGTGGTGCCCGCCGCCGTGGTGGCGGCGATGGCGGTGGCTGCGGCTGCGACTGCCAACCGGCGGATCAGGCCGCCAGGTCTGTTGCTCGTGGAACGCACGTCTGTCCTCATCCGAGGTCCCCTCCGAAAAGTGCGCGGATGCGGCCCGGCTCGCGCCGCTCGACCAGAGATCCTGACCCCTGGGAGAACTGTGAAGACCTGGGACGCCCGGTGAAGGCTAGTGGTGGGTCGCCCCCGGAGCAACGGAGTTCGGCCCGCCACGACAGGCCGCGCGAAAGAAGAACGGCGCACCACCGGAGGGGACTTCCAGGCCCACCATGGCCGAGCTCGGGGCTCATCCGGCGTTGCGGTCGTGCGGGATCGGGACGCCGGCACAGGTGCGTGGCGGTCCTGAGGGTTGGTCAAGTCTTTGCATCTCACTTGAATGACGGCCGGTTGATATGGCCGTATTTGCCGGAAAGCGCCAGTGTCGGATCTGGATAAGGTGCGCGGAAACGTTCGACCTGATCCGCACAAGAGGTAATTCATGGCTACCCCACAGCCCCCGCAGACTCCCCAGCCCCCGGTCGCGCCCGGCGCGGGTGAGTCGGCTTCGTTCCAGTACGGTCAGGCCGCGCCGGCGCCGGTCGCGCCCAAGCGGGGGATGGGCAAGAAGCTGCTCTCCGCTGTCGGCATCCTGGTGGTGATCGTCGTGGTGGCGATCGTCAAGGTCGGCCTCCGGGACATGCTGTCCGACAAGCCGGTGCACGCCAAGGTCGGCGAGTGCGTGTCCGTCACGGGCAGCGACAACGACCCCAAGGTGGACACGGTCGGCTGCGGCGACAGCAAGGCCACCCACACGGTCGAGAAGGTCATCGACAACAGCTTCGACACCCACGCCTGTGGCCCGGAGTTCGATGCTCTCGGCCAGCAGTTGGGCAGCGACAAGTTCGTTCTCTGCCTGACGCCGAAGAAGTAGTCACCGGGTCCGTCGCCCGCCCCCGAGCCCGGGGCGGGCACTGGCCGGTCATTCCGCCGGGTCGTCCCGCTCCGAGTCCTCGGCGTGCGGGACCGGTCCGGGGCTGGTGAAGTCGGGGCTGCTGTGTCCGGGGCCGGTGAACCCGGCGGGACGCGGCTCGCCCTGACTGTCCGTCAGTCCTTCCGGTCCGGGGCTGGTGAAGTCGGGGCTGCTGTGTCCGGGCCCGGTGAACCCGGCGGGGCGGCGCGGGCCGCCCTGGTTGTTCGTCAGGCCGCCCGGTCCGGGGCTGGTGAAGTCGGGTGAGGTGTATCGGGGGCCGTCGGGTCGCGGCCGGCCGTCCGCGTCGGTGAGGTGTTCGGGGCCGGGGCTGGTGAAGCGGGGGCCGTCCGGGCGCTTGCGCCCCTGGTCGTCGGTGAGGCCCTCGGGGCCCGGGCCGGTGAAGTCGGGTGAGGTGTAGCGGGGCCCGTCGGGGCGCGGCCGCCCGTCGGGCACGGGGGTGCTGAACCCGGGGCTGGCGTACCCGGCCCGGCTGTAGCCGGGGCTGAGCAGGTCGGGCGGCGCGGTCCGGGCGCGCGGGACACCGGGGGGTGCGGTGTGGTCGGCGAGCAGCCAGGGCAGCAGGGCGCGTTCGCGCAGCGCGGTGTGCCAGGCGGCCCGGGCCTCGGCCAGCGCGGCCTGCCGCTGCGGGTCCGCGCCGGGCGCGTGGGAGCCGTCGCGCCGCGCGGTGAGGACCAGCCCGGTGCCGCCGATCAGCAGCGCGGCGGCGGCGACGGCCAGCGCGAGCAGGCCGGCGGTGACGGTGGAGCGGCCGAGCGCCAGCCCGGGCGCGGCGGCCCGCAGCAGCCAGCCGAGCAGCAGCAGGGCGAGTCCGGCGGAGCCGGCCAGCACCGGGGTCAGCACCGTCAGTACGGGGAACAGCCCGGCGCCGCCCGGCGGCGTGCCGTTCGGGTGTTCGGCCTGCGAGGTGCGCAGCGCCAGGTAGTGGGCGTACTCGGCGGCGGCGGGCGCGGCGACGGTGTCGGCGTCCGCGAGCGCCCGGGTGTGCAGCTGTTCGGCGGTGAGGTGCTCGCCGGGCGCGGCCAGGGCCTGCCGGACGGACGGGTCGCGCAGGGCTTCGTCGAGCAGCCGGGCGAAGTCGGCGCGGTCCTCGGCGAGCAGGCGCGGCGGGTGGCTCATGGGTACCCCGTTCCGCGAGGTGGACGGAAGGTCACTGGCCTCGATGGTAGGGGTGCGCGGGAGCGCGCCGACAGGCTCTTTCCGGAACTTCGGCTCGTTCAGTTCCCTTGCGCCGTCGAGCAGTTGTTCAGTTCAGCGGCAGTTGTGCGACCAGCAGGCGGCCGTCCATGGTGACGCCGCCGTCCATCGCGATGGCCAGTTCGTCGGCGTAGATGTACGGGCCGGGCACGTGCGGGGGGACGCCGTCCTCCGGGTGGTCGCCGGTCAGGTACGGGATCGGGCTGTGGCCGTGCACCACCCGGTAGCCGCCGTACACGGCGAGGAGTTCCTGTGCGGCCATGGTGCCGGCCTGGCCGCGGAACGCGAACCGCTTGGTGAACTTGCGGAAAGCGTCCCACCATTCGTCGATGCCCTCGTCGGCGAGCAGCGCGTGCACGGCGTCGTTGACGTCGGCGATGGTCTCGCCGTACTCCAGGTACGCGGTGGTGTCGGAGTGCAGCAGCAGGTGGCCGTCCTCCAGCGCCATCGCGGGCAGCCGGGACAGCCAGCTGATGTGGTGCGGCTGCAGGCGTTCCAGGTCGTGCTGCTGGCCGCCGTTGAGCCGCCAGGCGGCGAGGAACGAGGCGGTGCCGGCGGTGGACTGGACGGCCTCGTCGCCGTAGCGGGCGGCGCCGAGGAAGAGCAGTTCGTGATTGCCCATCAGGGCGCGGCAGTAGCCGCCGGCCGCGGCGGCCTCGGCGGCCAGCTGCATCACCAGGTCGATGACGCCGATGCCGTCGGGGCCGCGGTCGGTGAAGTCGCCGAGGAACCAGACCCGGGAGCGCCCGGCCGACCAGTGGCCGTCGGCGTCGATCAGGCCCTGCTGGTGCAGTGCGGCGAGCAGTTCGTCGAGGTAGCCGTGCACGTCGCCGATGACGAACAGCGGGCCGGGGCCCTCGCCGGGTTCGGGCTGCGGGTACGGGAAGTGCACCTCGACGGGGGGCACCGCCTCGATCGGCGGGCCGAGTTCGATGGTCGGCGGGTCCTCGTGCGCGTAGTGCCCGGGTGCCTGCGGGGCGGCGTCGCCGAACTGCCCGGCGGGGGCCCAGTGCTGCTCCAGGTAGTGGGCGCCGCCGTAGGTGCTGTGGGTGTCCTCGTACTGGTAGCCGGCGGGTTCGGCCGGCTCGAACCAGGAGCCTTGGGGGAGCACGTCGAGGTCCTGGCGGGAGCGGATGCCCGAGTGCGGTTGCTCGGGTTCGCGGAAGAGGTCCTCGGGTGTCATTCGCCCATCATAGGAAGCGCACTCTCCCGCCGTCCTCACCTGGTCGGTATCCGTTTTCCCCGTTGACCCGCCGGGCGACGGGCGGGCCGCCCGGTCTGCCCCGGTCCGGGGCGGTCCGGACCGTCGGCGGGCGCGGGCGGCGCGTGCTCACACCTCGCCCGGCGGGCGGGGCGGACTGACCGTGGTGCGCGGGCTGCGGCGCTGCGAGGAGGCCCGCACGATCAGCTCGGTGGGCATCAGGGTGCCGGGCGGCGGGCCCGTCCCGGCGGTGCGGTAGCGCGGCGGGAACAGCCGACCGGGCACGGATCCCGATCCCGCGCCGACTCCTTCGATCGCGTCGATCAACAGGTTGACCACGGTGGTGCCGATCCGACGGGGCTTCAGCGACAGGGTGGTGATCGGCGGTTCGGTGTTGGCGTACACGTCGGACTCCGAGCAGCACACCAGCAGCAGGTCGTCCGGCACCCGCAGGCCGTAGCGGCGGGCGGCGGCCAGCAGGTCGGTGCCGTTGGGGTCGAACAGTCCGTACACCGCGTCGGGGCGGTCCGGGCGGGCCAGCAGCCGGTCGGCGGCGACCGCCCCGGCGGCCGGGTCGTGCGCCGGGTAGGCCTCGTACACCGGCTCCTGGCCGATCCGATCGCACCAGGCGAGGTACGCCTCGGTGGACAGCCGGGTGTAGGTGTCGGTGGAGGTGCCGGTGAGCAGGCCGATCCGGCGGGCGCCGGCCTCGCTCAGGTGCTCCAGGATGCCGAGCACCGCGGCCTCGTGGTCGTTGTCCACCCAGGCGGTGACCGGGCAGTTGCCGGGTTTGCCGTCGGAGACCACCGGCACGCCGGACCGGTACAGCTCGGTGACCAGCGGGTCCTGGTCGGGCGGGTCGATCACCACCGTCCCGTCGAGCGCGATGTTGCTCCACACGTCGTGCCGGGAGGACGCGGGCAGCACCACCAGGGCGTAGCCGCGGCCCAGCGCGGCGCTGGTGGCGGCCCGCGCCATCTCCGCGAAGTAGGCGAACTCGGTGAAGGTGAACGGCTCTTCGCCGTAGGTGGTGACGGTCAGTCCGATCAGGCCGGACCGGCCGGTGCGCAAGGTCCGGGCGGCGGCGGAGGGCCGGTAACCCAGGCGCTCGGCGACCTCGCGGACCCGGCTGCGGGTCTCGTCGGGGAGCCGGCCCTTTCCGTTGAGGGCGTCCGAGACCGTGGTGATGGAGACTCCGGCGGCCGCCGCGACGTCCCGGATGCCTGCCCGTTCCAGGCGCCGTGAGGCGGTGGCTCGGCGACCGTTCTGATTGGCTGCTGCTGTCATGGCGGACCGATCGTATGGCGCATCGCGGCGTTCTGTGACCGGATCGCTACCGGCCGTCAAAGAACCGTTTCTCCAAGGCCATTCCCGGGGTGCACCCTTCGACAGCTGCGGTTTTGCGGCTCCAATACCTCTGACATGTGCCAAAGGAACCCGGCAGAATGGCTGATCTGCACCCGTAACCCGGACGAGCATCTCACCCGCACGGGTGAGGAGCGGTCGGTATCGTTCACGGCACCCGACCGGGGAGCGACCGGTACCACCGCCCGAAGAGAAACGGAGAACCCCGTGGTTCAGCGTGAGCAGGGCCCCCGGCTGCGGCCGAGCCTGGACGACATCCCCAGCTACAAGCCCGGGAAGCCCGCCGGCGCGGACTCCTACAAGCTCTCCTCCAACGAGAACCCCTACCCGCCGCTGCCCGGCGTCCTGGAGGCCGCGGTCGCCGCCGCCGGCTCCTTCAACCGCTACCCGGACATGGGCGTCGGCGCGCTCACCGCCGAACTCGCCCAGCGCTTCGGCGTCCCCGCCGAGCACATCGCCACCGGCACCGGCTCGGTCGGCGTCGCCCAGTCCCTGGTGCTCGCCACCGCCGGCGAGGGCGACGAAGTCATGTTCGCCTGGCGCTCGTTCGAGGCCTACCCGATCATCACCCAGATCGCCGGCGCCACCCCGGTGCCCGTCCCGCTCACCGCCGACGAGGCCCACGACCTCGACGCGATGCTCGCCGCGATCACCGACCGGACCAGGCTGATCTTCGTCTGCAACCCCAACAACCCGACCGGCGCCGCCCTGCACCGCGAGGAACTGGTCCGCTTCCTGGACGCCGTGCCCGCGCGCATCCTGGTCGTCCTCGACGAGGCCTACCGCGAGTTCATCCGCGACGAGGACGTCCCGGACGGCATCGAGCTGTACCGCGACCGCCCCAACGTCTGCGTGCTGCGCACCTTCTCCAAGGCCTACGGCCTGGCCGGCCTGCGGGTCGGCTTCGCCATCGGCCACGAGCAGGTCGCCGGCGCGCTGCGCAAGACCGCCGTCCCGTTCGGCGTCAGCCAGCTCGCCCAGGACGCCGCCGTCGCCTCGCTGCGCGCCGAGGACGCCCTGCTGGAGCGGGTCGAGGCGCTGGTCGCCGAGCGCGTCCGGGTGACCGCCGCGCTGCGCGAGCAGGGCTGGACGGTCCTCCCCTCGCAGGCCAACTTCGTCTGGCTGCGCCTCGGCGAGCGCACCCTCGACTTCGCCGCCGCCTGCGCCGAGGCCGGCGTGGTGGTCCGCCCGTTCCCCGGCGAGGGCGTGCGCGTCTCGATCGGCGAGGTCCAGGGCAACGACCTGTTCCTGGGCGCCGCGGAGGCGTTCCGCAAGGAGATCTGACGCGGTATCAACAGGCGGGGCGGGCAGCACGGTTGTCCGCCCCGTCGGCATGACCGGCCCGGTGCCGGCCCCGGGTGAACCGGGGACGGGACTTCGCTGGGAGCTTTCCGGGAGTCCGGTCAAGAGCTGGTGCTCCGCCGGGCATCCGACGGCCAACGGCCGGGTGATTCGTGACGATTCGTCCGGATCGCTGCTCCCAGCGGGCGCCCAGCAAGCGCACAGGGCGGCGAAAGAGCCCAGGGCGATGCTTCGGTGCCATGAAGGTGCTTCCGCGACGGCGTGGTGCCGTCCTCGTCAACTCCGCGCTCGGCGTGGCCCTGCTGGGCGGGGCCGCGCTGGCGTACACCACCCTGGACGGCGGGACGGGCAGGGCCGCCACCGGCTCCAAGGTCCGGACCGCGACGGTCGCCAAGGGCGCGGTCCAGGCCACCGTGTCCGGATCGGGCACGCTGTTCTCGCCCTCCGACGCCGGCCAGGACTTCACCACCGGCGGCAGGCTGACGGCGGTGAAGGTCGCGGTCGGCGACACGGTGAAGAAGGGCCAGGTGCTCGCCACCGTCGACACCACCACCGCCCAGCAGCAGGTCGACCAGGCACAGTCCGCGCTGACTGCGGCGCAGGCCAACCTGACCAAGGCCGAGGCGGGCGAGACGGTCACCACCACCGTCCCCGGCACCGGCTCGTCCGGCTCGGGCGCCGGCGGTTCCTCGGGCCGCGGCGGTTCCGGCACGGCCGCCGCCACCCCGCAGCCGACCACCACGACCACCGTGAAGATCGACCAGGCGCAGGTCGCGCAGGCCCAGCAGCAGGTCGACAACGCGCAGAACGCGCTGACCAACGCCAAGGCCGCGCTGTCCGGCACCACGCTCACCGCCACCACCGACGGCACCGTCGCCTCGGTCTCCGGCAAGGTCGGCGACACCGTCTCCGCCGGCGGCTCCGGATCCTCCTCCGGCGGCACCTCCACCGGAACCAAGTCCGGTACCGGCAACGCCAGTTCGAGCACCACCCCGACCGGCTTCATCGTGCTGACCAACCCCTCCGGGATGGAGGTCACCGCGAACTTCTCCGAACTGGACTCGCTGAAGCTGAAGAAGGGCCAGAGCGCGACCGTCACCCTGAACGCGCAGTCCGACACCAGGCTCGACGCCACCGTGCTGTCGGTCAGCCCGCTCCCGTCCAGCTCCACCAACGGCGCCGTGCAGTACGGCGCCACGCTGCGGATCACCGGTGACACCACCGCGCTGCGCACCGGGCTGAGCGCCACCATCTCGGTGGTCACCGGCTCCGCCGAGAACGCCCTGTCGGTGCCCACCGCGGCCCTGCAGGGCACCGGTTCCACCCGCACCGCGACCGTGCTGCACGAGGACGGCTCCACCGAGCGGGTGCAGGTGACGGTCGGCATCGAGGGCGACAGCACCGTGCAGGTCACCGAGGGCCTCACCGAGGGCGAGAAGGTCGAACTGACCGCCACCACCGCAGGCACCGGCAACGGCTTCCCGTCCGGACAGTTCCCCGGCCTGAACGGAGGCGGCTTCGGCGGCGGCGCGGGCGGCCTCGGCGGTGGCGGCGGCCGCAGCGGCGGCGGCAATGGCGGCGGCGGCAACGGCGGCGGGGGTTCGCACGGATGAGCACCGGCAAGCCCCCGGTGATCCAGGTCCGCCGGGTCCTCAAGTCCTACGGCCACGGCGACGCCGTCGTGCACGCACTGCGCGGCCCGCTCGGCCCGGACGGCGAACCGCTCGGCGTGGACCTGGACGTCGCCGAGGGCGACTACGTGGCGGTGATGGGCTCCTCCGGCTCCGGCAAGTCCACCCTGATGAACATCCTCGGCTGCCTGGACGTCCCCACCGCCGGCCGCTACCTGCTCGACGGCACCGACGTCGGCCACCTCGACGAGGGCCGGCTCGCGCTGGTCCGCAACCGCAGGATCGGCTTCGTGTTCCAGTCCTTCAACCTGGTGCCGCGCACCACCGCCCTCGCCCAGGTCGAACTGCCGCTCGCCTACGCGGGCGTGCGGGCCGCCGAGCGGCGCCGCCGGGCGATGGCCGCGCTCACCCTGGTCGGCCTGGCCGAGCGGGCCGGCCACAAGCCCAACCAGCTCTCCGGCGGCCAGCAGCAGCGCGTCGCGGTGGCCCGCGCCCTGGTCACCGCCCCCGCGATGCTGCTCGCCGACGAGCCCACCGGCAACCTCGACAGCCGCTCCACCGAGGAGGTGCTGGGCATCATCGACGGTCTCAACGCGCGCGGCCGCACCGTGGTGGTGATCACCCACGAGGACGAGGTGGCCCGGCACGCCAAGCGGGTGGTCCGCCTGGTCGACGGCGCGATCGTCTCCGACGTCCGGCAGGCCCCGGTCGACGGCCCGCCGCCGGCCCTGGCCGCGGAGGTGGTCGCGTGATCGCCTGGCAGATGATCCGCTTCGCGGTCGGCGGCCTGGCCGCCAACAAGGTCCGCTCCGCGCTGACCATGCTCGGCGTACTGATCGGCGTCGCCTCGGTGATCCTGCTGCTCGCCGTCGGCAACGGCTCCTCGGTGGCGGTGAAGGAGTCCATCACCTCGCTGGGCACCAACTCGCTGACCGTCTCCGCCGCGGCCTCCCGCGGCTCCGCCACCGCCGCCAGGAAGCTCACCGTGGAGGACGCCAAGGCATTGGCCTCGGCCACCGACAGCCCGGCCATCAAGTCGGTCGCCCCGGTGGTCACCACCAGCGGCACCGCGCTGTACGGGAACATCTCCTACCAGCCCGGCCAGATCGTCGGCAGCTACCCGGCATACTTCGAGACCGCCAACCAGAAGATCGCCGAAGGCGACTACTTCTCCGCCGACGACGTGCTGAACTCCCGCAAGGTCGCGGTGCTCGGCTCCACCACCGCCAAGGAACTCTTCGCCACCGAGGACCCGATCGGCAAGAGGATCACCATCGGCGGCACCCCGTTCACCGTGACCGGCGTGCTCACCACCAAGGGCTCCACCGGCTTCAACGACCCCGACGACGTGGTGATCGCCCCGCTGCCGACCGTGCAGAACGCGTTCACCGGCTTCGGCTCGGTCAACCAGATCCTGGTACAGGCGTCCTCCGCCGACACCACCACCGAGGCGCAGGCCGACATCACCCGGATCCTGATGGGCACGCACGCCATCAAGGACCCCACCAAGGCCGACTTCCGGATCAGCAACCAGACCTCGCTGCTGAGCGCCCGCGAGTCCACCACCAAGACCTTCACGGTGCTGCTCGGCGCGGTCGCCGCGATCTCGCTGCTGGTCGGCGGCATCGGCATCACCAACATCATGCTGGTCACCGTCACCGAACGGACCCGGGAGATCGGCATCCGCAAGGCGCTCGGTGCGCCCCGCGCGGTCATCCTCGGCCAGTTCCTCGCCGAGTCCACCCTGCTGTCGGTGACCGGCGCCGGCCTCGGCGTGCTCGCCGGGATCGCCGGCTCGCACTTCCCGGTGGTCGGCATCAAACCGGTGGTGATCCCCGAGTCGGTGCTCGGCGCGTTCGCCATCGCCGTCGCCATCGGCCTGTTCTTCGGCAGCTACCCCGCCAACCGGGCCGCCTCGCTGCGCCCCATCGACGCCCTCCGGCACGAGTAGAAGGAGTCCTTTCATGTCGGACGAGCAGGAGCTGCTGGCCACCGCGCCGGACGCCCGCGACATCACCGCCGAGCTGGCCGCCCCGCCGCGCCGCAAGCTCCCCTGGCCCACCCTGGCGCTGGCCGGCGGCCTGATCGCCGTGCTGTCCTTCGCCGGCGGCGTCTGGTACCAGAAGGACAACAGCAGCGGCGGCAACGGCGCCCCCCGCGCCTCCAGTGGCCAGTTCCCCGGTGGCGGTCAGCAGAACGGCGGCCGCCGCGGCGGCCAGGGCGGCGGGCAGCTGCCGGGCGGCGGTCAGTTCCCCGGCGGTGGCGGCTTCACCCGCGGCACCGTCAAGTCGGTGGACGGCACCACCGTCTACCTGACCGACGCGGGCGGGAACACCGTGAAGGTCACCACCGGCGACTCCACCAAGGTCACCACCACCAAGGAGGGCAAGGTCGGCGACCTCCAGCCCGGCCAGAGCGTCACCGTGCTGGGCAGCAAGGGCGCCGACGGCTCCTACAGCGCCACCCAACTCACCGAGGGCGGCGCGGGCGGCTTCGGCGGCCGGGGCGGCGGTGGCGGTGGCGCAGGCCAGGGCGGCGGACCCGGTACCGGTTCGAGTACGACCGGATGACCAAACCCCTCTTCATTCACTTGGCGCAGCGTGCCCGGGCTAGGGTCTGTCTGACGACGTTCGATCGGGCGTGCCCGGCCGACCTCGTCCGACCGTCCCGGAAACCGCTCGGGCCGGCCCTTTTCGTCCCGGCCCTGGAGGCGGAGCAAGATCGTGTCTGGCGCAGTGCAGTCGAGCCCGTCCGCGGCGACTCCGGCGGGCGGTGAACCGTTCCTGCTGGTGGTGGACGACGAGCCCAACATCCGCGAGCTGCTGTCGGCCAGCCTGCGCTTCTCCGGCTTCCGGGTGGCCTCCGCCGCCACCGGCCAGGAGGCGCTGGACGCGATCGCCACCGAGCGCCCCGACCTGGTGGTGCTCGACGTGATGCTGCCCGACCTGGACGGCTTCACCGTCGTCCAGCGGCTGCGCGACCAGACCCAGTGGCCGGGCAGCCCCGAACACGTCCCGGTGCTGTTCCTGACCGCGAAGGACGGCACCGGCGACAAGGTCCAGGGCCTGGCCGTCGGCGCCGACGACTACGTCACCAAGCCGTTCAGCCTGGAGGAGCTGATCGCCCGGATCCGGGCGATCCTGCGCCGGGCCGGCGGCCCCGCCGACGACGGCCGCCTGATGGTGGCCGACCTCACCCTCGACCCGACCGCGCACGAGGTCACCCGCGGCGGCGTCCCGGTCTCGCTCTCCCCCACCGAGTTCAAGCTGCTGCACTACCTGCTGGCCAACGTCGGCCGGGTGGTCTCCAAGGCACAGATCCTCGACCACGTGTGGGCGTACGACTTCGGCGGCGACCTGTCCATCGTCGAGTCGTACATCTCCTACCTGCGCCGCAAGCTCGACTCCGGCCCGGCGCACGGCCCCAAGCTGATCCACACGGTGCGCGGCATCGGCTACGCGCTGCGCCGCCCGCCGAACAGCTGAGATGGCGCGTTTCTCGCTGCGGGTCCGGCTGCTGGTGCTGGCCCTGCTGCTGGTCACCACCGGCCTGGTGGTCAGCGACACCTGGGTGCTCGGCACCGTCCGCGGCCAGCTGGTCGAACGCGCCGACCAGCAACTGGAGCGGTACGCCGAGCCGCTGTCGCGGCGCGCGCCGAGCCGCCAGCAGTCCCCGGCGTCGGTGTTCAGCCCGCAGACGCTGAGCCGCCGCACCGGCCAGGCGCTGCCCAGCGAGTACGTGGTGCGCTACCTGTCCGCGGACGGCACCGTGCTGTCGGTGCTGCGCCAGCCGCTGACCGACTCCGAGCCGGCCCCGCAGCTGCCCGCGCCGACCGCCGCCGCGCTGGCGCACCGGGAGGGCGCCGAGCCGTTCACCGCGAAGGTGCCGCGCGGCAGTGAGTGGCGCTCGCTGGTGCTGCCGTTGCAGCGCACCGTCGCCACCGACTTCGGCTCGCCGCGGTACGTCCAGGTCGCGGTGCCGCTGGACGACGTGCAGTCCACCATCAAGCACCTGCGCACCACCTTCTTCACCATCGGCGGGGCGGTCCTGGTGGGCCTGGCCGGCCTGGGCGCGGTCGCGGTGCGGGCCGGGCTGCGGCCGCTGCGCCAGCTGGAGGCGGGCGCCCAGCGGATAGCCGACGGCGACCTGTCGCACCGGATGCCGGACCTGCCGGCCCGCACCGAGGTGGGCCGGCTGTCGGCGGCGCTGAACCGGATGCTGACGGACATCGAGACGGCGTTCGCCGACCGCGCCGCCTCCGAACGCCGGATGCGCCGCTTCGTCGCCGACGCCTCGCACGAGCTGCGCACCCCGCTGGCGGGCATCCGCGGCTTCGCCGAGCTGCACCGGATGGGCGCGCTGGACGACGTGGACCGGGCGATGGACCGGATCGAGTCGGAGGCGGTGCGCCTCGGCGGCCTGGTGGAGGACCTGCTGATGCTGGCCCGCCTGGACGAGGAACGCCCGCTGAACCTGGCCCCGATGGACCTGCGCACGCTGGCCGCCGACGCCCTGCACGACCTGACCGCGCTGGACCCGGGCCGCCCGGTGGCCCTCACCGGCCCGCACGGCGAGGGCGCCCCGCAGCCCGCGCCGGTGCTCGGCGACGAGGCCCGGCTGCGCCAGGTGGTGAGCAACCTGGTGGGCAACGCGGTCAAGCACACCCCGCCGGGCACCGCGGTGCGGATCGGGGTGGGCCGGGTGGACGGCAGCTGCCTGCTCGAAGTGGCCGACCGGGGGCCGGGGTTGACCGAGGAGCAGGCGGCGCTGGTGTTCGAGCGCTTCTACCGGGCGGACGCTTCCCGGACCCGCCGGGCCGACGGGGGCGGGGGATCGGGCCTGGGGCTGGCGATCGCCTCCGCGCTGGTGTCCGCGCACGGCGGCGAGCTGACCCTGCGCACCGCGCCGGGCGACGGCGCGGCCTTCAGGGTGGCCCTGCCGCATCAGCGCTGAGCTGGGCTGATGTATCGTCAGCCAGGCCGGTGTCAAGTGCCGGTCGGTACAGCGGTGCCGCCCGGCTGCGGCTTGTGACCGGCGGAACCGGCGGCAGATCATTCCATTGTCGGAAAACACCCCCCCCGTGCGAATGCACTGATAAGCATCATGGATACTGCTTTTGTGAACGTGTTCACGTTCACAAGCGGACAAGCTTGGGCAGGTTCGGCGCGGTCGCGTGCTACATGTGCCTTTTTGTCCGGCAGGCACATCCTGTGAGAGAGGGCGCAGTGGACCTAGCAGTCGCTCACGAGACCATCTCGCGATGGCAGTTCGGCATCACCACCGTCTACCACTTCCTCTTCGTCCCGCTGACGATCAGCCTGGCCTCGATCGTGGCCGGTCTGCAGACCGCGTGGGTGCGCACGGGCAAGGAGAAGTACTTCCACGCCACCAAGTTCTGGGGCAAGCTCTTCCTGATCAACATCGCCATGGGCGTGGTCACCGGCATCGTCCAGGAGTTCCAGTTCGGCATGAACTGGTCCGACTACTCCCGCTTCGTCGGCGACGTGTTCGGCGCCCCGCTGGCGATGGAGGCGCTGATCGCCTTCTTCTTCGAGTCCACCTTCATCGGACTGTGGATCTTCGGCTGGGACAAGCTCCCGAAGAAGATCCACCTGGCCTGCATCTGGATGGTCGCGATCGGCACCGTGCTGTCCGCGTACTTCATCCTGGCCGCCAACTCCTGGATGCAGCACCCGGTCGGCTACCGGATCGACCCCGTCACCGGCAAGGCCCAGCTCACCGACATCGTCCGGGTGCTGACCCAGAACACCACCCTGGTGCAGGTCTTCCACACCCTCACCGCCGCCTTCCTCACCGGCGCCGCCTTCGTGGTCGGCATCGCCAGCTACCACCTGTGGCGCGCCAAGCAGGGCAAGCAGCCGGACAAGCGCAAGACCGCCGCGATGCGCACCTCGCTGCGCGTCGGCCTGGTCATCGCCGCGGTGGCCGGCCTCGGCACCGCGATCAGCGGCGACACCCTCGGCAAGGTGATGTTCGAGCAGCAGCCGATGAAGATGGCCGCCGCCGAAGCGCTCTGGGACACCCAGGCCCCCGCCCCGTTCTCGGTGTTCGCCGTCGGCGACGTCTCCAAGGGCCACAACTCGGTCGCCCTGGAGATCCCCGGACTGCTGTCCTTCCTCGCCCACAACGACTTCTCGTCCGAAGTCCCCGGCATCAACGACATCGCCGCCTCCGAGGCCGCCCAGCACGGCGGGCAGCCCACCGACTACATCCCCAGCATCTTCGTCACCTACTGGGGATTCCGGCTGATGATCGGCTTCGGCATGACGTCCTTCGTCGCCGCGCTGATCGGCCTGTGGACCACCCGCCGCAGGTTCTGGCTGGCCCCCGAGCACCGCACCGGCGAGGACGAGCCACCGAAGCTGATGCTCACCAGGAACCGGGAGATGAACGTCTTCTTCACCCGGTGGAGCTGGCGGATCGGCATCCTCACCATGGGCTTCCCGCTGATCGCCAACAGCTTCGGCTGGATCTTCACCGAGATGGGCCGCCAGCCCTGGGTGGTGTTCGGCCTGATGTTCACCCGCGACGCGGTCTCCCCCAACGTCAGCGTCGGCACCCAGGTGCTCGGCCTGACCACGCTGACCGCCCTGTACGCGATCCTCGCCGTGATCGAGGTCAAGCTGCTCGCCAAGTACGCCGCCGCCGGCCCCAACACGGACGAGAAGCCGCCCGCCAAGGACCCGACCCTGCGCGGCCCCTCGGACGAGGACTCCGACCAGCCGCTCACCTTCGCGTACTGAGGACGGATCACATGCACCTGCACGACTTCTGGTTCATCCTGATCGCCGTCCTGTGGATCGGCTACTTCTTCCTGGAGGGCTTCGACTTCGGCATCGGCATCCTCACCCGGCTGCTGGCCCGCAACACCGCCGAACGCCGCGTCCTGATCAACACCATCGGCCCGGTCTGGGACGGCAACGAGGTGTGGCTGCTCACCGCCGGCGGCGCCACCTTCGCCGCCTTCCCCGACTGGTACGCCACCCTGTTCAGCGGCTTCTTCATCCCGCTGCTGATCATCCTGGTCTGCCTGATCGTCCGCGGCGTCTCCTTCGAGTACCGGCACCAGCGCGACAGCGAACGCTGGCAGCGCAACTGGGAACTCGCCATCTTCTGGACCTCCCTGCTGCCCGCCTTCCTGTGGGGCGTCGCCTTCGGCAACATCGTGCACGGCGTCGCGATCGACCAGGACAAGAACTACGTCGGCACCTTCTGGGACCTGCTCAACCCGTACGCGCTGCTCGGCGGCCTCACCACCCTGGTGCTGTTCACCTTCCACGGCGCGGTGTTCGCCGCGCTGAAGACCAGCGGCGAGATCCGGCACCGGGCCCGCGTCCAGGCCACCGTGCTCGGGCTGGTCACCGCGGCGCTCGCGGCGGCCTTCCTGATCTGGACCCAGGTCCACTCCGGCAACGCCTGGAGCCTGGCCGCGCTGATCGTCGCCGTCCTCGCCCTGCTCGGCGCGCTCGGCGCCAACCAGGCGGGCCGCGAGGGCTGGGCGTTCGGCTTCAGCGGCCTGACCATCGTCGCCGCCGTCGGCATGCTGTTCCTGTCGCTGTTCCCCGACGTGATGCCCTCCACCCTCAACGCGGGCTGGTCGCTGACCGTCAGCAACTCCTCCTCCTCGCCCTACACGCTCAAGGTGATGACCGTCGTCGCGGTGATCTTCACCCCGATCGTGCTGCTCTACCAGAGCTGGACGTACTGGGTCTTCCGCCGCCGGATCGGTGTCCAGCACATCCCCGCCGCCGCCCACCACTGACCGCCGTCGCAGGAGCACACCTGATGGAAAGCCAGCAGCGGATGCGTCCGATCGACCCCCGGCTGCTGGCCTACGCCCGCACCACCCGCGCCTTCCTCGCCGGCTCCGTACTGCTCGGCGGGGTGGGCGCGGCCCTGCTGGTCGCCCAGGCCGCGCTGATCGCCGACCTGGTGGTCCGCGCCTTCCAGCACGGCCAGTCCCCACTGTGGGGGCCGCTGCTCGGCCTCGCCGCCGTCACCCTCGGCCGGGCCCTGGTCGCCTGGCTGACCGAACTCACCGCCCACCGCTCGGTCGCCACCGTCAAGTCCACCCTGCGCCGCCGCCTGCTCGACCACGCCACCGCGCTCGGCCCCGGCTACCTGACCGGCCGCCGCACCGGCGACCTCGCCACCCTCGCCACCCGCGGCGTCGACGCCCTCGACGACTACTTCGCCCGCTACCTGCCGCAACTGGCCCTCGCCGTGGTCGTCCCCCTCGTCGTGCTGACCCGGATCCTCGGCGCCGACTGGGAATCCGCCGCGATCATCTGCGTGACACTGCCGCTGATCCCGCTGTTCATGATCCTGATCGGCTACGCCACCCAGGCCCGCACCGACCGCCAGTTCGCCGGTCTGTCCCGGCTCTCCCACCACTTCCTCGACGTGGTCGCCGGACTGCCCACCCTCAAGGTCTTCGGCCGGGCCAAGGCCCAGGCCGCCGCGATCGGCCGGATCACCGAGGACTACCGCCGCGCCACCCTGCGCACCCTGCGCCTCGCCTTCGTCTCCTCCTTCGCGCTGGAACTGCTCTCCACCCTCTCCGTCGCCCTGGTCGCCGTCTCCATCGGCTTCCGGCTGGTGCGCGGCAGCCTCGACCTGGAGACCGGCCTGCTGGTGCTGGTCCTCGCCCCCGAGGTCTACCTGCCGCTGCGCCAGGTCGGCGCGCTCTACCACTCCAGCGCCGAGGGCCTGGCCGCCGCCGGGAAGATCTTCGAGGTGCTGGAGACCCCGCTGCCCCGGGCCGGCCACCGCCCCGCCCCGAACCCCGCCGGCACCGACATCCGGATCGAAGGCCTCACCGTCCGGCACGAAGGCCGCACCCAGGACGCCCTGCACGAGGTCTCACTGGTGGTGCCGGCCGGACGCACCACGGTGCTGACCGGACCCAGCGGCGCCGGCAAGACCACCCTGGTGAGCGCCCTGCTCGGCTTCGTCCGGCCGGACGCCGGACGCATCCTGATCGGCGACCAGCCGCTCGCCGACACCGACCTGGCGAGCTGGCACGCCCAACTCGCCTGGGTCCCGCAACACCCCCACCTGTTCGCCGGCACCGTCGCCGAGAACGTCCGGCTGGCCCGCCCCGACGCCACCGACACCGAACTCGCCGCCGCCCTCGCCGCCGCCCGGGTCGACTTCGCCGACCCCGGCACCCGGCTCGCCGAGAACGGCCACGGCCTGTCCGCCGGCCAGCGCCAACGCCTCGCACTGGCCCGCGCGCTGCTCGCCGACCGCCCGCTGCTGGTGCTCGACGAACCCACCGCGCACCTCGACCCCGTCACCGAGGCCGCCCTGCTGGAGACCCTCGGCGGGCTCCGCCGCACCGTGCTGCTGATCACCCACCGGCCCGCGCTGATCGCCCTCGCCGACCACCACGAGCGGCTGCCCGGCGCACCCGCGCCCGTCTCCGCGCCGGTCTCGCAGCCCGCTGCCGCCAAGGCCGCGCCCCGGCCCGCGCAGCCGCAGGAGCCGGCGGACGCCGCCGAGCCGTCCTCCCGGATCCCCGGACTGTGGCTCGCCGTGCTGCTCGGCTCGCTCGCCCTCGGCTGCGCCGTCGCCCTGATGGGCACCTCCGGCTGGCTGATCTCCCGGGCCTCGCAGATGCCGCCCGTGCTGTACCTGATGGTGGCCGTCACCTCGGTCCGGGCGTTCGGCATCGGCCGCAGCGTGTTCCGCTACGCCGAGCGGCTGGTCTCGCACGACGCCGTGCTGAAGGCCCTCGGCGGGGTCCGCACCGCCGTCTACCGCCGCCTGGAACAGCTCGCCCCCGCCGGGCTCCCGCAGTTCCGGCGCGGCGACCTGCTGTCCCGGCTGGTCGCCGACGTGGACGCGGTGCAGGACCACCACCTGCGCTGGCGGCTGCCCGCCGCGATCGCCCTCGTGGTGTCGCTGGGTGCCTCCGCCGCCCTCGCCGCCCTCCTGCCGCTGGCCGGCCTGGTGCTCGCCCTCGGCCTGCTGCTCGCCGGGGCCGTCGTCCCCGCGCTGGAGCGCCGGATCTCCGGCCGCACCGAACGCCGGCACGCCCCCGCCAAGGGCGAACTGGCGACCGCCGTACTGGACACCCTGACCGGCACCGCCGAACTGACCGTCGCCGGCGCCCTCCCGGACCGGCTGCGCGCCACCCGCGGCGCCGACGCCGCGCTGACCAGGCTGGCCGGACGCTCCGCCGCCTCCGGCGCGCTCTCGGCGGGCCTGGTCGCCCTGGTGTCCGGCCTGACGGTGGTGGCCGCCGCCGCGGTCGGCGTACGCGGCGTCGCCTCCGGCGCGCTGCCCGGCGTCTGCCTGGCCGTGGTGGTGCTGACGCCGCTCGCCGCGTTCGAGGCCGTCGCCGGGATGCCCACCGCGATGCGGTTCCGCGAACGCGCCAGGGCCTCGCGCGAACGCCTCGCCGAGGTGCTGGCCGCGCCCCTGCCGGTGACCGAACCGGCCGCGCCGAAGACCCTGCCCGCCGAACAACTGCCCATCCGGGTCAGCGACCTGACCACCCGGTGGCCCGGCGCCACCCGCGACGCGCTGCGCGGCGTCGAGCTGGAACTGCGGCCCGGCCGGCGCGTCGTGGTGGTCGGCCCGTCCGGCTCCGGCAAGACCACGCTCGCGCACGTGCTGCTGCGGTTCCTCGAACCGTCCACCGGCTCCGTACGACTCGCCGACGGCCAACCCGACGCCGTGGACACCCGCGACCTGACCGGCGAGGACGTCCGCCGGGTGATCGGCCTGTGCGCGCAGGACGCGCACGTCTTCGACAGCTCCGTGCGGGAGAACCTGCGCCTCGCCCGCCCCGACGCCGACGAGTCGCAGCTGCGCGCCGCACTCGCCCGGGCCCGGCTGCTGGACTGGGTGGATGAACTGCCCGCCGGCCTCGACACCATGGTCGGCGAACACGGCGCCCGGCTCTCCGGCGGCCAGCGCCAGCGCCTCGCCCTGGCCCGCGCGCTGCTCGCCGACTTCCCCGTGCTGATCCTCGACGAGCCCGCCGAACACCTCGACGTGGCCACCGCCGACGCGCTCACCGCCGACCTGCTCGCCGCCACCGAAGGCCGCACCACCCTGCTGATCACCCACCGGCTCGCCGGACTCGACGACAGCGGCGTGGACGAGGTCCTGGTACTGGACGACGGCCGGGTGGTGGAGCGCGGCCGCTGGTCCGCGCTGGCGGCCCGGCCGGGCGGACAGCTGGCCGCGATGCTGGCCCGCGAACGGGACGCCGAGGCCCGCGAGGTGGCCGCCTGACGGGTGCCGGGGTGCCGCCCCGCCCGGAAGCACGGACGAACCCGGACCGATCGGGACCAACAGGCACACTGGTGGCATGGATCAGCCGGCCGCCGAGAACGGCCCACCGCGCATTCCCGAGATCTCCTCGCTCGGGCTGGACACCCTGGTCACCGAGGTCTCGGAGCGGCTGCAGTCCGCCGCCGCGGTGGCCGACCGGATGCAGCGCCTGCTGGAGGCCGTGGTCTCGGTCGGCACCGGCCTCGACCCGCACACCACCCTGCAACGGATCGCCTCCGGCGCCGCCGAACTCGTCGACGCCCGCTACGCCGCGCTCGGCGTGGTGAACCCGCACGGCGGCGGCCTGTCCGACTTCATCCACGTCGGCATCGACGACGACACCGCCGACCGGATCGGCCGGCTCCCCGCCGGGCGCGGCATCCTCGGCGCCCTGATCGACGACCCGCGGCCGCTGCGGCTGACCGACCTGTCCACCGACCCGCGCTCGGTCGGCTTCCCGCCCGACCACCCGTCGATGGTGTCCTTCCTGGGCGTGCCGATCCGGGTCCGCGGCGAAGTGTTCGGCAACCTCTACCTGACCGAGAAACAGGGCGGCGGCTCGTTCACCCCCGAGGACGAACAGGTGGTGCAGGCACTGGCCGCCGCCGCCGGCGTCGCGATCGAGAACTCCCGCCTGTACGAGGAAGGGCGGCGCCGCGAACGCTGGATCACCGCCGCGGCGGCCGTCACCACCTCACTGCTCTCCACCGACGAGGCGCGGATCGCGCTGACCGTCGCCGCCGAACAGGTCCGCGAACTCGCCGAGGGCGCGCTCGGCATGGTCCTGCTGCCGGCCGGCGAGAGCCGGATGCGGGTCGCGTACGCCTCCGGGGAACGGGCCGACTACCTCGCCGGCGAACTGCTCCCCGAACACGGCCTCACCCCGCGCCTGCTGTCCGGCGAGGCCGTCCACCTGGACGACCTGGCAGCCGCCCCCGAAACCGCCTCGGACAGTCAGTTCGACCGTCTGGCACGGGAGTTCGGCCCGTCCATGGCCGTACCGATGGTGTCCTCCGGCCGAGTCCTGGGCGCGCTCTGCGTGTGGCGCGGCGCCGGCGCCGCACCGTTCACCGGCACCGAACGGACCCTCGCCCAGACCTTCGCCTCGCAGGCCGCGCTGGCCCTGCGACTGGCCGAGTACCAGCTCAACCAGCAGCGCCTGGCGGTCTTCCAGGACCGCGACCGGATCGCCCGCGACCTGCACGACCTGGTCATTCAACGGCTGTTCGCCACCGGCATGATGCTGGAGACCGCCGCCCGCCGGGCCGTCGTCCCCGAGGTCAAGGAACGCATCGGGCAGGCCGTCGACGAACTCGACGCCACCATCCAGGAAGTCCGCACCACCATCTACGCCCTCCAGCACGGCGACGCCGACGACGAACCCGACACCCTGCGCACCCGCGTCCTGCGCGAGGGCAGCCAGGCCGCGGCGGCGCTCGGCTTCCGGCCCAGCATCACCTTCACCGGCCCGGTGGAGAGCCTGGTCGGCGAACAGGCCTCCCGCCAACTGCTCGCCGCACTGCGGGAGATGCTCTCCAACACCGCCCGCCACGCCCGCGCCTCCCGGGTCGCCGTCGAACTCGACGCCACCGTCCACCTCGGCCCCGACGGCCGCCCCGTCGCCCCCGACCCCGCCCGCCCCGGCCTGCCCGGCGTTCTCCTCACCGTCACCGACGACGGCGTGGGCATCCCCGACGGCGGCCGCCGCTCCGGCCTGCGCAACCTCACCCGCCGGGCCGAAGCCCTCGGCGGCGACGCCTGGCACGAACCCGGCCCCCACGCCAAGGGCACCCGCGTCCGCTGGACGGCGCGGCTGTGACCAGCTGCTGACTCGGCGTCAGACTGCCCGCACCGCGATGCGCGGGTGACACAGCCGCCGCAGATCGTCGGTGTCGCTGGTCACCACGGTCACGTGGCCGCGCTCCAGATGGGCCGTGGCGGCGAGCATCGCGTCGATCGCGTACTTGTGGCCGTGCAGGCCCTCGGCTGTCAGCAACCTGCTCGCGTCCCGTGCGACCTCCTCGGTGACGGGGCGCACCTTGGTGAGCGAGACGGCGTGGTCGAAGGCGGCCTGCGGCACCTTCGGGTCGCGGGCCTCCACCAGAGTGGCCGCGCTGGTGACCAGCAGCAGATCCAGCGTGCGGGCGGCGTCCAGCCACGTGGTCATGGAGCGGTGCCGCCGGGAGAGCTTGGAGAGCGCCTCGCTGTCGAGCACCAATGTCCCGCTCATGCGGCATCCGAGGAGGCATCCCCGGGGTGCGCGGCATGGTGGGCGCGGATGCTCTCGACCAGGGCCGCGACCTCGGCCTGGTCGACCGGGCCGTGCTCGGCCTCTGCGGCGGCGATGAACTCGTCGATGGCCTCCCGCTGCAACTGCCGCTGGACAGCCTCCTCGATGTAGGAGGAGACACCCTGCTTTCCGGCGCGCGCCCGGATCGCTTCGAGGGTCTCGGCACGCAGGGAGACGCTGGTCACCCGGGTCCGGCCGGGGCGGGAGCCTTCCATGGAAAAAGTGTAGTACTCCATGTGTGAAGGCGGGTGATCGCAGCCGTGCGGTGACGGGCCGTCAGAGCAGGGTTTCGATGACCGCGGCAACGCCGTCCTGGTCGTTGCTCACGGTGTGGCGGGTGACGGAGGCGAGGACCAGGGGGTGGGCGTTGGCGACGGCGTAGGACCGGCCGGCCCAGGCGAGCATTTCGAGGTCGTTGGGCATGTCGCCGAAGGCGATGACCTCGGTGGCGTCGATGCCGTGCTGGGCGCACCAGCGGGCCAGGCTGCTGGCCTTGGTGACGCCGGGGGCGCTGATCTCGACCAGGGGGATGGGGCTGGAGCGGGTGACTTCGGCGATCGGGCCGACGGCGGTGCGGGCGCGGTCGAGGAACTCGTCGGGGGAGAGGTCGGGGTGCTTGCCGAGCAGCTTGAACAGGCCGTCGACCCGGCCGGAGGCGAGGAGTTCGGCGGCCGGGCCGACCGGGTGGTCGTTGTCGGACTCGCCGTGGAAGACGGTGTACTCGGGCTCCCGCGCGAAGCCGTCCGGGAACTCGAACGCGAAGGCGGTGCCGGGCAGTTGGGCGCGCAGCCGCTCGACGGCGGTGAGCGTGTCGGCGCGGCCCAGCGGGCTGGTCTCCAGCAGTTCGCCGCGCCGGACGTCGACCACCGCGCCGCCGTTGGAGCAGATCGCCACGCCGTGGCCGCCGATGTGCGGGCCGAGGTGGCGCATCCAGCGCGGCGGGCGACCGGTGACGAACACCACCTGCACGCCGGCGGCCTCGGCGGCGGCCAGTGCGGCCGCCGTCCGGGGGGAGACCGTCCCGCCGGGGCACAGCAGGGTGCCGTCGAGGTCGGTGGCGATCAGGCGGGGGCGCGGGGAGGCGGTCATCCGTCCATCTTCGCGCACTTGTACGGGAAGTGGACCCGCCCCGGGTGGGGCGGGTCCGGGGTGTCAGGCGGCGGCGTTCAGGGTGAGTGCCGCGGTGTGCAGGGTGCCGCCGGTCTGGAACTGCAGGAACAGCCGCCAGTCGCCGGCCTTCGGCAGTTCGGCGTGGAACGACAGGGTCGGGCCGCCGCCCTGGGCCGTGACCCCGGTCTCCGGGTGGAGGTGCGCGAACGCCTGGTCACCGGCGTGGAAGGCGGTCAGGTGGGCGTACGTCTCTAGGTAGGGCTCCAGGTCGGTGACCGGCTTGCCGTCCTTGCTGACGGTGACGGTCAGCTCCCCGGCCGCGCCGGCCTTCGGCGTACCGGCCACCGTGATGCTGTAGCCGTCGACGGTGCTGGTGGCGGCGGCCGCCGGAAGCGGCACGGGCGTGGCCTGCCCGGCCACGGTGGCGGTGCGGCTGAGCACCAGTCCGGTGCCCTTGCCGCTGCCCGCGCCGGGGACGAACGAGGCGTACATCCGCCAGTCGCCGGGCTGCAGGGCGGCCAGCGGGGCCGTCCAGGTGCCGTCGGCGGAGCGCGTCGGGTGCAGGTGCTGGAAGCCGGACAGATCGGAGCGGATCGCGTAGAAGTGCATCTCCTTGGTCTGCTCGGGCTGGTACTCGGTCAGCACCTTGCCGTCCGGGCCGGTCACGGTGAACCGGTACTCGTTGCCGGCCAGGCCGCCGTCGAGGCGGTAGCCGCCCTGCTCGGCGGCCGGCCCGTCGGCGCTGTGGGCCATGCCCGGCATGCCCGCCATGCCGTCCGGGCCGTGGCTCATCCCGGGCATGTCGTTGGGCATGTCGTGCCCGGCGGCGGAGCGGCTCGTGGACGGCATGGTGCCGTGATCCATGCCGGACATCGCGTCGCTGCCGCAGGCGGCCAGCGTCAGGGCGAGCGCGGCGGCGGTCGCGGCGGCGGTCGCGGTGGCCAGCAGGGTGCGGCGGGTGGTCGTGGTGGTGCGGGTCATCGGAGTTCGCTCCAAGGTGCGCGCGCACCTGCGGTGCGCGTTCGCGGACAGGACGCGGCGCCCGGCGGCCCCTGACGGGACGGCCGGGTGGCGCCCTCACCTGCGGGCGACGCAGACCCGGGTCAGCAACTCCCGCCCGCTGTCCGGCGGTGACCGGCCGGTCCGGGCCCCGCCCGTCCGGAGTGGTCCGGCGACGGCGGGCGGCTGCGGGTGGCTCCACGGCGCGGCGGCGGACGGGGCGGCCAGCGGCGACCGGTCGCGGGCCTGGGTGGAGACGCAGTCGGTGGAGGTCCGGTCGTGCGCGCCCGGCGCACCCGCGGCGATCCGGCCGCCCCCTTCACCGGCGTGCGCCCCCGGGTGGGTCATCACCGCGGCACCCTCGGCCCGGTGGCAGCCCGCGGCGCTCGCCGGGCTTCCGTGCATCAGGAACAGCCCGAGCAGCAGGGCGCACAGCACCGCCCACCGGGCGACCGTCCGCCCGGCGGGGTCCGTCGCCCGCCCAGTGCGCTCCATCCCCGCCACGATACCCCCTCCCCGTATCGAGCCCAGGTTCCGCGCGGAGGGCCTCCGGTCCTTTCCGGCGAGGCGTCGGATCCCCTGTCGGGCAGAGCCGGTACGGATGCGATCGGCCGTTGCCGTCCGGTGACGGATCGGCGATTCGCAGCGGACATCCGCTCGACAGAATTCTCTTAACGGCGCTCGCCCGACAGGGGAGACGAACAAGGGCAACCGCCGCATCCACCACTCACCGTCATCAGTTCCTGGGGGGAACTTCCGATGTCCGTCCGCACCCGCCGCACCCGGCTCGCCGTCCTCGCCGCCACCGCCGTCCTCGGCGCCACCATTCCCGTCCTCGGCGGGGCGACCACCGCCTGGGCCTGCGGCGACGACCAGCCGGCTGCCGCCGCGCCCGCCTCCGCCCCGGCCGCGTCCGCCTCCGCCTCCGCCCCGGCCGCGCCCGCCTCCGCCCCGGCCGCGCCCGCTCCGGCGGCCGCCCCGGCCGCGGACGTGAAGCTGCGCGTCGACTCGATCTGGCGGGATGCCGACACGATCACCGCAGGTGGTGCGCCTGTGCAGATCGGTGTCGAGATCAGCAACGGCGGCACGGAGACCATAGACGGCGTCCAGCCGTTCCCCACCTTCTTCAACGACTCCGGTGACCCGAAGAGCATCCTGCACCCGGAAGACCTCGTGCTGGAGGTCAAGACCGGGGGCGCCTGGAAGACCCTCCCCATGAAGTGGGGCTGCGACCCGACGCTGCGCGGCGACTACTCCTCGCTCGCCACCGACCTGGCGCCCGGCCAGACCGTCAGGTTCGTTTTCCGCCTGTCCGTCACCACCCACTCCAACGAGGCGCAGCAGAAGATCGACGTCAGCGTGGGCGTTCGGGCCGGCCAGGTCGCCCCGATACCCGGCAAGGGGTTTGTCCTGCCGATCGTCCACCCGGCTGCCCCGGCCACCCCGGCGCCCACCGCCACCAGCAAGGCCCCGAGCACCCCGGCCGCGACCCCGTCGGCGCCGACCACCCCGGCGCAGACCCCGGGTGCCAAGGACGCCGCCGGTCCGGCCGTCGTTCCGGCCGCCCTGCTCGGCAGCACCACCCCGAGCCCGGCCTCCGTCCCGGCCGGCACCGGGAACCTCGCGTCCACCGGCGGCGGTTCCAGCAGCACGCCGATGCTGATCGGCGGCACCGCCCTGGTCCTGCTCGGTGCCGGCGCCGTCGTGTTCGCCGCCCGCCGCCGGGCCGCCGCCCACCGGGGCTGACCGGTCCCGGATCAACTCCCTCCGCCCCGACGCCGATTCCGGTGCTCGGGGCGGAGTGCTGCCTGGCGTTCCGGTTCGCGTGTTCGAACCGGGCCGCCTAGAGTTCCGCCGACAGGCAAGCGGACGGATCGGGGAGAACGTGGCGGGCAGGCGGGCGGCGGGTAGTGCGGGCGCGACCAGAGAACCGGCGGCCGGGGGAGCGGAAGCGGCGTACTGGCGGGCGATGGCGGAGGCCGACGCACGGGAGGCCAGCCGCAAGCGGACCCTCGGCATCACCGCCCTGGCCACCGGCCTGGTGACGGTCGGCGCGATGGTCGCCGTCGCCGTGATCGTCACCGACCGCGCCGACGATCCGTCAACGCCCAAGACCGCCAAGGCCGGTGTCGCCGCGTCCGCCGAAGCCAAGCCCTCCGCGAAGGCCCCCGCCGGCCAGGGCGGCCAGGGTGGCTCCGCCGCGGACTCCGCCGCTTCGGTGCCCGGGCTGAAGCTCGGCAGCGCCGCGAAGGTCGGCGCTGCCGACGGCCGCGACGGCAAGGCGCTGCAACTGACCGGCAGCGGCGACGGCTACGCCGAGGCCGCCGACGCCACCGTGGACACCACCAAGGACTTCACCGTCTCCGCCGTGGTCCGCAACGACGCCGCGAGCGCGTCGAAGGCGGCGCTGTCGCAGAACGGCGAGCAGTTCTTCTCCTTCTACCTGGGCCGCGAGGACTCCGGGAGCAACAAGAACCGCTGGGTCTTCAAGGTGCAGACCGCCAACGAGGCCGGCAAGAGCGCGCTGGCGGTGTCCACCGCGACCGCCGCCACCGGCCAGTGGACCACCCTGACCGGCGTCTACAACGCCAAGGCCAAGAGCATCTCGCTGTACGTGGACGGCACCCTCGCCCAGACCACCGCCGCGCCGTCCATCGTCCACGGCACCGGCCCGCTGGAACTCGGCCGGGCCCGCTCCAAGTCGCAGTGGGCGGACGCCTGGAACGGCTCGATCACCGGCGTCCAGGTCTGGAAGAAGGCGCTGACGGCCGAGCAGGTCTCCAAGGCCGCCACCGGCAAGGCCACCGAGGCCCCGGCCGCGAGCCTGCTCGGCTCCTGACCGACTCCGGGCACGAGGGAGGGGGCCGGCGGGACACCCGCCGGCCCCCTCCTTTCGTTGCTCAGCCCAGGCCGTTGACCTTCTTGTACTCCAGCGCGTACGCCAGCTTTCCCGGCTTGGCGTCCGAGTACGGCTTGGCCAGCTTGTCGAACTCGCCCTTGTCGGCGGCCTTTCCGGCGTTCCACTGGCTCAGCGCGCCCAGGTCGGCGGCGGTGAAGCCACTGCCGATCACGGTGTTCTT
This sequence comes from Kitasatospora sp. NPDC059673, assembly GCF_042734215.1. Lineage (NCBI taxonomy): Bacteria > Bacillati > Actinomycetota > Actinomycetes > Kitasatosporales > Streptomycetaceae > Kitasatospora > Kitasatospora sp. NPDC059673. Next base: position 113,408 of record NZ_JBHWEN010000004.1, on the reverse strand, counting down.
CGGCAGTGCGGCCATTGTCCGAGTGGTGCTCTTCACGGCGGCCAGGTAGCTGGTCAGGTCCGAGCGGTTCCAGCCGGACAGGTCGACCGGCGCGGTGTCCCGGATCCAGCTGCCCCAGTAGAACTCCTGGAACGGCACCGAGTTCTGGGTGTAGCCGATGTCGCGGCCGAAGTAGAGCAGGCTGCGGTACGTGTCGTCCTGGAAGTTGGCCAGCCCGACCGAGGTGGGCAGCTTGTTGATCTTCACCGGGTTGCCCTGCGGGTCGCTCAGGTACACCCACTTGTTGGCCTGCATCTGCGCCCAGAAGTCCTTCTGGGTCAGCGTGCTCAGGTTCGCCAGCACCTTCAGACGCACGTGCAGGTTCGCGCCGCCGTCCGGGGTCTCGTAGAACGAGGTCAGCGTGTGATGACCGTCCGTCAGGAACGGCTCGCCGCCCGGGCCGATCACCACCGTCTTCATCGCGGCCTCGCTGTCCGCGGTCTCCCCGCCGACCGGCAGCGCGCAGGTGAACGAGGACGGGTCGTCCAGCCGCGCGTTCGACTGCACGGCGGCCGCCTCGATCCGGCCGTCCGCCTCGCACCAGTCGCTGAACTTCTTGTTGACCGCGTCCTTGCCGAGCGTGTACCGGCCGAGCTTGTAGTACACCTCGTCGTAGCCGAGCGACGGCTGGGTCGGGTGCACGTCCCCGATCCGCACGTCCAACAGCTCCCCGGGCCTCGCGCACAAGTAGCCGGCGAACGGCGTGTGTCGGTTGTCGTGCCCGCAGAACGACGGACGCTGCCCCGGCGCGCCGGGCGCGGCCACCGCGCCCGGCGCCGTCGCGGCGACACTGACCAGGGCCGCACCGACCGCCAACAGCGGTACCGCGGAAGGGACTCGGAATCGCATGACACTCCCTGCGAGCATGGCTGGATGTGCCCGAGAGCGTCCCAGCGGACGGCCAACACCCGGCATCACCGCCATGGCCTCCCGGAGAACGCGGGCGAACGATCCCTGGCCCGGACGCCGGGGGCCCCGGGCCGAGGCCGACCTGGGACGCGCACGCCGCCGGCCCGCGCAGCAGCCATTGGAAGGCCACGTCAGCCGTCTGCGGATGCGCGGAGTTCGTGGTTACCGAAGGACGCAACGGCTGAGCGCCGCCGGCTGTCTGTCGATGCCCCTGCGGCCGTCGACAGACAGCCGGTTCTCGCCCTGATGTCAGTGGTTCTGTGAGTCGGCCGGCCAGAATTTCGGTGGCACGCTGGCAGGATCCACGATCCGCAAGCGGCTCTGCTGGGACGGGTCGACCGCATTCAGCGAGATCAGGCGCTGGCCGTCTGCCTGGTCCAGTTCAGCCAAGGCATGGGGCAGGCCGGCACACACTGTGGCGATGGCAGCACCGAGACCCACCAGTCCACCGTGCTTGTGGTTCTGGCGAAACTCGATGCGATGCAGGCCCGACTCGGCGATGGCGACGACCTCGAGTGGGCGGCTCAGTTGCTTCGTGTCATTCGTGACAACGACCTGAAAGCCATCCGCTGCCGCGCGTGCGTAGAGGTCGATGTCTCTGGTCCCCGCCCAACCACTGAGGTCAGCCACATGCTCGACGACGTGCTGCTTCAGGAGCAATCGCACGATCCGTGCCATGGGGAGCGGCACGTTCTCGTCCAGTAGAAGCTTCAAGACGCTGCCTGCCGGATCTCCACTCCCTCGTAACTGTCGACGTAGTCGGCGAAGTCCGCTGCGTCACGCGCTGCCTCTGCTGTGACGCCGGGGTAGTAGTCGCCGATCTGCTCCGGTGGTACGCCGTCCCGTAGGAGCGCGGCAACCTCTGTCGCCGGGATACGTGTCCCCTCGACGACCGGCTCGCCGCCGCGCACGGCAGGGTCGATGGACACGTGAGGCCGGGGTTCGAGGAGATCCGGGATTCGCCGCCCCCCCCGGTAGAACGGCGCGAGCACGTCCACCATGTCGTGGATCACGACATTGCCCTTGCCCCGTACGAGGTCCACCGCGTGGTCCGGGTCTGCCAGGTAGATCGTGTCCCCGCCCGCGACCAGTCGGTAGGCCGAGAGATGCTGCCGTTCGTCGAGGTCCTCGCGCAACGTGCTCAGTGCCCGTCTGATCTTCTGGAGAGACGCCTCCTCGCGGAGACGGACACAGGCGCGGAGAGCAACCACATCGCGAAAGGAGTAGAGGACCGGACGAGATGCCGAGATCTCCGGCACCAGGACAGCTCCGCGCTCGCCGGTGGCCCGCCGCCAGTGGGACAGCTGCCGCAGAGTCGCACCGGACAACGCGGCAGCCAGCTTGGGCTCGTACGACATGCGACACCTCCTTGACTTCGGGCGACGACTCGACGCTACTCCATCGTCCCGTGCAGGTATCAGGCCTGCCGACGTTTCACCCGGACGGGGTGACCGGGGAGGGACGTTGCGGTCAGCTGTGCTTCCGTCCGCCGGTGTCGGCGGCGAGCCCACGGAAGTGCTCGCCGGTCACGAGTACGGCTGCTCGGGGAATCTGTGTGGCACAGCGATCTGCGTCGGCACACGAGCACCTCACCCGCGCCGCCTCACCGCACCGAGCTTCGGTCGAACCCTCGCCCACCGGCCCGGGCGACGTAGGGTCGGGGCCATGCGCTTGAGCACCGTGATTCTCCCCATCCACCGGTGGGCCGAAGGACAGAAGATCTGGCAGCGGGCCGAGGAACTCGGCTTCCACGCGGCCTACACGTACGACCACTTGAGCTGGCGGAGCTTTCGGGAGGAGCCCTGGTTCGGGTCGGTGCCGACGTTGACGGCGGCGGCGTGTGCGACGGAGCGGATTCGGCTCGGGACGTTGGTGACGTCGCCGAACTTTCGGCATCCGGTGACGTTGGCGAAGGAACTGATCACGCTGGACGACGTGTCCGATGGGCGGGTGACGCTCGGGATCGGGGCCGGTGGGACGGGGTTCGATGCGACGGCGCTCGGGCAGGAGGCGTGGTCGCCGAAGGAGCGGGCCGAGCGGCTCGGTGAATTCGTGCCGCTGCTGGACGAGTTGCTGCGGCAGGACGCGACCACGCGGGAGGGCGCGTACTACTCGGCGGTGGAGGCCCGGAACATTCCCGGCTGTGTGCAGACGCCCCGGGTGCCGTTCTACGTGGCGGCGACGGGGCCGCGCGGCCTGCGGCTGGCGGCGGAGTACGGGCAGGGCTGGGTGACGTACGGCGACCCGAAGGCGCCCGCCGATGTGCCGGTGGAGCAGGCGCCCGCGGTGATCGCCGGGCAGATCGCGAAGCTGACCGCTGCGTGCGAGCAACGGGGCCGGGACGTCGGCGAGTTGGAGAAGGTGCTGCTTCAGGGATCGACCGCCGAGCAGCCGCTGCAGTCCGTGGACGCCTTCGTCGACTGGGCGGGAACGTACCGGGAACTGGGAATCACCGAACTGGTGGTGCACTGGCCGGTCCCGGACTCGATCTTCGCGAACGATCTCGACGTCTTCGAGCGGATCGCCACCGACGGTCTGCGGCAGTTGAACTGAACGGACGGCAGGTGAGGGCCCGCCCCGCCCGGTCAGGGGCCGCCGAGGGCGTGGTCGGACGGGAGTCCTAGGCTCGGTCGCAGCCCGGCGCAGGTCCGGGGCGGTGGCCTCTGAAGGGGGTACGGATGAGCGGGGACAACAGAGGTCCCGGGCAGCAGCCCGGCGGGCAGTGGGGCCAGGGACAGCCTCCCGGGCAGGGCCACTGGCCGGGGTACGGGCAGCCCGGCGCGCCCGGCGGCGGGTGGGGGCAGGGCCCCTGGGGGGCCGTGCCGCTCGCACCGAAGCCGGGCGTCATCCCGCTGCGCCCGCTGTCGTTCGGCGAGATGTTCGGCGCGGTGTTCGACACCATCCGCCGTTACTTCAAGGCGCTCTACCTGCCGCTGCTCGCGATAGCCGGCGTCGGCGCGGTGCCGGTGACGGCGGTCTCGCTGTTCTTCGTGGGCGACCTGCGCGACGCGCTCGACCGGATGCCCGACGACGGGGAGGCGGCGACCCGGCAGCAGCTGTGGGACCTGATGAGTCCGATGCTGCTGCTGCTCCTGACGCTCGGACTGGTGCTGCTCGCCCTGTCCGTCGTGGTCGCCCCGCTGGCCACCGTGGTGCTGCGGGCGGCGACGCTCGGCCGTCCGATGACGGCCCGTCAGGCCTGGGCGGAGGCGCTGCCCAAGCTGTGGCCGACCGTGCTGTCCCTGGGCGCGGTGTTCCTGCCGATGACCCTGCTGGAGCTGGTGGCGGTGGGCGGCCCGATCGGCCTCGGGGTGCTGACCGACAACCCGCTGCCGATGCTGGCCCTGCTCGTGCTGCTCCCGGCGGTCACGATCGGCGCCGTGTTCGTCTCCATCCGGTTGACGCTGCAGGTGCCGGCGCTGGTGCTGGAGGAGACCACGCCGATCGGCGCGATCCGCCGGGCCTGGCGGCTCAACGCGGGCAACTGGTGGCGCAGCCTGCTGCTGAGCGTCCTGGTGGCGTTCGCCGGCCGGATCGCGGCCAACATCGTGACCGCTCCGCTCGGACTCGTTCTCGGGGCCTTCATGCCGGCCGCCGCGGGCAGTGGCGTCGACTCGCAGCAGGAGGCTGTGGCGCCCAGCAACGGTGCGCTGACCGCGCTGGTGGTGATCGGCGCGCTGGTCGTGCTGCTGTTCACCGCGATGACGGCGCCGCTCACGCCGCTCGCCAACGGCGTGATGTACATCGACCGCCGGATCCGCAAGGAGCGGCTCGACATCGCGCTGGCCGAGGCCGCCGGCATCCGACTGACCGACCCCGCCGCACCGCCCGCGCAGCCGGCCCAGCCCGCGCAGACGGCCGGCCAGCCGAGCCCGTCCGCTCCGGCGGCCCCGGCGGAGCCGCCCGCACCGCCCGCGCCGACCGCGCCGGAGGACCGGGCCGAACCGTCCGCCGATGCCCCGTCGGGACCCCCTGCTCCGTCCACGAAGGATGACTTGGGCGCGAGCTGATCCGGGCAGGGTTGCGTTTCGGTCACGGCCTGTCCGATTGGCTCGGGATTGCGCCAAATCGACCTCGCAACCGTGTTGTTGACGACTGCACAGGGCTCCCATAATTCGTGCACCGCATGGTGGCACCGGTGTTCGAGCCGGCCGGGGGGATGGCTCGTGGGTGCCGTGCGGTCGTCCATGCGCACTCTGGGGGGAGACCCTTGTCCGTTTCCGAACCGACCCCTGGTCAGGAGTCGGCCGCCGAGCCCGCCGACCGGCCGGCGGTCACCGAGCCCAACCCCGTCGCCCCGGCCCAGGCCCCGGCCGACCCCGAGCAGCCCGCCGAGCCCGCCGAGCCCACGGGGCCGCCCGCCGCAGGCCGCCGCGGCCTGCCCCGGGCGGCCGGCGTGGCGCTGGCCGTGGCGGGCCTGCTCGCGGTGACCGCGACCAGCGCGGCCGTCACCGTCGCGGTCGGCAAGCCCGACCCGGCGAAGCGGGTGGCCGCCGCCCCGGCCGCCACCGCCAGCGCCTCGGCCAGTGCGAGCGCCTCGCCCAGCCCCTCGCCCACCCCGAGCTCCACGCCGAGCGCCGCGCCGCGCCCGTCCAGCACGTTGCAGGGCAGCGTCTCCGGCGGAAAGCACAGTGGCGACCTGCGCTACTTTCTGCTGCCGGTGCCGGACAACGCCGACCCGTACGGTTCGCCGGACGGCGCGATGCTGAGCACGGACGACCTCCAGGCGCAGTACAAGGACAGCGTCGACATCAAGGAGGTGCTGGACTCCTGGGGCTTCAAGGACGCCGCCGGCCGCACCTACCGCCTCCGGGACGGCAAGACCGAGGTGCGCTCGGAACTCAAGCGCTTCGGCCGCGCCGACCGTGCGCAGGGCTTCGCCGACCACTCGGGCTACGGCGACAACTCCTTCGACATCGACGGGGTGTCCAACGCCAAGGGCTACATCTTCAAGCCCAAGGAGCAGGCGTACACCGGTGCGCTGATCGGTATCGGCGTGGTCGGCGACGTGGTCTACGAGATCACCGTCGAGGTGCAGGGCGACCCCGACAAGGCGCTGCTCTTCGACGCCATGAAGCGCGAGCGCGACCGCCTCACCAACGGCTGACGGCCGTCCCGAACTCTCTTTTCAGGAGTACCAGTTGAGCACCGAGTCCACGGGCGCCGCGGAGCCCGGGGCGGCCGCCGCCGTGCCGTCCGAACCCCCGACGGCCACCCCGCCCGCGCCCGGCGACGCACCCACCGGCACCCCGTCCGACGCACCGACCGCCGAGGGCTTCGAGCACGTCGAGGTGCTCGCGGAAGGTGAGGAACCCGCCCGCAAGAAGCGGAAGTTCGGCGTCGGCGCGATGTTCCTGACCGCCGTGGTGGCCGGGCCCGTGATCGGCGGGGTCATCGGCTACGGCATCCAGGCATCCCGCCCGGCGACGCCGCTGCCGGAGCTCGCCGCGGTGAAGCTCAGCTACCCGGCCGAGCGGATCGACGCCAAGGCGCTGGCCGCGGCCGGCCCGCAGCCGCTGAACATCGACGGCGACCTGCGCGACCTGCTGATCAAGCGTCCGGACGGCACCAAGGACGACGAACTGGGCGACGGCGACGGTTGGATGTCCGTCGCGGACGTGGCGGAGACCTACGGCAACAGCGCCTCCCAGTTCACCGACCTGCTGTCCGGTGGATTCCGTCGGCAGGCGAACGTCAGCTGGATCGCCGGCGACGTCAAGTACCGGGTGAACCTGCGGCAGTACCGGCCGGAGGACGTGGTCAAGGTGATGACCGCCCTGACCCCGCGCACTTCCGGCGTGGACCTGTCGCAGGTCCCGGGCAACGAGGACAGCCTGATCATGGTCTCCAAGACGCCCTCCAAGTACGCCCGCAGCAGCGAGGAGTACTACTGGGCCTCGGCCCTGGCCCGGAGGGGCACCGTGCTGATGAGCATCGACGTCTTCGCCAAGAACCCGGTGGACCGCAGCCAGCTGGAGGACATCGCCAAGCGACAGTGGGAGCGTCTCGCGTGACCGACATCGAATCCCCCGAGCCGGCCGCCGCCCCCGCGCAGCCGCCCACCGCCGTCCCGTCCACCGCCGTCCCGTCCACTGCCGTCCCGTCCACCGAGCCCGCAGTCGCCGAGACCACGGTCGCCGACTCCGCAGTCGCCGAGACCGCGGGCGCCGAACCGGCCGCTGCCGCAGGCGAGTTCGCCGATCCCGCGGCCGCCCCGGCCGCCAAGCCGCGACGTCTCGCGCTCAAGGCGGCCGCCGCGGTCGTCGCGGCGGCGCTGGTCGGCGTCGGCATCGGCGAGGCGATCATCAAGGTCCACTACAAGGACAGCCCGGCCCCTGCGGCGGCGGCTCCCGCTCCTTCGGAGAGCCAGACCCAGCCGTGGGGCGCGAAGTCCAACGGCAACCACTTCGGCAGCCTGCGCGACCTGCTGCTGCCGGTGCCGTCCAGCTACCGGCTGGGCCCGGACTACAAGTCGATCGGCAACGACAACGAGCTGCGCGACGCGGACCTGGACAAGGCCCTGAAGGAGACCCTCGCCGACGTTCCGGAGAAGTACCGCAAGGACGCCGAGAACGCGCTGTCCTCGCTGCACATCCAGGGCATCGGCGCGCGCAGCCTGGTCACCATGGACAACCGGACCTCGGTGATGCTGGTGCTGAGCCAGTTCAACCAGCAGGCGGTGGCCGCGGAGAACAACTCGTACGGCAAGTGGTACACCGACAACGAGCTGTACCGGCTGGGCCCGGGCGTCGCGGGCCACTCGGAGGCGCACTGTGCGCTGCCGACGCTGAAGGCCGGTGACCAGCTCGACTACCTGCAGTGCTACGCCGGCGTGGGCGACCTGCTGGTGCAGATGGACGTCACCGGGGTCGCGCCCCTCGACCAGAACAAGGTCGTCGACCTGTTCCGTCAGCAACTCGACCGACTGGCCATCCCGGGAGCCACCGCATGAGCACCGACATCACCCCGAACCCCGGCCCGGCCGAACCGTTCGAGCCGATCGTGCCGGTCGCCGAGGCCGCCGGCGAGGGGAACGACGCCGTGGCGCCCGGCCCCTTGGACGCCTTCGTCCCGGCCGGCCACGGCGAGTCTCCCGAGCCGCCGAAGCGCGACCGCAAGCGGCTCTGGCAGGTCGGCGGAGCGCTGCTGCTGACGGTGGTGACCGGGGCGGCCACCGCCGTCGCGGTGACCCTGCCGGAGCGCACCGACCTGCCGGGTCTGGCCACACCGAACGACGGCCGGTACGTGTTCCCGGAACTGACGATGCCTCCGCTTCCGGTGGGCGCCTCGGCCCCGTCCGACTACAAGATCAAGACGCATGCCGCGGACCTGCGGGCGCTGCTGCTGCCGCTGCCCAAGGGCGCCGTCGGCACCGGCCCGTCCGCCGCCCCGAGCGCCTCGGCCTCCCCGAGCGCGAGTGCGAGCGCAAGCGCGTCCGCGGGCGCCTCCGCCTCGGGCAGTGCCTCCGCGAGTGCGCCCGCGAGCCTGCCGCCGGTGGCGGGCCGCTGGATGCCGTGCGACCGGGACATGATGCTGGCCAAGGACGACCAGTACACGCACCTCCTGGTCAGCGACGCCTGCCGGGGCGCGGCCGCACAGGGCTGGACCACCAAGGACGGCACCCGCACCGAGCTGCGGCTGATCCGCTTTGGCTCGGCGGACGAGGCGGGCAACTTCTTCTCGTCCGTCAACCAGACGAACGCGACCACGGACATCAACTCCACGTCCCTGGACGTCACCGGGACCTACAAGGTGGCGCTCGGTCAGGTGAACGTCCGGCTCTCGGACGCGAAGGCCGGCAACGTGCCCACCGGCCGGCTCGGCTGGCTGCAGAACGGCGACGTGGTCACGCTGGTCCAGATGACCAATCCGAACGGCGTCCCGGACCAGGCATTCCGCCAGATCCTGCTGCTGCAGAGCAGCCTGCTGGTCTGAACAACCCCACAGCGCAGATGAGTTGACGCACAGTCAACGATGTATCGGCCCGCGGCCCGCCCCCGGAACCCCTAGGGGGCGGGCCCGCAGTGTCATCCCGTGGGCGGACGAAAGCTCAGCTTGTCAGCGCATTCCGCGCCGGGGTGACCGGCATTACGTTGATGACCGTGTCCACAGTCATCAAGACGGACGGCCTCACCAAGAGGTTCCCCCGGGTCACCGCACTCGACCGGCTCACCGTGGAGGTGCAGCCCGGCGTGGTCGGACTGGTCGGAGCGAACGGCGCGGGCAAGTCCACCCTCATCAAGATCCTGCTCGGGCTGTCCCCCGCCACCGAAGGCACCGGCCAGGTGCTCGGCCTGGACATCGCCACCCAGGGCGCGGAGATCCGCGAACGGGTCGGCTACATGCCCGAACACGACTGCCTGCCGCCGGACGTGTCCGCCACCGAGTTCGTCGTCCACATGGCCCGGATGTCCGGCCTGCCGGCCGCCGCCGCCCGCGAGCGCACCGCCGACACGCTGCGCCACGTCGGCCTGTACGAGGAGCGCTACCGCCCGATGGGCGGGTACTCGACCGGCATGAAGCAGCGCGTCAAACTCGCCCAAGCACTCGTCCACGACCCGCAGTTGGTGCTGCTGGACGAGCCCACCAACGGCCTCGACCCGGTCGGCCGGGACGAGATGCTCGGCCTGATCCGCCGCATCCACACCGACTTCGGCATCTCGGTGCTGGTCACCACGCACCTGCTGGGCGAGCTGGAACGCACCTGCGACCACCTGGTGGTGATCGACGGTGGCAAACTGCTGCGGTCCTCCTCCACCGCCTCGTTCACCGAGGCCACCCAGCTGCTCGCGGTCGAGGTCACCGACCACCCCACCGACCGCACCTTCGACGCCGAAGCGGTGCTGCGCGAGCGCCTGACCACCGCCGGACTGACGGTGCGCGCCGACAGCGGCCGCATCCTGCTGGTGGAACTCACCGGCGACGAGACCTACGACACCGTCCGCGACACCGTGGACGACCTCGGCCTCGGCCTGATCCGGCTGGAACAGCGCCGCCACCGGGTCGCCGAGATCTTCAGCACCCACTCCGACGGCGACGAGCAGCCCAGCCGGACCGAGACGCATGACGAGCAGGCCGCGGCCGTGCCGGCAGGAGGCGAGCAGGCATGACCACCCCCGTCAACACCCACAGCGGCGTCATCCACGACATCGGCTACCGCCCCTACACCGGACCCCGGTTGGGACGCGGCTACGCCACCCGCTCGCTGTACGTGCAGAGCCTGCGCGCCGCGTTCGGCCTCGGCCGCTCCGGCAAGTCCAAGGTGCTGCCGTTCCTGCTGCTCGGCGGCCTGGTCGCCCCGGCGCTCGCGATGCTCGCCATCGCCACCTTCGCCGGCCTGAAGCAGATGCCGATGGACTACGCCCCGTACCTCGCCAACTTCGGGGTGCTGACGCAGATCTTCCTCGCCGCGCAGGCACCCGTGCTGATGTCCCGCGACCTGCGCCACCACGTCGTGCCGCTGTACTTCTCCCGCCCGGCCAGCCGCGGCGACTACGTGGCCGCCAAGTTCGCCGCCATGTTCAGCGCCCTGCTGATCATCCTGACGCTGCCCCTGCTGGTGCTGTTCGTCGGTTCGATGCTCGCCAAGTTCCCGTTCGGCGACAACCTGGTCCACCTGCTGTACGGCCTGGTCGCCGCCGTCCTGTACGCGATGCTGTACGCCGCGCTCGGCCTGCTGATCGCCGCCCTCACCCCGCGCCGCGGCTTCGGCGTCGCCGCCATCATGGGCACCCTGATGATCACCGGCGCGATCTCGGCGATCATCCGCGGCCTGACCGGCGGCTACGACCCCGTCCCGAAGGAGTCCGCGTACTGGGCCGAACTGATCTCGCCCAGCGGCACCGTCCAGGGCCTGGTCAACAAGATCTTCGACCTCGGCGGCGACGGCCCCGACAAGCTGGTCGCCCCCGGCTCCCTCGGCGTGCTGGTGTTCACCGCGGTCATCGTCCTCCTCACGGCCGGCAGCTACGCGCTGACGCTGCGCCGCTACCGGAACGTCTGAGAGGCAGCCATGGCCGTCATCACCATCGACAAGGTCTCCCGCTGGTTCGGCAACGTGGTCGCCGTCAACGACGTCACCATGAACATCGGACCCGGCATCACCGGCCTCCTGGGCCCCAACGGCGCCGGAAAGTCCACCCTCATCCACATGATGAGCGGCTTCCTCGCCCCCTCCTCCGGCGCGGTCACCCTGGACGGCGCCCCGATCTGGCGCAACCAGCAGGTCTACCGGCAGATCGGCCTGGTCCCCGAAAAGGAGTCGATGTACGACTACCTGACGGGCTGGGAGTTCGTCCTCGCCAACGCCGAACTGCACGGCCTCGCCGACCCCGGCGCCGCCGCCAAGCGGGCCATCGCGCTGGTCGAGATGGAATACGCCCAGGACCGGCAGACCGGCACCTACTCCAAGGGCATGAAGCAGCGCGTCAAGATGGCCTCCGCCCTGGTCCACGACCCGGCGGTGCTGCTGCTCGACGAGCCCTTCAACGGCATGGACCCACGCCAGCGCCTCCAACTGATGGAATTGCTGCGCCGCTTTGGCGCCGACGGGCGCACCGTGCTGTTCTCCTCGCACATCCTCGAAGAGGTCGAGCAACTCGCCCGCCACATCGAGGTGGTGGTGGCCGGACGGCACGCCGCCTCCGGCGACTTCCACGAGATCCGCCGCCTGATGACCGACCGCCCGCACCGCTACCTGGTGCACTCCAGCGACGACCGCCGCCTGGCCGCCGCGCTGATCGCGGACGCCTCCACCGCCGGCATCGAACTCGACACCGCGGCCCTGCCCGACGGCGGCTCCGCCGCAGGGGCCCTGCGCATCCAGGCGATCGACTTCCAGCGCTTCACCACCCTGCTGCCCAAGGTCGCCCGCGAGGCCGGCATCCGGCTGTACACCGTCTCCCCGGCCGACGAGTCGCTGGAAAGCGTCTTCTCGTACCTGGTCTCGTCCTGAAGGGCCCCCGATGAACACCACCGTCGCCAGGCTCACCGCGCGCGGACTGTTCGGCCGCCGGCGCATCCTGATCCTGCTGGCCGTCCCGGTCCTGCTGCTGGTCATCGCGGTGATCGCCCGCAACAGCAACCTCGACAAGCTGGAACTCGCGCACAGCATCCTGGGCAACCTCGCCCTCGGCACCCTGGTCCCGATCACCGGACTGATCACCGGCACCGGCGTCATCGCCACCGAGATCGAGGACGGCTCGATCGTCTACCTGCTCGCCAAGCCGCTGCCGCGCTGGAAGATCGTCACCACCAAACTGGCCGTCGCGATCGGCAGCACCTGGCTGCTCGCCACCGTCCCGACCTACCTGGCCGGGCTGCTCCTCTACGGCGGCGCCGACAACGTCGCACTCGGCTACGCCGTCGGCACGCTGGTCTCCGGCACCGCCTACAGCGCGCTGTTCCTGCTGCTCGGTGTGGTCACCCGGCACGCCGTGATCGCCGGCCTCGCCTACGCGCTGATCTGGGAGAGCCTGATCGGCAACTACGTCGAGGGCGCCCGCACCCTGTCCGTCCAGCAGTGGGGCCTGTCGCTGACCAAGGCGATCGCCGCCGACGGCACCGTCACCGCCCCGGTCGCCCTGACCACCGCGGTGTGGCTGCTGATCATCGCCGCCGTCGGCGCCACCGCGCTGGCCTCGGTCAAGCTGGCCGGCCTCACCCTCAACGCCGAGGAGTAGGCCCCGAGGAACGCGAAACGGCGGGGACGGCACACAGCCGTCCCCGCCGTTTCGTTGTCCGATGCGCCGGGCGACCGGCGCCTGCCGCCCGCCGCCCGGCGCCCGACGTCGGCTGTCAGATCGTCCGGTCGCGGCCCGCGCCCCAGCCCGCCGCCGCCGCCACCGCGGCCAGCACCAGCATCACGATCAGCGTCGCGTCCCAGCCGCCGGTCAGCTGGTGCAGCGCGCCGCCGCCGACCGGGCCCGCCGCCGCCACCAGGTACCCCACCGCCTGGCTCATCCCGCCGAGCCGCGCCGCACCCAGCACGCTGTCGGTGCGCAGCACGATGAACGCCAGGCCCAGACCCAGCGAGCCGCCCTGCGCCAGACCCAGCACCGCCGCCGAGAACCAGGCCCCCGACACCGGCGCCAGCAGCAGCCAGGTGATGCCGGCCGCGTTCAGCCCGACCATCGCCAGCGCCAGCCCGCGCTGCCTGGTCATCCGGCCCGCCGCCAGCGGCACCAGGAACGCGCTGACCACCTGCACCAGGTTGCTGAACGCGAACACCAGACCGGCCTCGCCGCGCTCCATCCCGTGGTCGGCCAGGATCGTCGGCATCCACGCCACCAGGGTGTACACCAGCAGCGAGGAGATGCCCATGAACGCGCTGATCTGCCACGCCAGCGCGGACTTCCACGGGCTGACGGTGCTGCGCCGCGACGCCGCCGCCGGGGCCACCCGCAGCGGCACGGTGGGCTCCTGACGGGCCTTCAGCACCTGCGGCAGCCAGGCCACCCCGGCGACCAGCGCCAGCACCGACCAGGCGCCCAGCGAGGCCTGCCAGCCACCGCCGAGCGCGTGCTCCAGCGGCACCGACAGCGCGGCCGCCACGGTCGCGCCGACCAGCATGGTGGTCGAGTAGACGCCGGTCATCATGGCCGCCCGCTCCGGGAACTCCCGCTTCACCAGGCCCGGCATCGACACGTTCAGCACCGCGATCGCCACGCCGATCACCACGCAGCCCGCGTACAGCGTCCACACCGAGGGCAGCACCCGCAGCAGCACGCCCGCGCCCAGCGTCAGCACCGCGCCCAGCACCACCCGCTCGGCGCCGAACCGGCGGGTCAGCCGCGGCGTCAGCGGCGCGCCCACGCCCTGGAACAGCACCGGCACCGTGGTGATCAGGCCGCTCGCCGCCGCCGACAGACCGAAGGTGCGCTGGATCTCCGCCACCATCGGCGAGACCGCCGCCAGGCAGGCCCGCATGTTCAGGGCCACCAGCACGATCCCCGTCAACAGCAGGGCGGGATGCGCGAACCTGGAGGTTCGGGTACCGACCTTCGGATCGAGGACGGGCTGCACGGCACGGGTGACCGACATGGCAGGGCTGACTCTCTGTGCGGGTGGAAGAAAGAAGGAGAGCGGGGCGCCGGGTGCGCTCCCGGGCGGGCGGCGGGACGCTACTTGCGCGCGGCGATCTCGGCGAGCAGCTGCTCCACGGCCGCCGTCGGCTCCGCCAGCAGCGCCCGGCAGGCCGCCTCGGCCCGCTCCGGGTCACCGCTCTCGATCGCGTCGACCAGCGCCGCGTGGGTGGCGATCGCCACCTCCGGCATCTCGTGGTCGCCGAACGCCGTGCGCATCGACTCCCGCACCGAGGCCCCGAAGTACCGGTACACCTCGGTCAGCGCCGGATTGTGCGCCGCCTCCACCACCGCCGTGTGGAACTCCAGGTCGTGCTCGACGGTGGCCTCCCGGCCGGCCCGCTCCGGGTGCGCGGCCATCACTTCGGCCTCCCGGGCCAGCGCCGCCCGCATCCGGGCCAGGTCGTCCGGGGTGTGCCGCTCGGCGGCCAGCCGGGCCGCCTCGGTCTCCAGTGCGGCCCGCACCTCCAGCACGTCCCGCACCCCCGAGCGCTGCACTCCGCGCAGCACCGACGCCGGGTCGCTGGTCGAGCGGACGAACGTCCCCTCGCCCTGCCGGGAGACCAGCATCCCCGCGTGCACCAGCACCCGGATCGCCTCCCGCACGGTGTTGCGCCCCACCCGCAGCCGCTCGGCGAGCTCGTGCTCGGTCGGGATCCGCGACCCCACCGGCCACGCCCCGCCCGCCAGCTGCTCGCGCAGCTGCTCGATCGCCTCGTCCACCAGCGAACGCCGCCCGGCCGCCTGCAGTCCCTCCACGCGCCGGGCTCCTCTCTCGCTCACTGTTGGATGTCGGTCATCCTACAACTCTCCTTGCCCGGTCATCCTACAACTGCCCTGGCGTGCGGAAACGCTGCGTCTGCGAGCGCCCGCACGGGGGCTGTCGGGGTGCTGAAGTCACATGTCTCACACGGGAGAACGGGAACCCCTGGTGTGAACACGTCGTTCGAGAGCTCGGAGTGGAGACCCGGGCCGTGACTTTCGAAATGATCCCTTTATATGCTCCGCTCTCTAGCTTCATCCGTCAGCCCAGCGGACGGACTGGTTGCTGAGGCGCCCGACGGCCGCCTCCGGTGAAGGGTGTACGTATGGCAGGCCAGAGGGCGGGGGCGTCCGACGCGGACGCCGGCTGGTGGGAGAACGAGCCGCCGCAAGGTGGCACCTACCGGCAGGACGCGCCCCGTCGCGACGACGCACCGTCCCCCGGCGTCCCACGCCGTCGCGCGGCGAGCCACGACGACGCACCAGCTGCCGGCGGCCGCGCCGGAGCCCGCCGCGCCCAGGGCCGCGGCTCGGCAGCCCCCCCGCCGCGCTCCGGGCGCCGCGCCGCCCCCGCCGCCGAACCCGAGCCCGAGACCGAGTCGGCGGGCGGCTCCGGCGGTCGGGCCGGCTCCCGCCGGGCGGGCGCCCAGGGGCGCCGCAAGCCCCGCCGCGCCAAGCGGATCATCATCTGGTCGCTGGTCGGCACCAGCCTCGCCGTGGTCGGTACCGGCGGCTACTTCTACTGGCGCCTGAACGGCAACATCTCCGCCTTCGACGGCGAAGGCATCAGCAAGGACCGCCCCGCGGCCGCCGACGCCGACTCCGAGGGCCGCCGCCCGATGAACATCCTGCTGATCGGCTCCGACTCGCGCGACGGCGCCAACAAGGACCTCGGCGGCGGCCAGGACGGCGGCGCCCGCTCCGACACCACGATCCTGCTGCACGTCTACGCGGACCACAAGCACGCCGTCGGCGTCTCGATCCCCCGCGACGCCGCGGTCGACATCCCCAAGTGCCTGCTGCCGAACAAGAACTGGACCAAGCCGCAGACCAACGTCAGGTTCAACGGCGCCTTCTCGGTCGGCGGCACCGAGCAGGGCAACCCGGCCTGCACCCAGAACACCGTGGAGAAGCTCACCGACCTGCGCGTCGACCACACCATCGTGGTCAACTTCGAGGGCTTCGCCTCCATGACCAAGGCCGTCGGCGGCGTCGAGGTCTGCCTGCCCAACCCCATCCACGACTACGACCTCAACCCCAACCTGCCCAAGAAGGGCGGCAAGGAGATCTACCCCAAGGGCGTGCAGAAGGTCGAGGGCCAGGCCGCCCTCGACTACGTCCGACTGCGGCACGGCATAGGCGACGGCTCCGACGTCGGCCGGATGAAACGCCAGCAGGCCTTCCTGGCCTCGCTGATCAAGGCGGTCAAGACCAAGGGCATGAGCCCGACCAACATGCTGCCGCTGGCCGACGCCGCCACCAAGTCGCTCACCGTCGACCCCGACCTGGCCGGCGTCGACAAACTGCTCGACCTGGGGATGTCGCTCAAGGACATCGACCTGCACGACATCAAGTTCATCACCACCCCCTGGCACTACGAGAAGGAACGGATCGGCCTCAACCACCCCGAGGTCGACCAGCTGTGGGCGGCCCTCAAGGCCGACCGCACCCTCGACGGCCAGGACGCCGGCGCCGGCGGGGAGAGCCCCGCACCGAGCGAGTCGGCCGCCCCGTCCAGCAGCGCCCCGGCCGCCCCGCCGGCCAACGGTGCCGGCATCAAGGTCGCCGTCCTCAACGGCAGCGGCGCCGCCGGTCTCGGCAACAAGGCCGCGACCGCCCTGAAGGCCGCCAACTTCACCGTCACCAGCACCGGCAACGCCAGCAACCAGAACCACGCCACCACCGTGGTCCAGTACGGCAGCAGCAGCCAGAAGGCCAACGCACAGGCCGTCGCCTCGCTGTTCCCCGGCGCCACCGTCGAGGCCGGCTCCAGCGCCGGCATCTCGGTGATCCTCGGCAAGGACTACGCCGCGAGCGCCGGCGGCGGCGGAGGCGCCCAGGGCGGCAACAGCCCCGCCCCCGGACCGCTGCCGAGCAGCGTCACCAACGAGGCCCGCTCCGCGGACGACGACCCCTGCGCCAACGTCAGCTACGGCTGACCCGCCGCAAGGCCCTGCGGGCCCCCACAGGGCCCACAGGCCCCGCAGCGCACGAAAGCGCCACCGGCACCCGGCCGGTGGCGCTTTCGCCGTCTCTCGCGCCGACTACTGCCCGCCGAGGCCGAACACCCGCTCCAGCACCACGGCGACACCGTCCTCGTCGTTGGAGACCGTCACCTCGTCGGCCACCGCCCGCAACTGCTCGTGCGCGTTGCCCATCGCCACCCCGTACGCGGCCCACCGGAACATCGGTATGTCGTTGGGCATGTCGCCGAACGCGATGGTCTCGGCCGCGGTCACACCCAGCCGGCGCGCGGCCAGCGACAGACCCGTCGCCTTGGTCAGACCCAGCGGAAGCAGCTCGACGATGCCGTCCCCGGCCATCACCACACCGACCAGCTGACCGGCCACCGACCAAGCCGCCTCGGCGAGTTGATCATCCGTCAACTCGGGGTGCTGGATGTACAGCTTGCTCACCGGCGCGGCCAGCAGCTCCTCCGGCGCGACCTGCCGCACCGGCAGCCCGGTGGCGATCCGCAACCGGTAACCCGGCCCCGCCACCACCTCGCCGTCCAGCCCGTCCTGACTGGCGGCCACCGCCAGCGGACCCACCTCGGCCTCGATCTTGGCCAGCGCCAGCGCCGCCAGCTGCCGGTCCAGAGTGACCGAGGTGAGCAACTTGTGCGCCCCCGCGTCGTAGACCTGCGCGCCCTGCCCGCACACCGCTATCCCGGTGTAGCCGATCTCGTCCAGCACCGGCTTGGTCCAGCCCGCCGAGCGGCCCGTGACGACGATGTGCTGCGCCCCGAGCGCCGTGACGGCGCCCAGGGCATCGAGGGTACGGGCGGAGACGTTCTCGGCGCCGGTGAGCAGCGTCCCGTCCAGGTCGGTGGCGACCAGCCGGTAGGGCAGGGCGTCGGTGCTCATGCGCGAAGTGCTCCAGGTGCTCCGGGACGACGGGAGGTGACGGGAGGAACGGGCCGGGCCGGACGGGCCGGACGGGAACGTCGGGTGGGCGGCGGCTACTTGGCCGCAGGCTCCAGGACGGCCTTCCCGCCGAGGAACGGCCGCAGCGCCTCGGGCAGCACCACCGAGCCGTCGGCCTGCTGGTGGTTCTCCAGCAGCGCGACGATGACCCGGGGGACGGCCACCAGGGTGCCGTTGAGGGTGGCGAGCGGACGGACGCCGTCCTTGTCGCGCATCCGGATGGAGAGCCGGCGGGCCTGGTACTCGGTGGTGTTGGAGGTCGAGGTGACCTCGCGGTACTTGCCCTGGGTGGGGATCCACGCCTCGATGTCGAACTTGCGGGCGGCGGACGCGCCGAGGTCGCCGGAGGCGACGTCGATCACCCGGTAGGGCAGCTCCAGCGCGTTCAGGAAGTCCTTCTCCCACTGGAGCAGGCGGCGGTGCTCGGCCTCGGCGTCCTCGGGGGTGGTGAAGACGAACATCTCCACCTTCTCGAACTGGTGGACCCGGATGATGCCGCGGGTGTCCTTGCCGTAGGTGCCGGCCTCGCGGCGGAAGCAGGACGAGAAGCCGGCGTAGCGCAGCGGCAGCTTGTCGCCGTCCAGGATCTCGTCCATGTGGTAGGCGGCCAGCGGGACTTCACTGGTGCCGACCAGGTACCGGTCGTCGTCCTCGAGGTAGTAGACGTTCTCGGCGGCCTGGCCGAGGAAGCCGGTGCCGTCCATCGCGGCGGGGCGGACCAGCGCCGGGGTGATCATCGGGGTGAAGCCGGCCGCGGAGGCCTGCGCCATCGCCATGTTGACCAGGGCCAGTTCGAGCAGCGCGCCCGGACCGGTCAGGTAGTACGAGCGGGCACCGGCCACCTTCGCGCCGCGCTCGGTGTCGATCGCGCCGAGCAGCTGGCCGAGTTCGACGTGGTCGCGGGGCTCGAAGCCCTCGGCGGCGAAGTCGCGGGGAGTGCCGATCTCCTCCAGGGTGACGAAGTCCTCCTCGCCGCCGACCGGAGCGGCCGGGTCGATCAGGTTCGCCAGCGAGCGCTGCAGCCGTTCGGCCTCTTCCTTCGCCTCGCTCTGCGCGGCGTCGGCGGCCTTCACCTCGGCTGCCAGCTCCTTGGTGCGGGCCAGCAGGGCGGCCTTCTCCTCGCCCTTGGCGGCGGCGACCTGCTTGCCCAGCTGCTTCTGCTCGGCGCGCAGTTCGTCGAATCGGGTGCCGGCCGCGCGGCGGCGTTCGTCGGCGGAGAGCAGGGCGTCGACCAGGTCGACGTCCTCTCCGCGGGAGCGCTGCGAGGTACGTACGCGGTCCGGGTCGTCACGGAGCAGGCGAAGGTCGATCACGGATCAAGCCTACCGGTGGCCGGTGGTCCGGTTCCGGCCATCGTGAGGCTTGGGTGGGTATGTCGCGCTCTGTTCGGAAATCTGGCATCCTGTGCCCGGCCATCGGCGCAGAGGGGTGTGGGCGGGCACTCCGGGGCTGGGGATAACTCCCGCCGGCCTGTGGATAACCCCGGTGGACAACTCTTTCGAGGGTCGGTTATCCACAGGTGCGCGCCTGGGGCTGTGGACAGGGGAAAACCCATGGTCCGTAGGCTTCCGAACCGGCAATTCCAGGTTTCAAACCTCGATACGGCTTCCCGAGTGAGGGAATTCGCTCGCTCGCACAGGTGATTTGTCGGCGCAGGGGTGACTCTGGTCCGATTAGTCCTCCCTATGCCCCTAGCTGATGATCCGACCAGGCCTGAGGGTGTCTTTACCGGTTTGTCGACTCCGGCCCGCCCTGTGGATAACTTCCCGCACCTGGGGACAACCGTCCCCTGTGGATGCCGGCCACCGCCCTGTGGATGAACCACCCCGCCCCGGACCCCGCACCGAAGGCCCCCGGGGCGCCGCCGGTGAACACCGGTCGGCCGGGCAGGTGACGTTCGGGCGTGTCGAAAATGAACGGAACGGGGCCCGGCAAGGCCCCGCCCCGGCCGAAATCGCGTTCTTGCGGCGGACGGGGCGTTGTGGGCCTCAGAGTTCGCCGCGGCCGTCCAGGCAGCGCGACAGCCAGTCCGAGGCGTTCGCGAAATCCAGGTCCGAGGTGCCCTGCCGGAGCGGGAAAGCGGTGCCCCGGTCGGCCCGCGGGTACGAGCCGAGAAAACGCACCTGCGGGCACATCCGCTTCAGACCCATCAGCGCCTCGCTGACCCGCCGCTCGCTCAGGTGCCCCTCGCAGTCGATGAGGAAGCAGTAGTTGCCCATGCCCTCGCCGGTCGGCCGGGACTCGATCCGCATCAGGTTGATCCCGCGCACCGCGAACTCCTGCAGCAGCTCCAGCAGCGCACCCGGGTGGTCCTCCGGCAGCCACACCACCATCGAGGTCTTGTCCCAGCCGGTCGCCGAGGACACCCGCCCCGGCCGGCCCACCAGCACGAACCGGGTGGTCGGCGCCGCCGCGTCCTGGATCTCGTCCGACAGCACCTGCAGCCCGTACAGCTCCGCCGCGAACGCCCCCGCCACCGCCGCGTCGTACCGGCCGTCCTGGACCAGCCGGGCACCCTCGGCGTTGGACGCCGCCGACTCCCACTGCGCGTCCGGCAGGTTCGCCGCCAGCCAGTGCCGCACCTGCGGCTGCGCCACCGGGTGCCCGGTGACGGTCTTCACGTCGCCCAGCGCGATGCCCGGGCGGACCAGCAGCGCGAACGAGATCGGCAGCAGCACCTCGCGGTAGATCATCAGCGCGCTGCCGTTGATCAACTCGTCGCTGGTGGTGGTGACCGCGCCGTCCACCGAGTTCTCGATCGCCACCATCGCGCCCGCGGCCTCGCCCGCCCGCACCGCGTCCAGCGCCGCCGACACCGAGGCCACCGGCGTCAGCTCCCGCGTCCCCGACTCCGGCAGGGTGCGCAGCGCGGCCTCCGTGAAGGTGCCCGCGGGCCCGAGATAGGTGTAACGGGTCGCCGACATGACCGCCTCCGAACGAACAGCGTGACGCGAACTGCGTGATGCGAACGCGTGATGCGAACTGCGTGGGCCCCACAGGCCTCGGTCTGCCACCTTAGCCACTTCCGCGGCCCCGCCGTGCCGCCGTTCGACAGCCGGGCAGCGGGGTCGAACGGCCGTGCGGGCGGGCCGCCGTCCGGACGGCGAACAGCGGGGTCGAACGACCGTGCGCGAGGTCAGCCCTCCAGCAGCGGCTGCCCCACGTACCCGCCCTCCGGCGCGCCCGGCGGCACCGCGAACAGCGCGCCCGCCTCGTGCCGCAGGAACCGCGACAGCCCGTCGCCGCGCGCCAGCCGCTGCTGCACCGGGACGAAGCCGCGCGCCGGGTCGGCCTGGAACGCGGCGAACAGCAGGCCCGCGTCGGGCGAGCCGTCGGCCAGCAGGCCGTCGTGGAACGAGAACCCGCGGCGCAGCATCGCCGCCCCGCCGTTGGAGTCGGGCGCCGCCACCCGGACGTGCGCGTCCGGGGCGATCGCCAGGGTGCCGTCCGGGGCGGTCGCCGACAGGTCGACGGGGGTGCGTTCGCCGGCGTCCGGGCCGCCGGACAGCGGGGCGCCGTCGCTCTTGCGGCGGCCCACCAGGCGTTCCTGACGGTCCGTCGGCAGCGACTCCCAGTCGTCCAGCAGCATGCGGATCCGGCGCAGCACCGCGTAGCTGCCGCCGGACATCCAGTCGGGGCCGGTGGCGAACACCTTCGCGGCGAAGTCGGCGTCCGCCGGGCGCGGGTTGTTGGTGCCGTCGACCTGGCCCATCAGGTTGCGGCCGGTCATCGGGCGCGCGGTGGCACCGGGCGTGCGGCCGAAGCCGGACATCTGCCAGCGCGGCGCGGCCACCCCCGCCGCCAGCCGGCGCAGCACCCGCAGCGCGTGCACCGCGACCAGCGCATCGTCCGCGCCGATCTGCACCCACAGGTCGCCGTCGGAGCGCGCCGGGTCGAGCGCGTCCCCGGGGAACGCGGGCAGCGCGGCCAGCGCGGGCGGGCGGCGGTCGGCCAGGCCCAGCTTGTCGAACAGGCTCGCGCCGAAGCCGAAGGTGACGGTCAGCGAATTCGGGCCCGCGTCCAGCGCGATCCCGCTGCCGCCGTCGCCGCCCGGCTCGCCGACGGCCATCCGGGCCGCGGCCGCCGACCAGTCCCGCAGCAGCCCCGCCGCCCGGTCCCGCCCGGCGCCGGGGACCAGATCGAAGGCCACCCACTCCACCCGGGCCTGCGCGGGCTCCACGATGCCGCCCTGCCGAGGGCCGTGGAACGCCACCCGGGCCTCGCCCGGCCCGGACACCTTCGCACCCCGCGCCGACGCCCGCCCGCCCCACGCCCCGCCGACCGCGCCCACGGCCAGCCCCGCCCCGGCCCCGCCGAGCACGGCCCGCCGGGAGAGTGCCGATATCTCCGTCACTGCCCGACCTTCAGCTGCTGGGTCGCCGTCACCTGATCGATGTCGGACGACCGGATCGTCACCGAAACCACCCACTGCCCGGCCAGCGGCAACTGCGCGGTACCGCTCCAGGAGCCGGTGCCCTCGGACTTGAGGGCGACGGGCAGCGGTCCGAGATCGCGGTCGGGGAGGGTGAACGCGAGCTGCAACTCGGGGACGTCCACCGGCTGCCCGGCAGCGTTGCCGAGCTTGAGTGTGACCTCGTTCGGCCCGGTCCCGACCGGATTGACGGTGACGGTGGCGGTGCCCTTGGCATTCGGGGTCCGGCCGCCGGTGTCGTACGGCAGCTTCAACTCCTGCGTCTTCCCGGGCACCGCGGAAGCCCCCGCCACCGGAGCCCCGCCGCCCGCCCCGGGCTGAGCGGCGATCGCCTCGGCGACCCGCCCGGGCGGGGAGTTGGTGAGCATCGTGGTGACCACCAGAACCAGCGCGGCGACGCTCGTCTCGACCAGCACACTGCGACGCAGCCCCGCCCGCACCGGCGAGCCCTCGGCAGCCCGCCGCCGGTGCGCCTTGGCCAGCACCGCCTGCTGGCGGGCGAGCTGCGCGGCGCGCTCGGGGTCGGCGTCCTCGGCCTTTGCGTCTCCGGCGGCGGCGGTGGCTCCGGCGGGCGCGTCGGCGGGCGTGCCCGCGTTCGCGCCGGGGGTCGCGTTCGTACCTGCACCCTCGTCCGTGTTCGTGCCCGCGTCCGCGTCCGTGCTCGCACCCGCACCCGCGTCTGTGCTCGCACCCGCACCCGCGTCCGACTTCGCTACGATGGTCTGCGCGGAGATAATCTCCGCAGGGATGATCTCCTCGCCCTGTTCGTTTGTGATCGCATCCGAAACCATCCGCGCAGAGGCAGCGACAGAAACAGTCCCCGCAGCGGCCGTCCCCCCCGGAACGGCCACCGGAGCGACCGCCGAAGCCGCCGCCGTCCCGTCAGCGCCACGCAACCGCGCGCTCCAGGCCCGCGAGATCCAGGCGACGCCGAGCATCGACGCCACGCAGCCGACCTTGACCAGCAGCAGCCGCCCGTACTCGGTGTCCACCAGCGCGCCCCAGCTGCCCAGGCCGCGCCAGGACTGGTAGAGGCCGGTGCCGGCGAGTACCGCGACCAGCCAGAACGCCAGCTTGGAGAAGCGTTCGACGGCGGCGGCGGGCAGGCCGTGTCGCAGGCCGGTGACCAGCACGGCGAGGCCGCCGAGCCAGCCGGCCATGGCGAGCAGGTGCAGCGCGGCCAGCGGCAGTGCCAGCGGGACCTGGATGCCGACCGAGGAATGGTCGGCGCCGACCCAGGTCGCGGACAGCGCGATGGCCAGGGCGAGCCCGGCCAGTCCCAGCGCGAGCCGGGTGTCGCGCTGCGGGCGCTCGGTGGCGGCCCGCTCCAGCCGGCGCAGCTCCGCCTTCTCCGCCTCCGCCTCCGCCTCCTCGTCCTCCTCCTCGCGCTCGTCCTGGGCGGAGTCCGGTGCGCGGTTCGGCGCCACCGGCTTCGGTTGCAGCCCCAGCTGGCCGACCAGCAGCGACAGGTAGACACCGGCGGCGGCGAGCAGCAGCAGGCGGGCGGCGAGCGCGGTGCCGATCCGCTCGTCCAGGGTGGCGCGCACCAGCGACAGGTCGAAGGCCTGGCCGAGGCCGGTGCCGCGCTCGTAGGGGCCGCGCAGCATCAGTACGGCGACGGTGGACAGCAGCAGCGCCACCCACCCGGTCATCAGCAGCCGCTGCACGCCGCGGACGGCCGCGCCGCCGGGCCAGACCACGATCACGAACGCGGCGGCGCCGGCCAGCAGCGCGAACGCGCCGTAGGCGACAGTGCGGGCGGTGCCGTAGGCGAAGCCCACCGCGCCGTCGGCCTTGGCGCCCTGGACGGCGGCGGCGTTCACGGTGGTGTCGGAGGGCGCGCCGATGGAGAAGGTGAACGCGCCGCCGATCGGGTGGGAGTCCTCCGAGACGGCCCGCCACGCCACCGTGTAGGTGCCGTTGCCGAGGCCTTGCCGGAGCGTCACCCGGGCGGTGGCGGCCTTGCCGTCCACGTGGTCGGGCTTGCCGTTGTCGACGGCGGTGCCCTTCGGGTCGAGTACCCGCACCGAGTCCGCGGACAGCGACACGCCCTCGCTGAAGCTCAGCGTGACCGCGGCGGGCGCGGTCTGCAGCACCGAGCCCTGCGCGGGGTCGGTGCTCTCCAGGGTGGCGTGCGCGGACGCCGTCGTCGCCCCGCCGAGTACCAGGGCGAGCGCCGCCACCAGCACCGCCAGCAGCGCGCCCAGCCGCCGCCGTTTCGCCACCGTGATCACCTGTGCGCCTCTTCTCGTCACTGCGCTGTCTGCCGCCATCGCCGGGACCATCGCCGGGACCCTAGCTTCCCGGACGGTACGTCAGCGGCTTCACCGGAACCTTGACCACGACGGTGCCCGCCTTGGCGAACTCCAGGTCCAGTTCCACCTCGTCGCCGAGGGCCGGCTGCTTCGCCCAGTCCATGATCATCAGGTGGGTGCCGCCCCGGGCCAGATCCAGGGTGCCGTGCGCGGGCACCGCCAGCTCGCCGACCTCCTCCATGGTCTTCTCGGTGGAGCGGTGCATGGTCACCGACCCGGCGCCCGGGCTGCTCACCTTCACCAGCCGGTCCGCGCCGCCGTCGTTGCGCACCGTCAGGTAGCCGGCGCCCATCCCGCCGGGGGTGGCGGGCAGCGGTATGTACGGGTCGGCCACCGACAACTGCGGCGGCGCGGCGGAGGCACTGTCGGAGGACGAGGACTGGCAGGCCACCACCACGGTGCCCGCGGCCAACGCGGTCGCCAGGCCGGCCCCGATCAGCGCGCTGCGCCGGAACGCGCGGCTCACACCGCCACCCCCTTGGCGAGCAGCTCCAGGTCGTGCCGGTAGGTGTCCACCGAGGTGCCGGCCATGTACAGCAGGTGCGCCTTGTCGTCGGTCGGCAGGAACGCCAGCACCTGCGCGCCGTGCGTGGAGGTCACCGTGCCGTTGGCGGCCACCACCGGGTCCTCGATCAGGATGCCCAGCGGCTTGGCGGCGGCCTTCACCTGCGCCAGGTCGCCGGTCAGCCCGATGAAGTCCTTGCCCATCGAGTCCAGCCAGGTCCGCAGCACCTGCGGGGTGTCGCGCTCCGGGTCGGTGGAGACGAACACGATGTCGATCTTCTGCCGCTCCTCCGGCGTCAGCTTGGACATGGCCACCCCGATGTCGCCCATGGTGGTCGGGCAGACGTCCGGGCAGCTGGTGTAGCCGAAGAACAGCAGCACGGTCCGCCCGGCGGTGCGCGCCTTCAGGTCGTACGGCTGCCCGGAGGTGTCGTTCAGCACCAGGTTCGGTTTGTCGAAGTGCTTGCTGAGCGCGGTGCCCTGGTACTGGCTGGTCGAGGCCTGCTTGCTGACCTTCGCCGCCCCGTTGCCCTCCCCGCCGCCCGAGGAGGACGAGGAGCAGGCGGACAGTGCGAGCGAGGCGCCGAGGACGAGGGCGGCGGCCGTCAGGAGCCGGGGCCGGGTGCTGCGGAGGGATGCCAAGGGACTTTCCGTTCCGTACGGGAGAGCGGTGCGGGAGAGCGGTGCGGGAGGGCGGATGCCGGGCGGGCCCGCGGGTGCGGCCCCGCCCGACGGGGGTCAGGACTGCGCGGAGCGGCGGCGCAGCCCGGCCACGCCGAGCGCCGAGCCGATCACGCCGACCACGATGCCGACCACGCCCAGGGTGCGGGCGGTGGAGTCGGAGGACTTCGCGGCGGGCGCGGCGTCCTGCTGGGCGGTGGTGTCCGTCGAGTGGTGGTCACCGGCCGCGGCGTCGGCCTTGGTCAGGCTGAGCACGGGGGCGGGCTTGGCCGGCTCGGGCTGCCCGTCCTTGGTGTCCTCGATCCAGCGGACCACGTCGCCGTTGTCGTAGGTCTGGAGTGCCTTGAAGGTCAGCTTGTCGGTGTCGGTGGGCAGCGCGCCCAGCGAGACCCGGAACTCCTGGAACTGGCCGGGGGCGATCTTGGTGCCCGCGTCGGCAGTCCAGGTGATCTTGGAGATGGCCTCGGTGATCTGCTGGCCGTGCGCCTCCAGCGGCTTGTCGAGCTTCGACTTCTCCAGGCTGGCCGTCCACCCCGGCAGCGGCTGGGTGCGCACCGACGCCAGCGGGTGGTCCAGCGGCAGGTTGATCTCCAGCTTCACGGTGGAGGCGGTGTCGCTCTCGTTCGGCACCCGGAACGCCACGGCCGTGTACCCGCCCTGCTGGGCACTGCCCGGTTGGACGGACACGTGCGCGGAGGCGGGAACGGCGGACGCCAGCAGGGCACCGGCCGCCACCACGAGCGCGCCGGCGGAACGACGGACAGAACGGGCGGAAAGCGAACGCATCAGGGGACTCCTGGGGAGGGAGAGGCCGCGCGAGCACCGCGCGGGCAACGTGGGGAGGGGACTCGACCGGCCCGCTCACGTGGCGGGCACGGTGCGGCGACGCACGCCCGAGCCCCGGCCCTCCGGGCCCGGCTCAGCGCGCGAACGCCACCGCGGGAGGTCCCCTGCGCAGCACGCAGTGCCGCAGCGCCGCAGCCACCGGCAGCCGCCAGTCCTCCGGCCGCCCGCCCCGGCGCGCCGCCACCGGGCGCGGACCGCCCAGCAGCAGCGCCAGCAGCAGCGTCACCGCCGTCCGCAGCGGTGCCGCCCACTCGCGGGCGGTCAGCGCCGCCGTCCGCACCAGCCGCCACAGTGCGGCCTCGCCACGCCGCAGCCACCAGCCCGCGACCAGCGCCGCCGCCAGGTGGGCCAGCACCATGCCGGGCGCCAGCCCCAGCCAGCCCGCCGCGTGCGGCATCGCCGTCGCGTACGCCTGCGGGTCCAGGCCCGCGGCGCTCACCACCTGGTCCGCCGTGGTGGTCGGCGGGACGACCGTCAGGGCGTCGCCGGGGGTGTCGTTGCACAGCAGCCGGCCTGCCACGGACGCCAGAGCGTCGGGCCCGCCGTTTCCGGCCATCGGCGGATGCGTCATCGCCATGCCGCCGCCCAGGCCGTCGCCGAACCGGTGGAACAGCACGTGCAGACCCAGCTGCCCGGCGCCCAGCGCCGCCGCGATCGACACCAGCGAGCGCTCCCGCCCGCCGAGCAGCGCCGCCGCCGCGCACACGGCGGCGAAACCCACCGCCAGCGTGTCCGGCGCCACCGCGCCACCCGCCCGGGCGTGCCCGAAGGCCGCCACCAGCGTGCACACCAGCGCGAACGGGACCGCGCGCAGCACCCGCAGATCCCAGGCCGCCGCCGAGACCCGCGCCGCGGGCAGGGCGGAGCCCCGGCGGGCGGCGGCGGTCGGGTCAGTCATGGCCGAGCCATCATCTCACCGCCTACAGGCGCTCCCGGGACAGGCCCCGAAACCCGCCGCGAATGGCGAGAACCCGACCGGCGCACGCATCCGCCCACGCGCCGATCGGCACACCCGACAAGGGCAGTCCATCCGCCGAACGGGCGGTACCGGCGAGTGCGGACGGTTCACCGCGCACCGCCGAGGAGATAGCTAGTTGTATGTGGAGCCGCAGCCAGGAGGGATCTCCCGTGGACATCTGGTGGACTCTGCACCTCAAGCGCGACCCGGCCAGCGTGCCGCTCGCCCGCCGCATCCTGCTCGGCGCCATGGACTCCGCCGGAGTCGACCCGCAGGACGCCTTCGACCTCGGCCTCGCCCTCACCGAAGCCTGCGCCAACGCGGTCGAACACGCCGGGCCCGGCCACTTCGGGGACACCTTCCAGGTCACCGCCGCGCTCAGCGGCGACCGCCTGCGGATCGAGGTCACCAACACCAGTCCGGCCCCGGCCGCGCCCGCCGCGTCCCGCCCACGCCGCCGTCCGGCCGACCGGCCCGCCGCCACCGACCGCCCGGCAGCCGACCGTCCCGCCGCCGACCGCCCAGCTGCCGACCGCCCCGCGCCGCGCTGCCGCACCCGCCGGGGCCGCGCTTCCGTTCCCGCCCGGGTGCTGGCCACCCGCAGCCCCGCCGCCGACCGGCCCGCCGCCCCCTACGACACCCACGTCCTGCCCGCGCTGCGCCCCGCCCTGCAGGCCACCGACCCCGGCGTGCTGCCCGACCTGACCGCCGAGTCCGGCCGCGGCCTGTTCCTCATCCACGCCCTCGCGGACCACGTCCAGCTCCGCACCCACCCGCAGCGCGGCGCCACCGTCAGCTTCGACAAGATCCTCACCGCCCCGCTGCTGCGCACCGCGTCCTGACGGCCGCACCGGGCGCTCTGCCCGTCCCTCCGGCCCGCGGTCCGAGCGAGCATGCGGGGCGCGGTGTCGAGAACCGGGCCGCAGCTCCGTCCTCAGGATGATGGGACGAGAACGCCCGAACCGAGAGGAGCCGTCCGCCGTGACGCACATGCTGCAGATGCACTTCAGCCAGTCGGACACCGCCGTTCCCCCGATCCCCTCCTGGGATCCGGCGGCGACCGCCGTGCACATCGCCTTCATGCGCCGTTCGGTGGCCGAGCTCACCGCCAGCGGCGAACTCGTCGAGGCCCAAGGCCTGGCGATGCCCGACACGGCGCGGATCGTCCGGGCCGGCGACGGCGGGGCGTCCGTCGCCGAGGGGCCGTTCCCGGCTGGGAAGGAGTTCCTGTTCGGCTGGTGGATCGTCAACTGCGCGAGCGACGCGCGGGTGCTGGAGATCGCCGCGCTGCTGTCCGCCGCGCCGGGCCACGACGGAAAGCCGATGAACATGCCGATCGAGGTCCGCGAGGTGCTGTCGGAGCCCCCGGCGCAGCCCTGACCGCCTGCGCGAATTGCCGGGTATGTCCGGTCGGCGGACGATGGTGATCATGATGCATCAGATGCGCGCCGAGACCGGCCCCGACGGCGCCACGGACTCCGTGGTCAGCTGGCACATCGTCCGCGACGCGGACCTCACCGCCCTGTGCGGCAAGACGCTCAACAGCGCCGCCCCCGTCCAGGACGCCACCCGCTGGACGCTCGATCCCGACCGCAACTGCCACACCTGCGGGGCGCTGTTCCTCCGCGAGACCCCGTACTTCCCGGACGAGCACACCGACTGAATCACCGGGCACAGACGCCGAACGGCCGGCCCCGGGCGGGACCGGCCGTTCGCGCCGGGGTCTCAGCCGCCGCTCTTGCGGCGGAAGGTGCGCTTGCCGCCGGCCGCGGCGGCGGTGCCGTGGATCTTCGAGTCGCCGCCGGGGCCGCCGCCGGACCCGCGGTTGTTGCCGCCCTTGCGCT
The DNA here is from genome assembly GCF_042734215.1 of Kitasatospora sp. NPDC059673. Classification (NCBI taxonomy): domain Bacteria; kingdom Bacillati; phylum Actinomycetota; class Actinomycetes; order Kitasatosporales; family Streptomycetaceae; genus Kitasatospora; species Kitasatospora sp. NPDC059673. Next base: position 83,890 of record NZ_JBHWEN010000004.1, on the reverse strand, counting down.
GCAGCGCGGCCAGGAACTTGGCCTTCTGGTCGTCCTGGCCGGGTGCCTCGGCGGCGGCGGTGTCGGCGGTGGCGTCGGCGGCGGCCTCCGGCGCGGGCTCGGCTGCCGGGGCGGTGTCGCTGCTCATTTCGGGACCTCCTGGACGGGAGTGGGGTGTGCTGCAGCACACCCTCCCATGCCGACGGGGGCGGCTGTCGGCCGACACCGGAGTCGGTCAGTCCCGGCGTGCCGTGCCGTGGGGGTGCCGCTCGTCGCGGTACTGCAGGCCGCCCATCATGAACAGCAGGGCGAGGATCGGGAAGCCGAACGAGGCGATCACCAGAACGAAGAACTGCCAGACCATGGGACTCTCCTGTCACGAAGCCTTGGCGAGTTGCCATATTTGGTCCAATTATGTCCGAATCGTTGCGCGAGAGGGGCGAACGGAAGGGTCGAACAGCCCCTGTTCGAAGGACCGGTGGCCGACGCAGACTGTGAGGCATGCGGGTACAGCTGGCAGTCGACGCGCGCCGCCCCGACCGGGCCTGCGAGGACTTCGTGGTGGCCACCCCGGAGGTTCTGGTGCTGCTGGACGGCTCCAGCGCCCCGGACACCCTGGACTCCGGCTGCGGCCACGGCATTCCCTGGTACGTGCGCCGCCTCGGCGCGCACCTGGTGGCCCGGCTCACCGACCACCCCGACCGGGCCGTCGCCGACTGCCTGGCCGACGCCATCGCCGACACCGCCGCCCTGCACGGCGACACCTGCGACCTGGCCAACCCCAACACGCCCGCCGCGATGGTGGTCGCCGCCCGCCTGCGCGGCGACGCCCTGGAGTACCTGGCGCTCGGCGACTCCCTGCTGGTGCTGCACCCCAAGGCCGGCCCGCCCCGGGTGATCGGCGACAACCAGCGCTTCCCCGGCGGCGAGGAACTGCGCCGCCAGGTCTGGTCGACCGTCCCCGGCACCGCCGAACGCGCCGACCTCTACCTGCGGTACGCGATCGCCGTCCGCGCCGCGCGCAACTCCGGCCACGGGCCGTGGATCGCCGCCGCCACCCCGGAGGCCGCCCAGCACGCCGAGACCGGCGTGGTCACGCGCGCCGACCTGCACGGGGTGGCCGCCCTGTCGGACGGCGCCTCCCGCTTCACCGAGCGTCTGGGGCTGGGCAGTTGGGCCGACGCCGTCCGACTGCTCGCCGAGGCCGGCCCCGCCGAGCTGATCGCCCAGGTCCGAGCCGCGGAGCGCACCGACGCGGACTGCGTCCGGTGGCCCCGCGGCAAGGCCCACGACGACGCGGCGGCGCTCTACGCCCGCCTGTGACCGGGCAGTTGGAGCTCCGTTACCGGCCGGCCGTCAGGTACACCGCGCGGGCCGCCGACCCGTCCGGCGCGGTGTAGCCGGCGACCACCTCGCCCGGCGCGGGCTCCCCGGCGGGCCGCAGCTCCCGGCGCAGCGTCACCGTCACCTCGCCGGCGACGGCCGCCACCGCCACCGTGTCGTCCACCATGTCGCTCTCGCTCTGCTTCTGCGGCACCGCCCGGCCGCGCAGCAGTTCGGTCAACTCGGCGCGGACCACCGGGTCCTGCTCGCCGTCGTAGAACCAGCGGGTGCCCAGCACCCCGTGCTCGGCGATCCCGATCAGCGCGCCCTCGGGCGCCCCGTCCAGCGGTGCGCCCCGGTACGCCATCGGCACCAGGTAGGCGGCCTGACCGTCCGCCACCACCATCAGCTCGATGCCGACCTCGCCCGCCGGGTCGTCCAGCCGGAATCCGCCGGCCCGCACCAGCGCGCCGCCGCCGGGCCGGTACCAGTCCTGCTTCGGCAGCCAGTCGGCCAGCAGGTCCAACTTGCCCGGGGTCATCGTGGTCTGATGGATCGTTGCCATCGCTGGTCCTCACTTCTCGCGCGGTGTCCTTGCCGGGCCAAGCCTACGAAGGGCGCCCGGCCGGCAGTGAACGCGCTGGACTGCCCCCGGGCTGCCCATTCGGATGAACCCCGGCGCGCAACGCCACTGGTTCGCGGTCGCCCGGTGCTAGAAATTTGCCTGCGCCCGGGTCCGGGCCGAGAAAACCCCATGGCCGCAGGGGAATCGTGCGGCCTTGCGACCAGAACGGAAACGCCTCATGGCCCTCGCTTTCCGCAAGACGCTCGCCATTGCCGCGATGGGGCTCGCCGCCTCCTTCCTGCCGACCGGCGGCGCCGGAGCGGCCGACACCAGCCACGCGACCACGCGCACCCCCGGCACCTACTGCCTCGCCAACGCCTGGGGGACGCCGAACGTCGGCACCAAGCCGTGCGACACCAACGACCAGGGCCAGCACTGGACCGTCTCGGGCGAACAGATCTCCCTCACCAACGCCCGCGGCTACTGTCTGGCCAACAAGTGGGGTGCCCCGGACGTCTCCACCAAGGCGTGCGCCTCGGGCGACCCGGGCCAGTACTGGACCATCTCGGGCCAGCAGATCTCGCTCACCCTCGCCCCCGGCTACTGCCTCGCCAACGCCTGGGGTTCCCCGAACATCTCCACCAAGCCGTGCGACGTCAACGACAAGGGCCAGCACTGGGTGGTCTTCAACGACCAGATCAGCCTCGCCCTCACCTGACACGTCGCCACAGCGTTCCTGAGTGAACCAACACGCCGTCCCGCCGGGGCAGTTGCCCACCGGCGGGACGGCGCCTTCCGTGCGTTCGGGCGGGTCGGCGGTTCAGCGGGTCACAGAGGGGGCGGTGCGTCGCTTCATCGGCTCTCCCCTTCGTTGTGGGAGATCTGGGGTTCCTGCACGGGGTGCTGGTCGGCCTGCCGAATCAGGTCCAGGACCCGGGGCGCGCGGATGAAATCCGCCATCTGCGTGTCCGTCACCGGCGCCGAACTGCCGTTGATGCCGGAGGCGTTGACGAAAATGGCCACATCGCTGCCGCCGAAGTGGAAGGTCGCCGAGGTACCCGTCACCGAGCCGTCGCCCGAGGGCGCCACCCGTACGGTGGCCGGCGTGCCGTCCGGCAGCTGCACCACCTGACACGTTCCCTTCTGTTCCACATCGGCCGGCGGACAGAACTTCTCCCGCGAGCCGTCCGGGGCGGGAGCTACGGAGAACCGGACGAAGTAGGTGCCCTGCGGGGAGATCGCCTGGTAGCCGGACACGTCGTCGGCGACCAGCTGGATCTGGCCGAGCTCCGGCGGGAGCAGGTCCTGCAGGACCCCGGCCGTCGCCTGCCGGAACGTCTCGATCCGCTGCCGCTCGGCCTCGCTCGGCGGGGTCGTCGGCGCGGACGGGCCGGCGGTGGGGGAGAACGTGACGGTCGGGAAGACCCGCGGTGGCGCCCCGTCCCCCATCAGGACGGCGGTGGAACCCGTGCCGTCCCCGGTGCCGGGCAGCACGGCCGCCAGCCCCGTCACCCCCAGCGCCGCCGTGCACGCGGCCGCCCCGCCGACCGCCAGCCGCGACCGCAGCCGCCGCCGGCGCCCGTCCCGTACCGCCCGGGCGGTCAACCCGATCGGCTCGACCAGGTCGTCGGTGGCCTGGTCCATCGCCTCTTTGACAAAGAGCGCCTCCGGCGCCTGCTCATGCATGTCGTACTCCCTCACGGTCTCGGTCGGAATTCACGGCGGCGCTCACGCGGGCGTGTACGGGCTCGGCTCGCCGAGCTGTTCGCGGAGCCGGGCCAGCGCACGGGAGCACTGGCTCTTGACGGTGCCGGTACTGCAGCCGAGGAGCTCGGCCACCGTCTCCACGCTCAGGTCCTCCCAGTACCGCAGGACGACCATCGCCCGGGCCCGCGCCGGGAGTTCGGCCAGCGCGGTCAGCAGCGTCACCCGCAGGTCGGTGTCCCCATCCGGGGACACCTCGGGCGACCCCGCCAGCGCCCCGAGCCGGCGGGCCACCGACCACTTGCGCTGCTCCGCGAGAAAGGTGCGGGTCAGCACGGTGCGGGTGTAGGCGTCGAGGTTCTCCATCCGGGAAGCCCGCCGCCAGTGTGCGAACAGCTTCGCGAGCGTCGCCTGCGCCAGGTCCTCGGCCCGGTGCCGGTTCCCGCACAGCAGGTACGCCGTCCGGTACAGCCGTCTCCCGCGCGTCGCCGCGTACTCCTCGAACCCCAATTCGTCCGGTCCGCGCATCCACCCCTCCTGGTTCGCGTCTCTCACCCGTCCTCAATGCGCGAGTGCGGAGAAAGGTTGAGCCCGAATTTCCCGCCGGACACGAAAAGCCCGCGCACCCCCTCCGAGGACGGGGTGCGCGGGCTTGGGGAGTTGGCGGGGGGTCAGTGCTCGTCGGCGGGGATGGTGCCGAGGCGGCCGGCCTGGAAGTCCTCCATGGCCTGCTGGAGTTCGCGGTGGCTGTTCATGACGAACGGGCCGTACCAGGCGACGGGCTCGCGGATCGGGAGGCCGCCGAGGAGGACGAACTCGAAGCTGGAGGAGCGGGAGTCCTGCTTCTCGTCGGCGCGGATGGTGAGGGTGTCGCCGTCGCCGAAGACCACGGCCTGGCCCATGTGGAAGGGGCGCTGCTCGGTGCCGGCGGAGCCGCTGCCGGCCAGGCCGTAGGCGAGGGCGTTGAAGTCGGAGCGCCAGGGGAGGGTGAGCTGGGCGCCGGGGGTGAGCGAGACGTGGATCATGGTGATCGGGGTGTGGGTGGCGCCCGGGCCCTGGTGGCCGTCGATCTCGCCGGCGATCAGGCGGACCAGCGCGCCGCCGTCCTCGGAGGTGAGGAGCTTGACGCTGCCGCTGCGGATGTCCTGGTACTTCGGGGTGATCATCTTGTCGGAGGCGGGCAGGTTGACCCACAGCTGGAGGCCGTGGAACAGGCCGCCGGACATGACCAGGGACTCGGGCGGGGTCTCGATGTGGAGCAGGCCGGAGCCGGCCGTCATCCACTGGGTGTCGCCGTCGGTGATGACACCGCCGCCGCCGTGCGAGTCACGGTGGATGAAGGTGCCGTCGATGATGTAGGTGACGGTCTCGAAGCCGCGGTGCGGGTGCCAGGGGGTTCCCTTGGGCTCGCCGGCCTCGTAGTCCACCTCGCCCATCTGGTCCATCATGATGAACGGGTCGAGGAACTTGGTGTTGATCTTCGCGAAGGCGCGGCGGACGGGGAAGCCCTCGCCCTCGTAGCCCTCGGGGGCGGTGGCCACGGTGAGGACCGGCCGGGCGGTGCTGTGCACCGGGTCGGGCGTGGTCACGCGCGGCAGGGTCAGCGGGTTCTCGACGGTCACGGCGGGCATGTCGGCCTCCTTCGGCGGGTCTGTGGCCTACGTCCACCACAGTAGTTCAACTCTCAACCACTCGCAAGGTTGAACGTTGAACTACGTGGACGTATTCCGGCCCGGGGAGGGGCGGGAGGGAAGGTCAGCCGTACATCCGGCGCATGGTGAAGTCGACCATCTGCTCGACCGCGCGGGCGTCGAACACCATCCGGTGCTCGCCCTCCATGTCCAGGGCGAAGCCGTAGCCGGTGGGCAGCAGGTCGAGCACCTCGGCGCCGGTCACCGAGAAGTGCTTGGAGTCCTTGCCGGCGTACCGCTTCAGCTCCTTGAGCGAGCTGAACATCGGGATCACCGGTGTCGGGGTGTTGTGCAGCGCGAGGAAGCCGGGGCGGTCGCCGCGCGGGCAGTACACCTTCGAGGTGATGAAGATGGCCTGGAAGTCCTCCACCGGCATCGCCCCCGTGGTGAAGGCGCGCACCGCGTCCGCCAGTGAGGGCGGCGAGGGTTCGGGGTAGAGCGACTGCTGGGCGGCCTGCGGGTCGCCGTACCCGGCGCCGGGCATGCCGGACATCCCCTGCTGCATCTGCTGCTGATAGGGATCCTGGTAGGCGCTCTGCTCGTAGCCGTACACGGGACAAGGCTATCGGGCCGGGCCCCGCTTGGGGGCGGGTGATCCGCACAATCCGGCGGCGGGCCGCATTGTGGGACGTGACCACGTTCATAGGTGCTTCGCAGCAGAGGGGTTGAACAAGTTACCGCTGGGTAGCATCATGGGGCGTACTGGTGGGTAAGCGGTGCGCCGTAAGCGGCTCGCCCGTGGAAGACGAACCGGAGATACGGTCATGGGTCACTACAAGTCCAACCTGCGGGACGTGGAGTTCAACCTCTTCGAGGTGCTCGGCCGCGACCAGGTGTACGGCACCGGTCCGTTCGCCGACATGGACGTCGACACCGCGAAGAACATCCTCAGCGAGATCTCCCGGCTGGCCGAGAACGACCTCGCCGCCTCCTTCACCGACACCGACCGCAACCCGCCGGTGTTCGACCCGGAGACCAACACCGCCCCGATCCCGGAGACCTTCAAGAAGAGCTACCAGGCCTTCATGGACTCCGAGTGGTGGCGCCTGGGCATCCCGGAGGGCATCGGCGGCCAGGTCACCCCGAGCTCCCTGGTCTGGGCGTACGCGGAGCAGATCCTCGGCTCGAACCCGGCGATCTGGATGTACTCCTCCGGCCCGGCCTTCGCCGGCGTCGTCTACGACGAGGGCACCGAGGAGCAGCAGAAGGTCGCCCAGCGCATGGTCGAGCGCCTGTGGGGCGCCACCATGGTGCTGACCGAGCCCGACGCGGGCTCCGACGTGGGCGCCGGCCGCACCAAGGCGATCAAGCAGGAGGACGGCTCCTGGCACATCGAGGGCGTCAAGCGCTTCATCACCTCGGGCGAGCACGACATGTCCGAGAACATCATCCACCTGGTGCTGGCCCGCCCCGAGGGCGGCAAGCCGGGCACCAAGGGCCTGGGCCTGTACATCGTGCCGAAGTACGACTTCGACTGGGAGACCGGCGAGCTCGGCGAGCGCAACGGTGCCTACGCCACCAACGTCGAGCACAAGATGGGCCTCAAGGCGTCCAACACCTGCGAGATGACCTTCGGCGCCAAGCACCCGGCCAAGGGCTGGCTGCTCGGCGAGACCGTCGACGGCATCCGCCAGATGTTCAAGATCATCGAGTTCGCCCGGATGATGGTCGGCACGAAGGCCATCGCCACCCTGTCCACCGGCTACCTGAACGCGCTGGAGTACGCCAAGGAGCGCGTGCAGGGCGCCGACATCTCGCAGTTCATGGACAAGACCGCGCCGCGCGTCACCATCACCCACCACCCGGACGTGCGCCGCTCGCTGCTCACCCAGAAGGCGTACGCCGAGGGCATGCGCGCCCTGGTCCTCTACACCGCCTCGGTGCAGGACGACATGCTGGCCGCCCGCCTGCGCGGCGAGCACGACGCCGCCGCCGAGCGCCTGAACGACCTGCTGCTGCCGATCGTCAAGGGCTACGGCTCGGAGAAGTCCTACGAGCAGCTCGCCCAGTCGCTGCAGACCTTCGGCGGCTCGGGTTACCTGCAGGAGTACCCGATCGAGCAGTACATCCGGGACGCCAAGATCGACACCCTGTACGAGGGCACCACCGCCATCCAGGGCCAGGACTTCTTCTTCCGCAAGATCGTCAAGGACGGCGGCCAGGCGCTGACCGCGGTCAACGAGCAGATCCAGAAGTTCCTCGCCTCGAACGAGGGCGGCGCCGACCTGGCCCCCGAGCGCGACCTGCTCGCCAAGGCCGCCGGCGACCTGGAGGCCATCGTCGGCAAGCTGATCGCCGACCTGACGGCCGTCGAGCAGGACGTCAAGAACATGTACAAGGTGGGCCAGAACACCACCCGCCTGCTGATGGTCTCCGGCGACGTGGTGGTCGGCTGGCTGCTGATGCGTCAGGCCGCCGTCGCGCTCGCCAAGCTGGAGGCCGGTGCCGCGGAGAAGGACGTCCCCTTCTACCAGGGCAAGATCGCCGCGGCGAAGCACTTCGCCCGCACCGTGCTGCCCACCACCGCCGCGCAGCGCCAGATCGCCGAGGCCGTCGACAACGAGCTGATGGACCTCGCCGAAGAGGCGTTCTGATCGAGCGGCGGCGGGTCGCTCACCCGACCGCCTGACCCACCCTCACCCCGCGGGGCCCGGTTCACCACCGGGCCCCGCGGCGTTGGGTCGCGCCATGCTCACTGTTGTGTCACCGTTGCGGACTTCACACGGTCCTGTCCGTGTACGGGCATATGCTCAGGGGGCGGGCCTGTTAACCCCCATCAGGCTCGGCCGCCCTCAACCCAGGAGCAACATGTCGACCGCCGCCCGCACGGCCCACTTCGACCGGAAGCACACGGACGACCTGATCGCCTTCCTCGCCGCCTCCCCCTCCCCGTACCACGCGGTGCAGAGCGCGGTCGAGCGGCTGGAGCGGGTCGGCTTCCGCGAGGTCCGTGAGACGGACGCCTGGGAGGGCGGCAGCGGCGGCCGCTACCTGGTGCGCGGCGGCGCCCTGATCGCCTGGTACGTGCCCGAGGGGGCCGGCCCCGCCACCCCCTACCGGGTGGTCGGCACCCACACCGACTCGCCGAACCTGCGGGTCAAGCCCATCCCCGACACCGGCTCGGCCGGCTGGCGGCAGATCGCCGTCGAGATCTACGGCGGCGTCCCGCTCAACACCTGGCTCGACCGCGACCTCGGCCTCTCCGGCCGGCTCGTCCTGCGCGACGGCACCACCCGCCTGGTCCACCTCGACGAGCCGCTGCTGCGCGTCCCGCAGCTCGCCATCCACCTCGACCGCAGCGTCAACGACGGCCTCAAGCTCGACCGCCAGCGCCACCTGACGCCGATCTGGGGACTCGGCGACACCACCGAGGGCGCCCTGCTGGGGTACGTCGCCGAGAAGGCCGGCCTCGCCGCCGCCGACATCATCGGCTGGGACCTGATGGCCCACGACGTCCAGCCGCCCTCCTACCTCGGCCGCGACCGCGAACTGCTGGCCGGCCCGCGCCTGGACAACCAGCTCTCCGTGCACGCCGCCACCGCCGCGCTCGCCGCCGTCGCCGCGTCCGGCGCCGACCTGCCCTGCATCCCGGTGCTCGCCGCCTTCGACCACGAGGAGACCGGCAGCGAGTCCGACACCGGCGCGCAGAGCCCGCTGCTCGGCAACGTGCTGGAGCGCTCCTGCTACGCCCGCGGCGGCACCGCCGAGGACCGCGCCCGCGCGCTGGCCGGCACCATCTGCCTGTCCTCCGACATGGGGCACGCCGTCCACCCCAACTACAGCGAGCGCCACGAGCCCGGCCACCACCCGCTGCCCAACGGCGGCCCCATCCTCAAGGTCAACGTCAACAACCGGTACGCCACCGACGGCGTCGGGCGGGCCGTGTTCGCCGCCGCCTGCGAGAAGGCCGGCGTCCCGTGGCAGAGCTTCGTCTCCAACAACGCGATGCCCTGCGGTACGACGATCGGCCCGATCACCGCGGCTCGCCTCGGCATCACGACGGTCGACTGCGGCATCGCGGCGCTGTCCATGCACTCGGCCCGCGAACTGTGCGGCGCGGAGGACCCGTACTACCTGGCGGGGGCCATCAAGGCGTTCCTGGAAGGCTGAGCGGTGGTCAGGGTGTGGGAGAGCCCCGGGAGGCCTCCCACACCCTGACGCCCGGTCACTCCATGCCCGCCAGCACCAGCGGCAGCCGCGTCGCGCCGCCCGGCACCACCTTCACCGGCACGCCCCAGTCCTGCTGGTGGACGTGGCAGGCCGGGTACTCGATCGCCGGGTCGTCGTCGCAGGACGCGGCCATCGCGGAGACGTGCAGCACGCCCTCCGTCACGCCCTCCGCGAGCACCAGCTCGCGGGAGAGCGCGCTGTCCGCGCCCGCGCCGGCGGTGAGCAGCCCGGGCGGGGTGGAGCTGACCAGCAGGCGGGTGGACGGGCCGTAGCGCTCGTCCAGCTTCTGGCCGGTGGGCGCGGAGAACACCACGTCGAGGCGGAGCGTGCCCGGGGCGACCTCGGTCGCGGCGCGCTGCGTGCGGTGCGCGACGGCCTCCACCCGGACGGCCTCCTCGGGCAGCCGCAGCCTGGTCAGCCGGTGCCGGGCGGACTCCACCACCACGATGTCGCCGTCCACCACCACCGCGCCGGACGGCTCCCGCAGGTCGGTGGCCAGCGTGGAGACCTCACCGCTCGCCGGGTCGAAGCGGCGCAGCGCGTGGTTGTAGGTGTCGGCCACCGCGACCGAGCCGTCCGGGAGCACGGTGACGCCCAACGGGTGCTGGAACAGGGCCTGTTCGGCCGCCCCGTCACGGTGACCGAAGTCGAACAGGCCGGTGCCGACGGCGGTGTGCACCTCGTGCGTCCCGCGCGCGACCCAGCGCAGCGCGGAGGTCTCCGAGTCGGCGACCCACAGCCGCTCGCCGTCGGCGGAGACCGCCAGGCCGGACGGCTGGGCGAACCAGGACTGCTCGGCGGGGCCGTCGACCAGGCCCTCGTTGGTGGTGCCGGCCGCGACCGCGACCGCCTTGGCCACCGGGTCGAACGACCACAGCTGGTGCACGCCGGCCATCGCGATCCAGACCCTGCCGTCGAAGAACGCGACGTCCCACGGCGAGGACAGATCGACGGCGGTGGCCTCCCCGGAGGCCGGCGAGCCCTGCCACCACTGGCGGCCGGTGCCGGCCAGCGTGGTCACCGTGCCGTCGGCGAGCCGGACCCCGCGCAGCGCGTGGTTGACGGTGTCGGCCACCACCACGTCGTAGCCGAGGCCGAGGCCCTCCGGGACGAGCGCCAGGCCCTGCGGCTCGCTGAACCGCGGCGCGGCGCCGTCCACCAGGCCGCGCACGCCGTCGCCGATCCGCCGCACCACCGTCTCGCCGTCCTCGGCGAGCTCCACGAGCGCGTGGTGGCCGGAATCCGCCACCAGGTAGTGCCCGTTCGGCAGCCGCACCGCCTTTCCCGGAAACCGCAGGTCACCCGCCTGCGGCTCGGGCGCCACGTACGGCCCGTCGCCGCGCCGCAAGGTGCCCTTCGCCTCGTGCTCCGCCTCCAGCTCCTCGACCAGCCTGGCGATCGCGTGCGCATGCCCCTCACCCGCGTGCTGCGCGACCACATACCCCTCCGGGTCGATCACCACCAGCGTCGGCCAGGCCCGCACCGCGTACTGCTTCCACGTCACCAGCTCCGGATCGTCCAGCACCGGATGGTGCACCTCGTACCGGGCCACCGCGTCCACCACCGCCCGATGGTCCGCCTCGTGCACGAACTTCGGCGAGTGCACCCCGACGATCACCACGCTGTCGCGGTGTTTCTCCTCCAACTCCCGGAGCTCGTCGAGGACATGGAGACAGTTGATGCAGCAGAAGGTCCAGAAGTCTAGTACCAAAATGCGACCTCGAAGGTCGGCAAGGGTCAGTTCTTTGCCACCGGTGTTGAGCCAGCCACCGGCGCCGACCAGTTCAGGGGCGCGTACGCGTGCACGAGAAGCCATGCCCCAATCAAACCCGACCATGGGTGTCCGCATTCCGGGTGTCTGGCCGTCTGGCAGGGCGGCAGTGGGTGATTGCCGCTGGATGTGCGGCGCAAGCCGCGTCCCGGCCATGCGCCACGGGGGCAGCGCACTGACCGGGCCGCCGGCGAGCCCGGCCGCTCCGTGGGGGACACAGGGCGGCAGGGCGGGTGAGGTCAGCCTCGGATCGGCACCGGGTTGTCCGGGTTGTCCAGCCACGGCACGGTGCCGTCCGGCCCGACCGTGACGCCGAACCGGGTCAGCACGGGCCTGTCCTGGTCGTGCCACCAGTTGAGCGCCTGCTCAACGGCCTGCCAGAGCCTCCGAGGGCCTGCCTGGTACACGGTGGTTTCGGGCTGGTCCTTGCGCCACACCACGGCCGCCCATGACCGGTCCGACAGGCTGTAGAACCACGCCACGGTGGTGTCCTCGTCCTGGTGGTGGACCAGGTGCGTCACGTTCGGCACGGCCAGCCCGGTAACGAGCCGTTGGACTGCCCACCGCCCGCCGAGATCGTCCGCCGTGAGCGTCGTCCGGTACTTCGTATCGGCGTTGCCGGGGAACTCCGGGACGTAGGCAGCGTGCTCGGGGAAGGTGAGGCGCTGGTTCCGCGACTTCATGAACTCCACCATCTCGGTGAAGTGGCCGGACGCCGTGTCGTCGGGGCGGACGTGGAGCTTCACCACGGCGTCCAGCGGGCTGAAGTCGGTTCCCCACGGGGCCAGGATGACGCCGCCGGTCTGAGACTGCCTGATCCACGCCTGGGGGATCTTGCGGACCCCGTACGTCGCAATGATCCGGTCGTACGGGCCGCCCTTGGGCCAGCCGAGTTGGCCGTCACCGGTGATCAGTTCGGGGGCGAGTCCGGCGCGCGCCATGTTCTCGGCGGCCATGGCTGACACGTCCTGGTCGTACTCGATGCTGACGACCTGCCGTGAGCCGAGGCGGTGGGCAAGCAGCGCCGCATTCCACCCGAATCCGGTGCCCGCGTCGAGCACCCGCATGCCCGGCTTCACGTCCAGGTCGCGCAGCATCGACATGACGACGCTCGGCATGCTGAGGCTGCTGGTCGGCACGGTGCCCGGATCGGGTCCGTCGTGCTCGCCGTCGTCGAACTGCGTGACCAACGGGACGTTCGCCTCCGTGGCGGTCTGCCAGGCGGCCGGGTCCGTGTCCCGGTCCACCAGCACGCTGCGGCCGGTGGCCATGTCGTGCGACCAGACGCGCGGCGGCGTGAACAGCGAGCGGGGCACGGCGTTGAACGTGCCGGCCCAGTCCGGGGACATGTGGCCGGTGGAGAGCAGGAACCGCCCCAGCTCGGAGCCGGGGCGGTCCGCACCCTCCTCGCGGAGGGTCTCAGTCACTTGCGGTGGCCCCCGTCTCCGGGCGGCGAACTACCGTCGGGGGACGGCGGCGGCGGGGGTGGCGGGGGCTGGATCGGGGCCGGGTTGCCCCCGTGCCCGCCATCGGCGTTGAGCATGAGAGTTATCTCCCTGCATCGGTGGAACCGGCGGCCGGGTGGTCGCCGGGTCGTGCGGCCCGCCCCTCGCGGGGACGGGGGTCTGTGACGGCCCAAGAGGGCCGGTTCTGCGCCCACCAGGGCACGGGGCCGGTAGGCCGTCACGTGCCCGGCGTTGCCCCACCCACGGGCCGCCGATACCGAACACTGGTGGCTCATAAGGGTCAGGTATCAGTGCCGGTTGCACGTCTCGGGCGCCCACGCATCTGGTGGTCGAGCCCTCGACGGAGCTTCATCCGGCGGGCCAGTTTCCTGCGATACGGACTGAACATCGTTACAGGCCAAGTGAATTGGACGTAAGCGCCCCACATCCACGCGATCGTATTGCGAGGCTCCGTCGCCAGCGCCCGGACAACACGCACCACGATGACCAGGCGCGATGGCCTCACGGTTCAATCCGCTCCGGAGCACAGCGCGGCGAACTCGGCCGCATCACGGTGATCAGCTCCGGGCCATCCGGCAGGGCTTCGATCTCGTTCGGATAGGTCTCCCATTCCTGCCCGCCGCCTCGGGGGCGAAGGTAGGCCATGCCGCCTTGGGTGCCCATGTAAGTGCCCTCCGCCCCCTTGTGGGCACGGTCTCTGACTACCTCGCCGACCTTGGGCTTGTAGATCGTCCGGGTTGCCTTGCGCGGTGCCACTGCCTCCGCTCCTCTCCGCCGAGTTGACACCAAGATCTGGCAGGCACCCGGGACGGTGGAACCTCTCGCAAGGGACACTTCAGAACGTCCCTCGTGCGGTAGAACGTCCCTACCAAAGGTCCGTGATGTGTGGGGAGACAAGCGAGATGCCGAACGAGAGACTGAAAGACGTTATGGCGTCGGGCGGTTGGACGTGCTCAGCCCTGGCCGAGAGAGCCGGCGTGGACACCAAGTCGGTTGAGCGGTGGGCCAATCAGAACCGCACACCTCGGTTAGGTACAGCCCGCATGGCTGCCGAAGCTCTCGGAGAAGACATGTTCGCACTGTGGCCGAGCCTGCGGCAGCCGCGCGCTGCACGCGCGATAAGCCCCGAACTGGTCGCCCTGTACGAACAGCGAGCCGACCTGCCGGTATCCGTCTTCGTGGACCTGATCGGAAAGGCCACGGAGCGCATCGACGTGCTGGTCTACGCGGCCGTGTTCCTGCACGAGGCGTACCCTCGGCTCAACGATCTACTCCGTGAGCGCGCCGCCGAAGGATGTGTGGTCCGGATCGCCCTCGGCGATGCCGACAGTGAGAACGTCAAGCAACGTGGGGAGGAAGAGCGGTTCGGCCACGGCATCGAGTCCCGGTGCAGGCTCGCCCTCATGCATTACCGCCCGCTGCTCGGCACGCCGGGCATCGAGATCCGCACCCACGGGACCACGCTCTACAACAGCCTCTACCGAGCAGATGACCAGGTCCTGGTGAACGCACATGTCTGGGGCGTCAACGCCTTCGGAGCCCCGGTCTGGCATCTGCGGAGGACCGGCGCAGGGACGCTGTTCGACACCTATGCTGCGAGCTTCGACGCAGTGTGGAACGCCGCCCGAACCGTTGAGGAGAGCTGATCACGTGGCACGCACCGAGTTCTACGACGATCCCAACGCGCCCAAGCCAAACCGGCTGGTGGTGGCAGCGTCCGCAGTCGTGACCGATGACGAAGGGCGCATCCTGCTCCAACGACGTACCGACAATGGTTTGTACGCGCTGCCTGGCGGCACGATGGATCTAGGTGAGTCGCTTCCGGGAACGGCCATTCGGGAGGTCCGTGAAGAGACCGGTCTCGACGTCGAGATCACTGGACTCGTCGGCACGTACACCGACCCGCGACACGTGATCGCCTACTCGGACGGCGAGGTGCGGCAACAGTTCAATGTCTGCTTCACCGCGCGCATTACGGGTGGAGAACTCCGGATCTCCAGCGAGTCGACCGATCTCCAGTTCGTAGCTCCGGAGGACATTGGTAGCCTGCCGATGCATCACACCCAGAAGCTTCGACTTCAACACTTTTTGGAGAACCGAGCTAGCCCTTATCTCGGCTAGGCCAGACAACGACAAATAGCCCCGCACCGACCGCCCCATGGGGCAAGGAAGGTACGGGGCCATGCGCGGCGGTCCCAGCTCTCAGTATTCGCGGAATTCAGCGGCCATGACCCCTTTCAAGCCTTGAAGGGAGAGGCTATACGTCCCTTGCCCAGCCCAGCGCCCACCAAAGCGGCGTGATTAGCCATGCGAGTTTTTTCCCTCCCTGCCGGTCAGGGTCGGGAGGGGCAGGGGGTGCCCCCTGGTAAAAGCGCAGGTCAGAGCTTTGTCGGTTTGACTCGCTCAGCAGCCCAACCGCCGGGCTGATGGGCAGCCGTCTCGCGGCTGTGACACTGGGTGCACAGCGGGCGCAAGCGGTGCCAAGCGTCCGGGTCAGCGACACCACAGGCGAGAAGCGAGCGGCGCGACTCGGGGAAGTGGTCAGCGACCACGGCCGAGCGACCGCACAGCACGCACCACGAATGGGCGTACAGGTAGGCGCGACGGATGCGAGCCCAACGCCGAGTGTCGTACCCGCGCTCTGCCGCACTGCCTCGCTGCTGATCTGCCTCCCGCTGGTGCTGCGGACAGCGACCACCACGGGCGGTCAGCTCCGGGCACCCGGGGACGCTGCACGGGGGGCGGGGTTTATGGGGCATTAATGCAACTCCGGGAAATGTTTTCTAATGTTGCAACATTTACGCAAATTGCCAGAATCGGAAGGATGCGCTTTTATGTCCCTACCCGCGTCAAAACCAGCAGGAGGGGAACCATGAAGCGTGAGACCAACCCTTATCCGGTGTTCGAACTCCGCTGCGGCGGGGTGAAGCTGACCGTTCAGCGCGTCTCTCCGTGGCTCCTCACCCTGCTCACCACGGTCGGCGGTGCCGTTGGGACGTGGTGGGCACAGCGGTAGGCCCGAAGTCCGTCGCTGTCTTCCTCGGTGGCACTCACGGCAAAGCGCCTGCACGTCGCCGTCCGTATTCTCGCCGCCGAGGGCAAGCGGGGTCCGGTGGTCCACGTCGACCAGCTCGGCGGGGAACGTCCCGTCGCACAGCCCGCAGACCGCGGAGCCCGCTCGGTCGATCCGCCTGCGGAGCCGCTCGGCGCCGCTGTAGTGGCGCGAGACAAGTAATGGGCTTCGCAGCGTCCCCGGTGTGTCGGGGGCTCGGTGCAGTCGAGACAGCGCACGGTGCCCCCTCTCGGTCGTCCTGGTGGCAGGCGAACCACATCACCCCTGTCGTCGGCACCCCGACCGATATACGGCGAGTTGCTGCCGTTCCTCACGTGCCCGCCCCCGCGCCTCTCACCTTGGGCTAGCTGTTGCCAATTGCCTTGCAGGTCGATCACCGAGAGCGACCTCATCGAGAGTGGCCCTTCTGGTTCCTCATGTTGATGAGGGATCGCGCCTGTAGCAGAGATGCGACGTCCCAGCCTCGCGAGCATCCTGGAAGGAGACGCCGTAGTCGAACGAGCAGAAACGGGAGACGCCATGACTTCCCCTCCGGACTACGCACGCTGGGTGTACGAAAAAACGAGAGATTGGGGAATGTGGCAACCATTCGAGACGCTGGACCTCGGCGATGTAGGCTACTTTACGAATGAAAAGCTATTTGTAGCCACGGATTCGACCGCAATGGATCTCCTTGGAGTGCGGCCAACCCGAGGAACGCGACATTCCGTAAGTAATCTGGTATTCGGAAACCACAAGGATTTCGAGATTTCCGGCCACGGCGAAGGCGGGGTGGCCGAGATCGGGGCCACGCTCACCGTATCTATGGGCAAGGAAAAAGGCTTTCTTCTATACATAGCAGAGGGCCACACGCAAAAGATTCGGAATATATCCCTGCTCTTGTCTGGAATGCGCGACGAATTGCTCGCCAAGAACTGGCGCCTTAACTATGCACTAGTTGGCAAGCATCTAGTAGCCACCGAGGGATTCGCCGCCATCTTCAAGGAGGGCAACGCGTCATTGTCCTTCACTGTCAAGGCTCCGGTTTCGGTGAACCAGTCGCTACCAGCGACAGTTAAAGCTGGCGCCGATTTTAAGCGCAGCAGCGGAGAAGTCCAGCTATTCACCTTCGGAGACACCAGTACGCCGACTTTTGGTTGCACATGGAGAGTTCGATCCGACCTTCGGGATGCTCTACTGGATGGAAGGGTCGATAAAACACCTCAACAAGACCTAGTCTATTCGGATCGTTCCCGCATCACTAAGGAAGAAATACTAAGCCACCCTCCGGATTGGCTGTTTGAGAAACAGTACACCTTTGAATCCCTGCCGTAGCCTGGATCTCCAGCGATCTGGCGGGCGGGCGAACCGGATCGCCCCTGCCTCGGGCGCCCCAACCTGTCGCCGTTGGTGCCGTTCCCCGTCGTCCTGGTGGCCCTCGCCGGCGCACCGTTCCGGTTGGGGGACTGAGCGAGCTTGCGACGCCGGTCGACGCCCGAGGGCGGATACTGGTGGGCGGCTCAGTCCCCCGCGCCTCACGACTCCGGCGGAATCACCGGCGGGTTGATCGGCTCCCCGTTCGGATCCCTCGGCGTGACGTCTACTGCCAGTAGCTGACCAGGATGGCGAGGGTCGCGCATGTGTTGGATTCCACGCGGCATCGGTGCGCCATTGACCGGTACCAGTCCGGTGGGCGAGTCCGACCACACCGGCCGCCCCAGCTCGTCCCGAGGGAAGTACGGATAGGTCCTGTCCGGGCCGGGATCGAGCGCATCAACGGCCATGTCAGTCCGCCGCCTCGATGTAGGCGTTCCGCGCTGTGGCCAGTTCCTCGGCGTAGGCCGCGCCGATTGCCGCAGCGGCATCGTCCACAGCGCTGGTGATGTCCTCAATGATGCGCAGGTCGTACCAGCGCTGCTCGGGGACAGTTCGCGCCTCGCCGAGATGGGCCTGTGCGCTCTGCGCGGCAGTCAGGATCTTCTCGCGCTTGTACCGCTCGGCACGGTGCGCGACGTAAGCCTGAAACCATGGCTCTGCGGACAGGAGTTCAAGGAACTCTGCATGCAGCTCATTGCCTCGGTCGGACCGCTCGGCGGCCTGCGCCATCCACGTCTTGAGGAACGTGCGGTCGTACTCGGCGGCGCGGTCGGCACGGCGGGCCTGCTCGACCTCCTGGGCGACCACCAGGGCAGCCTCGGCGTGCGCCATTGGACCCGCAAGCCGGTCGGCCTGTGCACGCAGCTTGGCGAGCTTGTCAGCGGCCGTGGAAACGTCGGTGTTCATTCTCAGAGCTCACGATCGGTAGAGGAGGAAACGTTGCGGCCGAGCTGCACGGCGGCAGCCTTCGCGGCCTCGTAGTGGCCGAGGGACAGGTGAGCGACAGCGCCCATCTGGTCGTACTGCTCGGGGCGCTCGCGCTTCATCTCGGCCAGCCGTTCCATGGCAGCGCTGTACTGGAACGCATCGGCGCGGAGACGGAGCCGCTTCGTCTCGCGGTCCTCGTTCGAGTAGTTGAAACTGCTGCGGCTGATCACGATGTTCCTCCGATTGGCCGCCTCGGCGGCATGAAAAAGCCCCTGCCCGGAACCGGGAGGGGTCGGCTTGCGGCGACTGCTCGTCCTACGCGGCGTCCGCCTTGCGGGCCCAGTAGGCGGCCTGCTGGCACACCGCACCGCAGTAGAGCCGAGGACGACCGGTGGCGCGCTGCATGACCGCGTTGGTGCAGCCCTTGCGCTGGCACGGGCCCGCCTCGGTGATGGGCTCCAACAGCCGCGCCGCCTCAGCGGTCAGCCGGTGCGCTTCGCCGGCTGCCCCGTCGTCTCCGGACAGAGCCTGCAGAGTGGCCGTCTCAGCGCCGCGGATCAGCTCCAGCGCGCGGGCGTGGTCGGTGTTCATCTCGAAGCCTCCATGGCTGTGGGTGTTTCGGTGGGACGTTCAGTCCCTCGTAAGTAGAGGGCGAGGGTTTCCGGTCCGCGATACCGCAGGGCCGGAGCGTTCCTTCCGCATCCCTGTCTCCACGGCGGGACGGTCCCTTGTCCTGCCCCAGGTAGGGACGGACCGATTCCTCTCTCACCCTGTAGTGGACGGGGAGGGACTTCTCTGGCGTCGCTGATTCGTCCCCTCATTTGTTAGGGAGAGCAGACCTTCCCTCCGTGCTTGGCCGCCACGGCGGGGTGCTGGCGCCTCGACCGGCGCGGGTGACGTAGTGACGGTTGAGAGGCTGATTTCAGTTCTCTCTAGACATGTCAGAGAGAACCAGAACAAGCACCGGAACCGTCACCTCGTCACCCTGGGTCCAACGCCGACCGGAACGCCGGTGAATGCCCGTGTGCCTACAGGCCCGACAGAGCCCCGGCGGGCAAACGTGCCTCGGCCGGGGCTCTAGGTGTCGTTGTGGGCCAGCTACGGGTTCTCACACATCATGGTCGGCCCATTCGATGACGCACCGCTCGTTGCCAGCGAAGCGCTTGCCTCGCTCGCCCCGGCTGACGATCACACGGTCTATGGCCAGCCTGAGCCGGTCGCGCTGCCCTGTCACGTTGTCTCCCTCCCACGCTGCCCGAAGGATCTCAGCGTCCAGCAATGGAGAGATATCGACGGCGGGGGTCGGCATGGCTGCCAGGTTGGCGCGTAGGCCGTCGATTCGGGTGCGCAGGCGCCCAGCCAGCCGGTTGTACCGCTCGATCGCGTCGGCCCCAGAGAATTCGCCGCGAACGTAGCGAGCATCTTCCAGGTCCGCCAGGCGCGCACTCTCCTCGCTGATTTCCGCCTCTATGGCATCCCGCTTGGCGAACACCTCCGGGTCCTTTCGCTGAACCCACCGGTCCGCGATGGCGAACAGCAGCGGGTCCCCTGGTTCGAGTGCTGGGAGGCGGCTCAGGAACGCATCGGTCACATGCGTGTTAAGGCTCTCCACTCGCGCTGTGACACCCGAACACCCGCGCCCCATACGCTTGTTCGCGCAGACGTAGGAAGTTCCAGACTGGCTCATCGGTGACTCGCAGAGAGCGCAGCGGGCAAGACCGGTGAGAAGGGCTGTGCCCTGCTTGTGGCCGTGACGCTTGCCCGCATGCGGGAACGTGCGGGACTCCAGTTGCCGGATGATCAGCTCGCGCTCGCCGGGAGTGATGATGCCCTCGCCGATGCTCACCGTGTCCAGCGTCTCGGGGTCGCGGTACGGCACAACTCGGCTGCCGTACTTGCGCGTTCCGTCCGCTGCCTCCGTGTACTCCGTCTGAGGCATGAGGCCGGCGAAGGCCGGGGCGCGGAGCAATTGCATGACGCTGGAAGAACTCCACTTGCCGCCGCGCGGGGACTCGATCTCGTGCTCGTTCAGGAAGCGGGCGATGTGCACCAGTGCCTTGCCGCTCAGCGCCTCGTCCGCGATCAGTCGGGCGTATACGGCGGTCTCCTCGTCGTGCACCAGCTTCTTGCTCTCCGGGTCCACAGCCAGTCCGTACGGTGGCTGCCCACCGATCCACTGGCCCTTCTGGCGGAGGTACCGCTTTGCGCTGCTCACGCGGGTGCCGATGTTGCGTGATTCCGAGCGTGCAAGTTCAGCGAGAAGGGCAATCGTGACTCGGGCGCTGTCGTTGGCCGTGTCAAGACCGTCCATCACCGAGACAAGACGGCCGCCCACGCGCCCGATGGCGTCCAGCGCGGAGCCGACTTCGCCAATTCCCTTGCGCGAAAGGCGATCCAGCTTCCAGACGAGCAGGACGCCGACGACGCCGGATGTGACAGCGGTGAGCGCGGCATCGAAGCCCTTGCGGCTCACTTCCTTGTACCCGCTGCGCCCTCGGTCGATGTGGACCTTGCGGACAGTCAGCCCGTTGCGCTCGGCCCAAGCGCGGCAGTCGGCCTCTTGGCGGTCGATGGCGGTCTTGCCGTCTCGGTCTAGCGAGAGGCGAAGGTACAGGTCACAGATCGTGTGGTGGTGCACGGGATCATTCTCCCCTGGAGTGCCTTCAATGGTTCAGGACATCCAGAAGTCCGCGATCACGATCTTGCCGCGGAAGTCCGCCAGCGACAGATCCTTGCCACCTGTGTTGAGCCATCCGCCGGCGCCGACCAGCTCGGGGGCGCGGACACGTGCACGAGAAGCCATGGCCACATCCAACCCCACGATCGGGGATCGGCATTCCGGGTGAATCCGGCGGACCGGCGGGGCGGGGCCGTATTACGGTCGGAATATGAGCGAGAAGGCCAAGCTGAGCATCAGTCTCGAAGCGGAGCTCGGTGCGCAGCTCCGCGCTGTTGCCGCGCAGCGTCAGGAGCAGATCTCCACGGTGGTTTCGCAAGCCCTGGTGGACTACTTCGCCAGCGAGGAGCGTCGACTCGACGGCCTGGCCGCCATGGCCGAGTACCAGCACGAGTACGGGGACTTCACGGCCGAGGAGCGCCGGGCCGCTTCGGAGCGGGTCGGCGAGATCATGGGCTGGAGCGCGGGGGCGGAGCGGCAGAGTGCGTGAACGCTGTTGTCTACGACACCGGGGCGTTGATCGCGGCGGGGAGGAACGACCGGGCTTTCGTGGCCCAGCACGAGGCGTTTCTCGCCGCGCTGGTGCGGCCGCTGGTGCCGGCCGGGGTGCTGGCGCAGGTGTGGAACGTGCGGCCGTCCTCGGCGGTTCTGCACCGGGTGCTGCGAGGCTGTGAGGTGCTGGCGTTGACGGAGGAACGGGCGAAGGCGGCAGCCGAGCTCTGCCGCCGGGCGGGCAGCCGGGACGTCGTCGATGCGAGCGTGGTGCTGGCCGCCGTCGAGCATCTCGACGCGCCGATTCTCACCGACGACCCGGGAGACATCGGGCAGCTCGTCGAGGCCTCGGGGCGCCTGCGCATCAAGGTGGCGCGCCCGTAGCCGGCGACGCGCCGGTTCCGGGTGGGCGATGGCAGGCCGCCCCGCTGGTTGGCGGGGCGGCGGGGGGTTACCAGTTGCCCCAGGTGCCGGTGCTCCACAGGGCGGTGCCGTTGCTGTAGGCCACGAAGTTGCCGTCGTCCTGCACGACCGCGTAGGCGCCGGGCCTGCCGGTGGCCGGGGTGGACCAGGTGATCTTGCCGGTGTAGGGGTTGGAGAGGTGGAGGACACCGGTGAACGTCGTCGAGTCCTGGACGAACAGGACCGCACCCGGACGGTTCCACGTCCCGCTGGACCAGAGGGCTGCGCCGTCCCGCTTGCGGTAGAGGACCAGGTTGCCGTCCTGCTGGTTGACCAGCCAGACCGACTTCGACTGGATCCAGTGGCCGGGGTTCATGCCGGGGTTGTTCGGGGCGATGCAGGACCCCGGGGTGGTGCCGCCGGCGCAGGTGGCGCGGTAGAGCCCGGTCCCGCTCGCCCAGTGCTTGCTCTGCCCCCCGACGGTCAGCGAGCCCAGGCCGAGCATCAGGCGCGCGCCCGGGTCGCCCCAGGTGCCGGTGGACCACAGGGCGTCGGACTGGCTGGTGCTGCCCTGGCGGTAGACGACCAGGTTGCCGTCCGGCTGCATGAACGCGTAGGCGCCCGGGTTGCCCCAGGTGCCGGTGGCCCACAGCTCGGGTCCGCGGGCGCCGGTGGGGCCCTCAAGACGCAGGACCAGGTTGCCGTCGGCCTGCATCACCAAGGCGGCCTCGCCGGCCTTCAGGCTCTGACCGGGCATCAGCTTGTCGCCGGCCGCCAGCGTGGCTTCCGGCACGTCGGCGGCCGAGGCGGTGGTGGCGGGTGCCATCAGGGCGATGGCGGCGGCGCCGAGCAGGGCTGCGCGGGCACGTCTGAAAATGTTCTTCCGCATGGGGCGGCATT
Source organism: Kitasatospora sp. NPDC059673 (assembly GCF_042734215.1). Taxonomy (NCBI): domain Bacteria; kingdom Bacillati; phylum Actinomycetota; class Actinomycetes; order Kitasatosporales; family Streptomycetaceae; genus Kitasatospora; species Kitasatospora sp. NPDC059673. The sequence continues at coordinate 61,394 of NZ_JBHWEN010000004.1, read as the reverse complement.
CCCCTCTGTGGTGTGCTCACGGTCTGTGGGCACACCACTTGTACACGGATCGAACGACTGCCCGGTGGAGGGGGCTGACGGATTACCAGTTGCCCCAGGTGCCGGTGCTCCACAGGGCGGCACCGCTGCTGCCGTAGATCACGAAGTTGCCGTCGTCCTGGACGATTCCGTAGGTGCCGTCCTGGCCCTTGCCCGGCGAGGACCAGATCCGCTGGCCGTTGTCGCGGTCCTGCAGGCTCAGCAGGGGGTACCACTGCGAGTTCCAGAGAACCAGCTGCCCGTGCGGGTGGTTCCAGGTGCCGCTGGACCAGAGGGCGGCGCCGTCCCGCTTGCGGTAGAGGACCAGGTTGCCGTCCGGCTGGTTGACCAGCCAGACCGACTTGGACTGGATCCACTGGCCGGATTCGATGTTCCGGCTGCTGGTGATGAAGGCCTCGGGGTAGGCGCCGCCGAAGCCGATGGCGGGGGCGAGTCCGGTGCGGCTCTCCCAGCCCTTGCCGCCGGCCATCGTCGGCCACAGCGTCATCTGGCCCCGGTACAGCGAGAAGCTCGCGCCCCAGGAGCCCGCGGTCCCGGTGCTCCACACGGCGTCGGACGGGGCGGTGCTGCCCTGGCGGTAGACGACCAGGTTGCCGTCGGGCTGCATGAACGCGTAGGCGTTCCAGTTGCCCCAGGTGCCGCTGCTCCACAGCGCCGGGCCGCGGGCACCGCTGGTGGGGCTCTGCAAGTAGAGCACCAGGTTGCCGTCGCCCTGCATCACCAGGAGGGAGTCGCCGCTCCTCATGGTCTGGCCCGGCATCAACTTGGCGCCGCTCGACAGCGTGGCGACGCTGTCCTCCGCCGAGGCGCTGGTGGCGGGTGCCATCAGGGCGATGGCAGCGGCGCCGAGCAGCGCGGCGGTGGCGCGTCTGAGAATGTTCTTCCGCATGTGGGTGGGGTCCCCCTCCGTCGTGGGCCCACGAAGCGTGGGCCCACAACTTATACACACCCCGGGCCGGTCACCCCGAGGGAGGGGAGGGTCAGCCGTTGCCCCAGGTGCCGGTGGACCACACGGCCGAGCCGTTGCTGTAGAGCACGAAGTTGCCGTCGTCCTGGACGGTCCCGTAGAGGTCGGACCGGCCGGTGGCCGGAGTGGACCAGGTGGTCGTGCCGCCGCTGTTCTTCAGCACCAGTGCGGGGGCGCTCTGCGAGTTGCCGAGGGCCAGCGTCGAGGGCCCGCGGTTCCACGTGGCGCTGGACCAGAGCGCGGCGCCGTCCCGCTTGCGGTAGAGGACCAGGTTGCCGTCGGGCTGGTCGATCAGCCAGACCGAGTTCGACTGGATCCACTGGCCGGATTCGATGTTCCGGGCACTGGTGAGGAAGGACTCCGGGCGGTCGCCCCCGAAGTCGACGGCGCGGGCGACGCCGGTGCGGCTCTCCCAGGCGGCGTTGCCGCCGCGGGCCGGCCAGATCGTCATGCCGCCCCAGTTGAGCGTGAGGTGCCCGCCCGGGGTACCCCAGGTCTTGCTGCTCCACAGGGCGTCGGCATCGGCGGTGCTGCCCTGCTTGTAGACGACCAGGTTGCCGTCCGGCTGCATGAACGCGTACGCGCCCGGGTTGCCGTAGGTGCCGGTGGACCACAGCGCCGTGGAGATCCGGACACCGGTGGAGCTCTCCACGTAGAGCACCAGGTTGCCGTCGGCCTGCATGACCAGGACCGAGTCGCCGCTCTTCATGCTCTGACCCGACATCAGCTTGTCGCCGCTGCGCAGGTCGGCGACGTCGGTCGCCGCCGAGGCGCCGGTGGCGGGTGCCATCAGGGCGATGGCGGCGGCGCCGATCAGGGCCGCGGTGGCACGTCTGAAAACGTTCTTCCGCATAGGACGGAGTCCCCCTCTTTCGTGGGCCCACGGTCTGTGGGCCCACTACTTGTACACCGCGAGCCTGACGGCCGTGGCGCGAGGGTCAGTTGTTGCCCCAGGTGCCGGTGCTCCACAGGGCCTGCTTGTCACTGGTGTAGATCACGAAGTTGCCGTCGTCCTGCACGACCGCGTAGATGCCGGACCGGCCGTTGACCGGGGTGACCCAGCTCCATTCGGTGTTCTCCTGCAGCAGCCACAGGGCAGGGAACGAAGGGGAGTTGATGAGAGTCAGTGACGCGCGCGGATGGTTCCACGTTCCGGTGGACCAGAGCGCGGCGCCGTCCCGCTTGCGGTAGAGGACCAGGTTGCCGTCGGGTTGGTCGACCAGCCAGACCGAGTTCGACTCGATCCACTGACCGGGTTCGATGTTCTTCCCGCTGGTGAGGCAGGACTCCGGGTGGGGGTTGTCGAAGCCGTAGGCGGGGGCGAGTCCGGTGCGGCTCTCCCACTGCCGACTGCCGTTCTTCGGCGACCACACCGTCATGAAGCCCCCGCTCATGCTCAGGACCGCACCCGGGTTGTTCCAACTGCGGGTGCTCCACAGGGCGTTGGCATCGGCGGTGCTGCCCTGCTTGTAGACGACCAGGTTGCCGTCGGGCTGCATGAACGCGTACGCGCCCGGGTTGCCGTAGGTCCCGGTGCTCCACAGCGCCGTCAGGCGGGTGCCGTTGGGTCCCTCCAGGTAGAGCACCAGGTTGCCGTCGCCCTGCATCACCAGGACGGAGCTGCCGTCCCGCAAGGTCTGCCCCGCCATGAGGGTTTCGCCGCTGTTGAGTCGGACGACTGTCGGGTAGGGGTAGGCCGAGGCGGTGGTGGCGGGCGCCGTCAGGGCGATGGCGGCGGCGCCGAGCAGGGCCGCGGTGGCACGTCGGAAAGCGTTCTTCCGCATGCGGGAAGTCCCTTCTGGGTGCGTGGGCCCACGGTGTGCCGGCCCATCGGTGGTGCGTCGTGACCGGGACGGCCCCGAAGGGCCGTCACCCGGTTCGTGGGTTACCAGTTGCCCCAGGTGCCGGTGCTCCACTTGGCCTGGTTGCCGCTGTTGTAGATCACGAAGTTGCCGTCGTCCTGCACGTGGATGTAGTCGCCGTCCTGGCCCTTGACCGGGGTGGACCACACCACCGTGCCGTGGTCGAACATCTCCAGGGCTCCGTAGTACTGCGAGCCCCAGAGGAACGCGGTCGAGCCCGGACGGTTCCAGGTGCCGGTGGACCAGAGCGTGGCGCCGTCGCGCTTGCGGTAGAGCGCGAGGTTGCCGTCCGGCTGGTTGACCAGCCAGACCGAGTTCGACTCCAGCCACCCTCCGGGCCCGATGCCCTGACTCGCGGCGAGGTAGGCCTCCGGGTGGTCACCTCCGACGCCGCAACACGCATGGACGCGCGAGGCGCCGGCATCCCAGAGCACCTGGGCGTTGGCCGGCCAGATCCTCAGGTAGCCGTTCCACAGCGACAGCTTCACGCCCCAGTTGCCCCACGTCCCGGTGCTCCACAGGGCGTCGGTGGTGCTGCCCTGCTTGTAGACGACCAGGTTGCCGTCCGGCTGCATGTAGGCGTAGGCGTTCCAGTTGCCCCAGGTGTGGCTGTTCCACAGCATCGGGCCGTGGGCGCCGTTGGCGGCGTTCAGGTAGAGCACCAGGTTGCCGTCGCCCTGCATCACCAGCTCGGAGTTGCCGTGCTTGAGGCTCTGCCCCGGCATCAACTTGGCGCCGCTGTCCAGGTAGACGGGCGTCCCCTGGTCGGCGGAGGCGCTGGTGGCGGGTGCCATCAGGGCGATGGCGGCGGCGCCGAGCAGCGCCGCAGTGACACGTCTGAACACACTCTTCCGCATGTGGTGAAGCCCCCTCTGTGGTGGGCCCACAGTTCGTGGGCCCACCACTTATACACCCTCAAGTTCCTTAGGTAGCGGGGGTGTTCGGGGGGCGGGGCGGGTCAGGCCCCGGGTGCCGGTGGCCCACAGGGCGGTGCCGTCGCGGGTGCAGATCGCGAAGTTGCCGTCGGCCTGCATCTCCGGCACCGAGTTGTAGGCCCCCATGTTCTCCCCCGGCATGAGCTTGCCGCCGCTCCCCAGGACGGCGTATCCCGAACGGCCCGTAAGGCGTTCGGTGAAGTGCTCAACTCCCCTTGGCGCAAGAAGAGATGAGGGCGAGGGCGGAGTCGAGGACGGCGATCTCCGCGGCGCTCAGGGTCGGGTTGGCGGCGCGGCGGGCGCGGGCCTCGGCGAGGTGGCGGTCGGCGATCGGGGGGAGGCCGCGCAGCAGCGGGACCAGGATGGTGCGGGCCGTGTCGGGCCGGTCGTGCAGGGCCTGGGCGAGGATGACGGCGCTCATCGCGTCGTCCAGGCCGGGTTCGCCCTCGGCGGCGGTGGACCAGTCGATGACCACCGGGCCGTGCGCGGTGAGCAGCACGTTGTCGGGGTGCAGGTCGAGGTGGAGCATCCGGTCGCCGGGCCGGGCGGCGGCGCGCGGCGGGATCTGGTGCAGCCGGCGCAGCAGTCCGGCGAGCAGTTCCCCGGCGGCGCCCGGGCTGATCGTCCCGGCGAGGAGCGACTCCAGCATGGTGGGGCCGCCGAGGCGTTCCATGATCAGGTCCTCGGGCCGGTCGGCGGGCCACACCGCGGGCACGGGGTAGCCGTGTTCGGCCAGGTGCGCCATCATCTCGGCCTCGCCGTCGGCAGTCAGCCCGTCCCGGTAGCGGCGCAGGACCCGCCCGTCGTTGAGTGCCCAGACGTCCGCGGTGCGGCCGCTCGCGATCAGTTCGCCGATTTCCATGCGAGCAGAAGCTAGCGCCCCGGGCCCGGCACGGGGAGGGGGAGCGGTGGATCGTTGCGTGTCCGCGTCCTTGATCGGGTGCGGGAAAACCGGGGGACCATCGGTCGACCCATGCGCGACACTGGCCGGATGAGCGCCTGTGCACCCGAGGAAGACGTTCCCGTCCCGCCCGCGATCGCCGAACTGGCCGGCGGCGCCGCGCCGGTGGCGGTGTGGCGCAACGAGCTCGGCGGGCTGACGTTCCGGCTGGGCGACGGCCCGGGGCGGCGGTTCGCGAAGTGGGCGCCGGCCGGCAGCGGCGCCGATCTCGACGCGGAGGCCGAACGGCTGCGCTGGGCAGGCGCGTTCACCACCGTCCCCGAGGTGCTGGAGGTCGGCGGCGACGACACCGGGCGCTGGCTGCTGACGGCCGGCCTGCCCGGCCGCTCCGCCGTGGACCCGGAACTGCGCAAGCAGCCGGCGATCGCCGTCCGCGCAATCGGCGAGGGCCTGCGCGCCTTCCACGAGGCGCTGCCGGTGGCCGGCTGCCCCTACCAGTGGTCCGTCCGCGACCGGATCGACCGCGCCGTCGCGCTGCGCCGCGACCCGGCCGACTGGCACCCGGACCTGCGCCACCACGGCACCCTGGAGCGGGCGTTGGCGATCCTCGCCGACCCGCCGCCGGTGGACGCCCTGGTGGTCTGCCACGGCGACGCGTGCGCCCCCAACACCCTGGTCGGCGAGGACGGCCGCCCCACCGGCCACGTCGACCTGGGCTCCCTCGGGGTGGCCGACCGCTGGGCCGACCTCGCGGTGGCGAGCTGGAGCACGGTCTGGAACTACGGCCCGGGCTGGGAGCGTCCCCTGCTGGAGGCGTACGGGGTCGAACCCGACGAAGAACGCCTCGCGTACTACCGCCTGTTGTGGGGTCTCACGTAGCCCGGGCTGGCAGCATGTCGAGGGCCGCCCGACGGCGGGCCGGCAAGCAGACGAGGGAGTCGGGTCATGGGTCGGAAGTTCGTGGTCAAGGAGCGCCTGTTCGCGGTCGGCGACGACTACTGGGTCGAGGACGAGCACAGCGAGAAGTGCTTCCTGGTGGACGGCAAGGTGCTGCGCGTCCGCGAGACCTTCGAGCTGCAGGACACCGCCGGCAACACGCTTGCCACCGTCCGGGAGAAGGTGCTGACCGTCCGCGACGCGATGAAGATCGAGAACGCCGACGGGGATGTGGTCGCCACCGTCCGCAAGAAGCTGTTCACGCCGTTCCACGACAAGTACCACGTGGAGCTGGAGAACGGCGGCGAGTGGGAGATCCACGGCGACCTGATCGACAAGGAGTACACCGTCAAGAACGACGGGCACCGGATCGGCGAGGTCTCCCGCAAGTGGTTCAGCATCCGTGACGCGTACGGCGTGGAGGTCGAGGACGGCGCCGACATCCCGTTGATGATCGCCGTCGCGGTCTGCCTGGACCGCCTGGTCGAGCACAACGACTGAGCCACGCCGCGCCGGCCCCGTGCGCTATGTTGTGCCGGTTCTCGGCGCGGGGCCGGCAGGCGGACAGGGGGGCGGGACCGGATGAGCGACATCCTTCATCAGCTGGGTTACGCGGCTGCGTACGGCGGCGTCGGCCTGGTCCTGCTGCTGCTCGGCGTCGTCCTGGTCGACCTGCTGACGCCCGGTGAGCTGCGCCGGCAGATCTGGATCGAGCGCAACCGCAACGCCGCCGTGGTGCTCAGCTCCGCGCTGCTGTCGGTCGGCGCGATCGTCTTCACCGCCGTGATCTCCACCTACCAGGAGTTCGGCAAGGGCCTGGCCGCCGCCGCCGTGTTCGGCCTGTTCGGTCTGCTGCTGATGGCGGTCTCGTTCTGGGTGCTCGACCTGGTCACCCCCGGCAGGCTGGGCGAGCTGCTGGTCGACGAGGAGCCGCACCCGGCGGTGTGGGTGACCGCCGCCACCAACCTGGCCGTCGCCGCGATCGTCTCCGCCGCCATCTACTGAGGCGCCGTCACCCGGCGGCCAGCCGCTCGGTCAGCCGCGCCTTCGCCGCCGGCCACTCGTCGGCCAGCATCGAGAAGTACACGGTGTCCCGCCAACTGCCGTCCGTACGCTGCTTGTTGCGCCGGAACGTGCCCTCGTAGGAGGCGCCGAGCCGCTTGATCGCGTTCTGCGAGCGCTCGTTGCGGATGTCGGTGCGCCAGCTGACCCGGCCCATGCCGAGGTCCTCGAAGGCGTGCGTGAGCAGCAGCAGCTTCGCCTCGGTGTTCACGGCCGTCCGCCACGCGGAGCGCGCGTACCAGGTGCCGCCGATCTCCACCTGCTCCTCGGCCGCGCTCGCGTCGTAGTAGCAGCTCACCCCGATCGCCCGCCCGTCGGTGAGCGAGATGACCGCGTACGGCTCGCAGTGCACGTCGGCCAGCCGGGTGTCGATCACCCGGGCCATCTCCTCCAGCGTGCGCGGCAGCGGTGTCGGCACCCAGCGCCACACCTCCTCGTCCCCGCCGCCGGCGGCGAACAGGTCGGGCACGTGGGCGCGGGTCAGCGGTTCCAGCCGGATGTGGCGGCCGGTCAGGACGACGGGTGCGGGCAGCTTCGCGGTCATGCGCCCACCGTAGAGGCGTTTTTGCACTAGGCGCAAGCAATCTCTGCACTAGTGCAAACGCGAATGCCCATGCGAAAGGCCCAGCACCCCCGCGACAGGGGTGCCGGGCCTCTCGAACCCGTCCTACAGGAAGGAGTTGATCTGGATGGTCTCGGTCCGGCCGGGGCCGACACCGATCGCCGAGATCGGCGCGCCCGACATCTCCTCCAGCGCCTTCACGTACGCCTGCGCGTTCTTCGGCAGGTCGGAGAAGGTCTTCGCCTTCGAGATGTCCTCGCTCCAGCCGGGCAGGTTCTCGTAGATCGGCTTGGCGTGGTGGAAGTCCGACTGGTTGTACGGGAGTTCCTCGACCCGCTGCCCGTCGATCTCGTACGCCACGCAGACCGGGATCTGCTCCCAGCCGGTCAGCACGTCCAGCTTGGTCAGGAAGAAGTCGGTCAGGCCGTTGACCCGGGTCGCGTAGCGGGCGATCACCGCGTCGAACCAGCCGCAGCGCCGGTCGCGGCCGGTGGTCACACCGCGCTCGCCGCCGATCCGCCGCAGCGCCTCGCCGTCCGCGTCCAGCAGCTCGGTCGGGAACGGGCCCGAGCCGACGCGGGTGGTGTAGGCCTTCAGGATGCCGATCACCCGGTCGATCTTGGTGGGACCGATGCCGGAGCCGGTGCAGGCGCCGCCCGAGGTCGGGTTCGACGAGGTGACGAACGGGTACGTGCCGTGGTCGACGTCGAGCAGGGTGCCCTGGCCGCCCTCCAGCAGCACGACCTTGTTCGCCTTCAGCGCCTCGTCCAGGACGAGCGTGGTGTCCGCCAGGAACGGCTTGATCTTGTCGGCGTAGCCCAGGTACTCCTCCAGCACCAGGTCGGCCGGGATCGCGCGGCGGTTGTAGAGCTTGACCAGCAGCTGGTTCTTGTCGTGCAGTGCCGCTTCGATCTTCTGGCGCAGGATCGACTCGTCGAACAGGTCCTGGACCCGGATGCCCACGCGGTTGATCTTGTCGGCGTAGGACGGGCCGATGCCGCGGCCGGTGGTGCCGATCCGGCGCTTGCCGAGGAAGCGCTCGGTGACCTTGTCCAGCGTCCGGTGGTACGGGGTGATCAGGTGGGCGTTGCCCGAGATCAGCAGCTTGGAGGTGTCGATGCCGCGGTCGTTCAGACCCTGCAGCTCGGAGAGCAGCACGCCCGGGTCGATGACCACGCCGTTGCCGATCACCGGCACCACGTTCGGGCTGAGGATGCCGGAAGGCAGCAGGTGGAGGGCGTACTTCTGGTCGCCGATGACCACCGTGTGACCGGCGTTGTTGCCGCCCTGGTAGCGGACGACGTAGTCGACGGAGCCGCCGAGCAGGTCGGTGGCCTTTCCCTTGCCCTCGTCTCCCCACTGGGCACCAACGAGCACGAGTGCCGGCACAGGCGTACACCCCTTCCGGTTGGGGCATCCTGCGAAGACCGCAGTCTGCCCCGAGATGGACGAAGCCCCTGGCGCAATGGCGCAAGGGGCTCTTGCACCGAGAGATTACCTGAGGAAGGACCGGTCGTGTCGTCGCTGTCCACGCCCGTATCCCGCCCCCCGGACGCCGAGGGGGCCGGGCCGCTCCTGGTGGTGCTGGACCCGTCGGCCCGGCAGGCGGACGGCGAATCGGTGCGGATCGCCAAGGATGTGCTGTGCGGCGGGGCCGATGTGAAGGTCACCCTGCCGGAGAGCCCGTCCGAGCTGGACCGGGTGCTGGCGCACCGGGGCCGCAGGCGCGCCGTGGTGATCGGCTCGGACCAGGCGCTGCAGCGGGTGTTGCAGGCGCTGCACCGGCAGCGGGAGCTGGACGCCGACCCGGTCGGGCTGGTGCCGGTCGGGGGTCCGGTGGCCACCGCGACGGCCCGCCTGCTGGGGGTGCCGGCCGAGCCGGTCGCCGCCGCGCGGACGGTGCTGGCGGGCAGCGCCCGGCGACTCGGGCTGCTGCTCGACGACGGCGGCGGAGTGGTGCTGTCCGAGGTCCGTTTCACCGGCCCGAGGCAGGGCCGAACGGGTGGCTGGCGTTCGCTATGGGCGAAACTTGCTGCGGCCGAGCAGGCGAGCCCCTCCGGATCCGAGGAGTTGCGGATCGAGGCCGACGGCCGCCTGCTGGCCGACGTCCACCAGCGGGTGCGCCAGCTGCGGGTCGCCATGGTGGACGACGCCATGGAGCTCACCCTCGACCTGGACGGCAGCCCGCAGCGCCACCGGGTCGGCCGGCTCACCGTGGCCGGGCGCGGCTTCGGCTACGAGGCCGACGGCTGCCCGGTCGGCCCGGTCCGCCACCGCACCTGGACGGTCCGCTCGGACTCCTGGCGGCTGCTGCTGCCCGCCGGGTGAGCAGGCTCACAACAATGGCCGCCGAGACCGCCCGCCCGCCGTGCGAAGGCTTGATGACAAGGGCGTGAAGCCGGCCACCGTCCGGGCCGAAAGCTGGTAAGGGGCGAGGTCTACGCGCGTACCGCGAGGCTGCCATCAGGGCTTTCCCCCCGTCTGCCCTAGACTCGGAGACGTGCCACGTGGTGACGGACGACTCAACCACGATCTTCTTCCCGGTGAGAAAGGCCCCCAGGACGCTTGTGGCGTCTTCGGTGTCTGGGCTCCCGGCGAGGAGGTCGCAAAGCTCACGTACTTCGGCCTCTATGCCCTGCAGCACCGCGGACAGGAATCCGCGGGCATCGCAGTGAGCAACGGCTCCCAGATTCTCGTCTTCAAGGACATGGGACTTGTCTCCCAGGTCTTCGACGAGACCTCCCTGGGGTCGCTGCACGGGCATATCGCCGTCGGACATGCCCGCTACTCGACCACCGGGTCCTCGGTCTGGGAGAACGCCCAGCCGACCTTCCGGGCGACCGCCAACGGTTCGCTGGCCCTCGGCCACAACGGAAACCTGGTCAACACCGCCGAACTCGCGGCGAAGGTCGCCGAGCTGCCCGGCGAGGAGCACGTCTCCCGCTCCGGGCGGACCGCCGCGACCAACGACACCGACCTGCTGACCGCCCTGCTGGCCGGCCACCCCGACCTGACCATCGAGGAGGCGGCACAGAAGGTGCTGCCGGGCGTCAAGGGCGCCTTCTCGCTGGTCTTCATGGACGAGCACACGCTCTACGCCGCCCGTGACCCGCAGGGCATCCGCCCGCTGGTGCTGGGCCGGATCGAGCGCGGCTGGGTGGTCGCCTCCGAGACCTCCGCCCTCGACATCGTCGGCGCCAGCTTCATCCGCGAGGTGGAGCCCGGCGAGCTGATCGCCATCGACGAGAACGGCATGCGCACCTCGCGCTTCGCCGAGGCCAAGCCCAAGGGCTGCGTCTTCGAGTACGTGTACCTGGCCCGCCCGGACACCACCATCGCCGGCCGCAACGTGCACCTCTCCCGGGTGGAGATGGGCCGCAAGCTGGCCGCCGAGGCCCCGGCCGACGCCGACCTGGTGATAGCGACTCCCGAGTCCGGCACGCCCGCCGCGATCGGCTACGCCGAGGCCAGCGGCATCCCGTTCGGCTCCGGCCTGGTGAAGAACGCCTACGTCGGCCGTACCTTCATCCAGCCCAACCAGACCATCCGCCAGCTGGGCATCCGGTTGAAGCTCAACCCGCTCAAGGAAGTCATCCGGGGTAAGCGCCTGGTGGTCGTGGACGACTCGATCGTCCGCGGCAACACCCAGCGCGCCCTGGTGCGGATGCTCCGCGAGGCCGGGGCGGCCGAGGTCCACATCCGGATCTCCTCGCCGCCGGTGAAGTGGCCGTGCTTCTTCGGCATCGACTTCGCCACCCGCGCCGAGCTGATCGCCAACGGCCTGTCGGTCGAGGAGATCGGCCGCTCGCTGGGCGCCGACTCGCTGGCCTACATCTCCATCGACGGGATGATCGAGGCCACCAAGCAGCCCAAGGACAAGCTCTGCCGGGCCTGCTTCGACGGCGAGTACCCGATGGAGCTGCCGGACCCGGCGCTGCTCGGCAAGCTGCTGCTGGAGGCTGAAATTGCCGGTGCGGCGAGCGCCGGCGGCCAGACCAAGCAGCAGCAGCCGGCCCGCGGCGGCAAGCAGACCAGCGACCTCGACGGCGTGCAGTCGCTGCTGGGTGGCGCCGGCGCGGCGGACGCGCTGCGACGCCCGTAACCAGGCGCACCGCCCCCGGCCCGGGCCGGGGGCACCCCGTCCCGGCCCCGGCCGGGGGAGGCAGCACCACCACTTCGAAAGGGCCACACCAGGTGACCAGCAACGAGACCGGGGCGACCTACGCCGCCGCGGGTGTCGACATCGAGGCCGGCGACCGTGCCGTCGAGCTGATGAAGCAGTGGGTGAAGAAGACCAACCGTCCCGAGGTACTGGGCGGCCTGGGCGGCTTCGCCGGACTGTTCGACGCCTCCGCCTTCAAGCGCTACGAGCGTCCGCTGCTGGCCTCCGCCACCGACGGCGTGGGCACCAAGGTGGCCATCGCCCAGGCCATGGACAAGCACGACACCATCGGCCACGACCTGGTCGGCATGGTCGTCGACGACCTGGTCGTGTGCGGCGCCGAGCCGCTGTTCATGACCGACTACATCTGCGTCGGCAAGGTCGTCCCGGAGCGGGTCGCCGCCATCGTCAAGGGCATCGCCGAGGGCTGCACGCTGGCCGGCTGCTCGCTGATCGGCGGCGAGACCGCCGAGCACCCGGGCCTGCTCGGCCCCGACGAGTACGACGTCGCGGGCGCCGGCACCGGCGTGGTCGAGGCCGACGCGCTGCTCGGCGCGGACCGGGTCCGGGCCGGCGACGTGGTCATCGCGATGGCCGCCTCCGGCCTGCACTCCAACGGATACTCGCTGGTCCGGCACGTGCTGCTGAACCAGGCCGGCTGGAAGCTCGACCGCCAGGTCGAGGAGTTCGGCCGCACCCTCGGCGAGGAGCTGCTGGAGCCGACCCGGATCTACACCCTGGACTGCCTGGCGCTCACCCGCGCCACCGAGATCCACGCCTTCTCGCACGTCACCGGCGGCGGCCTGGCCGCCAACCTGGCCCGGGTCATTCCGGACCACCTGCACGCCCGCCTGGACCGCGGCACCTGGACCCCGCTGCCGGTGTTCCAGACCGTCGCCAAGGTCGGCGCGATGCAGACCCTGGAGATCGAGAAGACCCTCAACATGGGCGTCGGCATGGTCGCCGTCGTCCCGCCGGAGTCGGTCGACGTGGTGCTGTCGGTGCTGGAGGACCGCGGCGTCGAGGCGTGGCTGCTCGGCGACGTGGTCGAGCGCGACGCGGAGCACGACGGCGGCGCGGCGCTGTACAACGCCTACGAGGCGTTCTGATCCGGGCACGCTGAAGGGCCCCGCCACGGCGGGGCCTTTCTCATACGGTCACCGGCTCTCGCGCACCGTGAACAGGTACGCCGAAAACCGGCCCGGCGCCCACAGGGAGCGCCCGGACCGGTCCGGTCGAAGAACGTTATGCGCGGCGACGAGCCGGAGGGGTGTCCTCGTCGTCATCGTCGTCGTTGTTGTACCTGTCCGCGTACGCCGCGTAGGGGTCGTCCTCGTCGTCGTCCTCGATCGGCTCCGGCTCGATCGCGGTGGACGGAGATACACCCAGCTCGTGAGACAGACGGTTAGCGTCGAACCCGCCGCTGTTGTACTTCAGCTCGCGGGCGACCTTTGTCTGCTTGGCCTTGGCCCGGCCGCGCCCCATGGGTCGACCCCCTCAACGGTGGGGCTCACGGCCCCGAGTCTGACACGTGTTGATGATCAGGTCCGGTCTGCCCGAAGTGGGAAACCGTCCCTTGGAGCATTAACGGTACCTGTTTCCGCCGCCGGACGGTACGTCGCCGGTGTGACGTGGCGCGCACCCAAGCCCCCTCGAACCAGGTCCGCCCAGGTCAGAGGGGAATTTCGGGGCTTTTGCAGGCTGTCCGGCGCGATGCCGGTCCCGTCGTTCCTGCAGAGATTATCCCCCGAAGGAGGCGCTGTATCGCCCGTTCGGGGGACCAACTGAGAATCCGGTTCCACATCGTGATGCGCGGGCCGGGCGGCGCCGGCCCCCGCGCATCACGAACTGTGGCGGGTCAGCTCCGGCGGGCGGTCGGCAGCAGGAGCGAGCGCAGCGCGCTGATCTCCCGCATCCGCTTCTCGGCGAGCCGGTCGGCGGCCACCGCCGGCGGGATGCCGTCGGTGGCGGCCCGGGTGAAGATCTCCAGCGTGGTGTCGAAGATCTTCGTCGCCTTGTTCTTCGCCCGGTCGAAGTTGAAACCGTCGATCTCGTCGGCGACCTGGATCACGCCACCGGAGTTCACCAGGTAGTCGGGCGCGTACAGGATGCCGCGGTCGGCGAGGTCCTTCTCCACGCCCGGGTGGGCGAGCTGGTTGTTGGCCGCGCCGCAGACGATCGAGGTGCCGGCCGCGCCGAGCGCCCCCACCGTCTCGTCGGTGAGCGCGCCACCGAGCGCGCACGGGGCGTACACGTCCAGGTCGGAGGCGAGCAGGGCGGCGGTGTCGGCCACCACCTCGACCCCGGGGTGGGCGGCCCGGACCCGGTTCACGGCGGCCTCGGAGACATCGGTGACGACCACGGTGGCGCCGTCCGCGACCAGGTGGCCGACCAGGTAGTGGCCGACCTTGCCGACACCCGCCACGCCGACCCGCTTGCCGCGCAGGGTGGGCTGGCCCCAGCGGGCCTGCGCGGAGGCGCGCATGCCCTGGAAGACGCCGAAGGAGGTGAGGACGGAGGAGTCGCCGGCGCCGCCGTGCTCGGGCGAGCGGCCGGTGACGAACTCGGTCTCCCGGGCGATCATGTCCATGTCCTGGACGTAGGTGCCCACGTCGCAGGCCGTGATGTAGCGGCCGCGCAGGGTCTGCACGAAGCGCCCGTAGGCGCGCAGCATCGCCTCGTTCTTGTCCTTGCCCGGGTCGCCGATGATCACGGCCTTGCCGCCGCCGAGGTCGAGCCCGGCGAGGGCGTTCTTGTAGCTCATTCCGCGGGAGAGGTTCAGCGCGTCGGTCAGCGCCTCCTCCTCGCTCGCGTACGGGAAGAACCGGGTGCCGCCGAGCGCGGGGCCGAGGGCGGTGGAGTGGATGGCGATGATCGCCTTGAGGCCGGTGGAACGGTCGTGGCAGAGCACGACCTGCTCGTGCCCGTCGCCCTCCTGGCCGGTGCCGAAGACTCGGCCCAACACGCCTGGTGCGGGGTGCGTGGTGTGTACGTCGGTCACGGTGGTGACTCCAGCAATGATGGCCCGCGACGGTGGTGCGGGCGTCTGGTCGAAGCCTAGCTCCGGGGCCTCCTTCGAATCTGCCCCCGGGCAGGCCCCGAGCAATAACGATCGAAGCCTTCTCGGCGACACCCTGACGCGTCCCTGAGGCGCATGCGAACATGCGGAGCGTGACCGCCCCGCGCACCTCCGTGCTCCCGCCGTACACCGCCCAGTTGCGGGTCTACGAGCCGTTGGCCGCCTACCCCGAACCGGACCGGGCCCGCTGGCAGGCCTACGCGGCCGCGCACGGCCCCGACACCGGCGGGCCCGGCCGGCCGGTGACCGGCGCCGCGCTCGCCGAACAGCGCGCCGCCCTGGCCGCGCTGGCCGCCCTGACGCCCCGTCCGCTGCCCGACCAGGAGGACGGGCACGCCTACGTGCGGCTCGCGGACGGCGTCACCTACATCTGCCCCTGGACGACCCGGCTGCGCGGCTGGCTGGCCCTGCAGGAGCTGCGCCGGACGCTGCCCGCGCACCTGGTGGACACCGTGCTGCCGTCGCCCCTGCGGGCCGCCGCCGAGGCCGAGCGGGCGCGGTGGCAGCGGGAGCACCCCGACGCCCGGCCGTGGATCCGCGCCAGCCGCTGGGAGGTGCCGCTGCACTGGTTCCTGGCGTTCGGCGAGGAGGACCGCCACCACCTGCCGGCCGGCGAGTACGGCTCCGCCGGGGACGGCGAACGGCCGGAGCCGGCCGCACTGTTCTACTTGACGCCGATGGTGCAGGCCCGCCGCCGGGTGGCCCGGGCCTACCGGGCGCTGCGCACCGCCGTCCCCACGGCCGAGGTGCCCGGGAGCGCGGCCGGTGCGGCGCTCGCGGAGGGCGCGGAGGAGATCGGGCGCTGGCTGGAGGAGTTCCATCCGCGCTCGCTGGTGGAGCTCGACTACGGCGGCCTGGTGCAGCTGCTCGGCCCGCGGGCGCTGGCCGAGGAGCACTCGGTGGGCGAACTCGCGGACGGCCTGGCCGCCCTGCGGGCCGGGGACAGCGCGGCGGCGCAGCGCCGCTACGAGGCCCTGACGGTGCGCTGGCGGCGGGTGCTGGCGCTGCGGCAGGCCTCCTGAGCGTGATCGGCCCGGGGACGGGGGAGGCTCAGGGGGGCCGGGAGGGGCTGAGGGGGCGTCAGAACTTGCCCCCTGGTCGAATGCCGGCGCGAGAGGAGAGGATGGTCCATACCATTGGGAGGGATTTTGGGACTATGGTCCCAGATCGGGTCAATAGCCGAGAAACGTGACACTACTCACCGTTGACGCCAACTCAGACCTATGTGCCAAAATGGGACAACCAACCCAAGCCCTCTCGGGCGTGCGCACCGTGACCGGACGTCACCGGTGCGTAACTGTCCGCTATGGGGTGGTCCATGGCCATCCGTCGCCCTTGAACCCGTGAGGGGTCAATTTTGACGGTTTGGCCGATAGGGCTGGACGGATGGTGTAGTTGTAGACACCAGGACAAGCCGTTCGTCCTATTACCGACTCGGCCCGTCCGTGCCATTTCGGGCATCACGGGTCAAGGTGCAGAATTTGAAGGATAGAACCGCCCTGGTTCGGTTCTCCCGAGGAGGCCGCTCATGACCGCTCGTACCCCTGACGCCGAGCCCCTGCTGACGCCGGCAGAGGTCGCCACCATGTTCCGCGTGGACCCCAAGACGGTGACCCGCTGGGCCAAGGCAGGCAAGCTCACGTCGATTCGTACCCTCGGCGGCCACCGCCGCTACCGCGAGGCGGAGGTGCGTGCCCTGCTGGCCGGTATTCCGGCCCAGCGCACCGAGGTCTGATCCCAAGCTTTCCCCCGGGCGCGCCCCCCGACTCCGCCGGGTCGGGAAAACGCGCTCGGCAGGTCCCAAGGGCCGCCTCTCCGACTCCGCCGGGTCGGGGGTGCGGCCCTTCGGCATGTTCGGAGCCGGAATGCGGGATTCCCGTGGGGCTGGTGGGGGTGGGGGGAATTCCCGGTAAAGACAGTACAATTTTACATATTAAATCTGAGCCCTTTGCGGGGATGCCCTGGAAGTCGGTTCCTGAAAGGGCGTCAGTGACGGTGATCACAGCACCGTTATCTTGTGCGCGCCCCGGAAAAGCGATAGGGCCCGGAACTCGAAGTTCCGGGCCCTGCGCTCCTGCGATCCCGACGGGACTTGAACCCGCGACCTCCACCTTGACAGGGTGGCGAGCTAACCAACTGCTCCACGGGACCAGTGATCTGATCCTTGCCCGCCTGCTCTCGCCTGCGAACAAGACAGATCGTACTGCATCACGACCCCCCAGGTCGAACCGGCTCCCGACGGGCCTCAGAGGGTCGCCGCGGCCGCCTCCATCGCCTTCAGGATGCGTTTCTCGGAAACCGGCGTCGGCGTGCCCAGCCCCTGTGCGAAGAAGCTCACCCGCAGCTCCTCGATCATCCAGCGGACCGCCCGGATCTCCGCCGACGGCTCCCGGCCGGCCGGCACCCTCGCCAGCAGCTCGCCGTACGCCTGCTGCACCGCCTGCACCTTCAGCAGGTTCTGCAGGTCGCGCTGCGGGTGGTCGGGCAGCGCCTCCAGGCGGCGGTCCACGGCGATCAGATAGCGCTTCAGATCGCCCAGGCGCTGCCACCCGGTGCCGGTGACGAAGCCCGGGTGCACCAGCGAGGCCAGGTGCAGGCGGACGTCGTTCACCGCGGACAGCAGCACCGGGCTGGAGACCGACTTCAGCCGGTTCGAGGCCCGGTGGAAGGCGATCAGCGCCGCCGCGGTCTTCAGCGTGGTGTCCGCGGACAGCTCGTACAGGTCCGCCCGGACCTTGTCGTACAGCGCCGTGAACGCCTCCGAGTCCCAGGCCACCCCGCCCGACAACGTCATCAGGCGGTCTGTGGCCGCCGCCACGATGTCCTCGAACAGCGCCGGGATCGAGCCGTGCGGGTTGTACGACAGCGCCAGCTTGGCCTGGTTGCCCAGGCGGCCCTGGATCGACTTGGCGGGCGAGTTGATCTGCAGCATCAGCAGCCGGCGGGTGCCCTCCCACATGGCGCGCTGCTGGGCCTCGGGGGTGTCGAACAGCTTGATGCCGACGCTCGCGCCCTCGTCCACCAGCGCCGGGTAGGCGCGCAGCGAGTGGCCGCGGGTGCGCTGCTCGAAGGTGCGCTGCAGGACCGGCAGGTCGGTGGGCCAGGCGGTCAGGCCGGTGCGCTCGATGCCGCGGCCGGACGCCGCGCTGGACAGCGTCGCCGACAGCTTCGGCCGCAGGCCCTGGCGAAGCTCCTCCAGATCCTTGGACTCGGCGAGCTTCCGCTTGCCGTCCACCACCCGGAAGGTGACCTTCAGGTGGTCGGGGATCCGCTCCTCGTCCCAGGCCTCCGGCGGGATCGGCAGGCCCGACATCCGGTGCAGCACCCGCTCCAGGGTGGGCAGCAGCGGCTCCTGGCGGTCGGTCAGCTCGCGCATCGCGGCCCGGGCGTAGTCCGGGGCGGGCACGAAGTTGCGGCGGATCGCCTTCGGCAGCGAGCGGATCCAGGCGGTGACCAACTCCTCGCGCAGGCCCGGGATCTGCCAGTCGAAGCCGTCCGCGACCACCTGGTTGAGCACCGCGAGCGGGATGTGCACCGTCACGCCGTCCGCGTCGCTGCCCGGCTCGAACTGGTAGGTCAGCGGGAAGCGCAGCTTGCCCTGCTGCCAGACGTCCGGGTAGTCGGCCTCGGTGACGCCGTCCGCGGAGTCGTTGATCAGCATCGACTTCTCGAAATTGAGCAGGTCTGGCTGGTCGCGGCGGGTCTTCTTCCACCAGGCGTCGAAGTGCCGGGCGGAGACGATGTCCTCGGGCAGGCGGGCGTCGTAGAAGTCGAACAGGGTCTGGTCGTCCACCAGGATGTCCCGGCGGCGGGCCCGGTTCTCCAGCTCCTCGACCTCGTCGAGCAGCTTGCGGTTCTCCGCGAAGAACTTGTGGTGGGTCTCCCAGTCGCCCTCCACCAGGGCGGAGCGGATGAACAGCTCACGGCACAGTTCGGGCTCGACGCGGCCGTAGTTGACCTTGCGCTGGGCGACGATCGGCAGGCCGTACAGGGTGACCTTCTCGTAGGCCAGCACCGCGCCGGCCTTCTTCTCCCAGTGCGGCTCGCTGTAGCTGCGCTTGATCAGGTGCGGGGCGAGCGGCTCCACCCACTCCGGCTCGATCTTCGCGTTGATCCGGGCCCACAGCCGGGAGGTCTCCACCAGCTCGGCGGACATCACCCAGCGCGGCGGCTTCTTGAACAGCCCCGACCCCGGGAACACCGCGAACCGGGCACCCCGGGCGCCCGCGTACTCGCGCTTCTCCACGTCGAACAGGCCGAGGTGGGAGAGCAGGCCGGAGAGCAGCGCCTGGTGGATCCGGTCGGCGTCCGGCTCGGCATCGTCGTGCGGTTCTTCGATGGTGACGCCGAGCTGCTTGGCGATGGTGCGCAGCTGGACGTAGACGTCCTGCCACTCCCGTATCCGCAGGTAGTTGAGGAACTCGGACTTGCACATCCGGCGGAACGCCGAGGAGGACAGCTCCTTCTGCTGCTCCCTGACGTAGC
This sequence comes from Kitasatospora sp. NPDC059673, assembly GCF_042734215.1. Taxonomy (NCBI): domain Bacteria; kingdom Bacillati; phylum Actinomycetota; class Actinomycetes; order Kitasatosporales; family Streptomycetaceae; genus Kitasatospora; species Kitasatospora sp. NPDC059673. The sequence goes on along the minus strand of NZ_JBHWEN010000004.1, from coordinate 42,404 downwards.
GCCACATCGCCAGGTAGGAGAGGAAGTCGGAGGTCTCCGAGTGGAAGCGGCGGTGCCGCTCGTCGGCGGCCTGGCGCTTCTCTGCGGGGCGTTCGCGCGGGTCCTGGATGGACAGCGCGGAGGCGATCACCATCACGTCGCGGACGCAGCCGAGGCGGTCGGCCTCCAGCACCATGCGGGCCATCCGCGGGTCGACCGGGAGCTGGGCGAGCTTGCGGCCGAGCGGGGTGAGGCGCTTGCGGTGGTCCTTCTCGGCCGGGTCCAGGGCGCCCAGCTCGTGCAGCAGGTTGACGCCGTCCTTGATGTTGCGGGAGTCCGGCGGGTCGAGGAACGGGAAGGCGGCGATGTCGCCGAGGCCCGCCGCCGTCATCTGGAGGATGACGGAGGCCAGGTTGGTGCGCAGGATCTCCGCGTCGGTGAACTCGGGGCGGGAGAGGAAGTCCTCCTCCGAGTACAGCCGGATGCAGATGCCGTCCGAGGTGCGGCCGCAGCGGCCCTTGCGCTGGTTGGCGCTGGCCTGGCTGACCGCCTCGATCGGCAGGCGCTGGACCTTGGTGCGGTGGCTGTAGCGGGAGATGCGGGCGGTGCCCGGGTCGATCACGTACTTGATGCCGGGGACGGTCAGCGAGGTCTCGGCGACGTTGGTGGCGAGCACCACCCGACGCTGTGTGGAGCGCTGGAAGACCCGGTGCTGTTCGGCGGAGGAGAGCCGGGCGTACAGCGGCAGGATCTCGGTGAACTTCAGTTTCAGCTTGGTCAGCGCGTCGGCGGTGTCGCGGATCTCGCGCTCTCCGGAGAGGAACACCAGGATGTCTCCCGGGCCCTCGGACTGGAGCTCCTCGACCGCGTCGCAGATCCCCTGGATCTGGTCGCGGTCCCGGTCCGGTGCAGTGTCCGCATCGTCCTCGGCATCACTGTCGTCGAGGATCGGCCGATAGCGGACCTCGACCGGATACGTGCGGCCGGAGACCTCGATGATCGGGGCGTCGTCGAAGTGTTCGGCGAAGCGTTCCGGGTCGATGGTGGCCGAGGTGATGATCACCTTGAGGTCGGGGCGGCGGGGGAGCAGCTGCTTGAGGTAGCCGAGCAGGAAGTCGATGTTCAGGCTGCGCTCGTGCGCCTCGTCGATGATCAGGGTGTCGTACTGGCGCAGGTCTCGGTCGGTCTGGATCTCGGCCAGCAGGATGCCGTCCGTCATCAGCTTGACCAGGGTGTCCTGGCCGGCCTGGTCGGTGAACCGGACCTTCCAGCCGACGGCCTCGCCGAGCGGGGTGTTCAGCTCCTCGGCGACGCGTTCGGCGACCGTGCGGGCGGCGATCCGGCGGGGCTGGGTGTGGCCGATCAGGCCCTGCACGCCGCGGCCGAGCTCCAGGCAGATCTTCGGGATCTGGGTGGTCTTTCCGGAGCCGGTCTCGCCCGCCACGATCACCACCTGGTGGTCGCGGACGGCGGCCAGGATCTCGTCCTTCTTCTGCGCGACCGGCAGTTCCTGCGGGTAGCGGATCTCGGGGACCGCCGCCCGGCGGTCGGCGACCCGCAGTTCGGAGCGGTCGAAGTCGGCGGCCAGCTCGGCCAGGATCTTCCCCCGGGCCTCGGCCGAACGGACCTTGCGGGTGCCCTCCAGGCGGCGGCCGAGGCGCTGCATGTCGCGCAGCATCAGGCCGGGCAGCCGGGCGGCCAGCTCCGCGAGCGTGGGGGCGGGCTGCGGGGCTACGGGAGAACTCACTGCGGGCATCCCTCTAGGTTGCATAAAGTCGGGGCCGGGGCGCACCTCGGTTTTGTTACGAGCCTCCAGTGTCACAGGCGCGGCGGGCGGACCGCGAACACCCGCCCGTAGGTCAACCGCAGGTATTGACGGGCACCCGCCCGTTTCGCTCGGAGGCAGTACTGACTAGCCTTGGGAGGAACGGTTTGACGGGGAACAGGGGGAGTTCTGATGGGCATTCTGGGCGACATAGGCAACGTGGTCAGCGACGTCGGTGACTTCGTCGGTGACGTGGCCAAGGTCGGCAAGGACATCGTCATGGCGCCGGCCGAGATCGCGCACTGGGCGCTCGGCAAGATGTTCGGCGACGCCGACGCCGAGCTCAACAAGATCGCGCAGGAGCTGGCCGAGATGGCCAAGCAGGTCGAGCAGCTGGGCGGCGACGTCAACTCGCTGCTGTCGCACATGTCCTGGCACGGTGCGGCGGCGGACGCGTTCACCGCGCACGCCCAGGGCCGGGTGCGGGAGCTGAACGGGGTCGCGGACGAGCTCAACCAGCTCGGCGACTCGGTGAAGCGCCTCGCCAGCGTGTTGTGATCCGGATCCGGACGGCGGAGATCGTCCGGGGCCGGGCCACGGACGGAGAACGAGGGGACATCCTTCGATGACGGGGAAGATGTTCGGCTTCCGGCCGGAAGAGCTGGTGCGGATCCAGCGCGACTTCGAGCAGCTCAACCAGCGCATGGCGGAGATGACCAAGAAGGTCGGGCACATCGGCGAGACCGTCGCGAAGGCGGCGGCCACCGATGTGTTCTCCGGTTTCATCATGGGAGTCGTCGGGGCGGGTCCGGTGCTCGCCGAGGTGAAGCGGGATGTCGACGACATCAGCAGCAAGGCCGAGGCGCTGATGCGGACCAAGGACAAGCTCACCCGCGAGCTCGGCGAGGACGCAGCGAAGATCAAGAAGCTCATCGCCCACTACGAGGCGGTCGAGAAGAAGATCGCCGACGAGATGAACAAGCCCAAGGGCGACGAGAGGCCGCAGCCCGGGTCCCCGCACACCGGCATCGACGGTGTGGGCAACGGCGGCGGCAACAGCGGGGGCGGTGGCGGCGGCGGTCACGCCGAGCAGCCGAAGTCCCCGAGCACCGGTATCGACGGCGCCGGCCACGGCGGCGGCGGTGGCAGCACCGGTGGTGGCGGGAGTCACACGCCGCAGCCGAAGTCGCCGAACACCGGCACCGACAGCGGCGGTGGCACCGGCACGCCGGCCGGCGGGCCCGGTGGGAAGCACGACGGGCCGAAGCTCAAGGACCGCTCTACCGGTGACTGGAAGACCAAGATCATCAACGGCAGCGGCTGGGACTCCTGGTCCGGCAAGAAGCACAAGAAGAACGGCGAGGGCCTCGGTGTGAAGGCCAGGCCCAAGCTGGAAGGGCTGTCGCCGGAGCGCAGGGCCATGGTGGAGCGCGCACTGGAGCGCGCCGAGCACAAGCTCGGCTACAGCCAGGGCGCCGTCACCAACGGCTACCGGGTGGACTGTTCGGGCCTGGTGTCCTGTGCCTGGGGCCTGCCCGGCCCGGGTCTGAACACCATCGGGCTGATGCAGGGCAACGTGTCGCACCACATCGGCAAGAACGACCTGCAGCCGGGTGACGCGATGATCTCCAACGATCACACGGTGCTGTTCGGGGGCTGGGTGGACGCCGCCCACACCCGTTACATCGGCATCGAGGACAGTGGCGACGCGGGCATGGTCTCCAGGGAGATCCCCTACCCGTACTTCCACGGTGGCTCCGCGTACCAGCCGTACCGCCGCAACGGCGTCGACTGACGCGTACTCACCGCGCGGGGCCCGGCCCGGGGTTGACCACCCCCGGCCGGGTCCCGTGCTGTCCGCTGCGAGAGAATCGGGACAGTCTTGGGGCGAACGGCCAGGGGGGCCGTCGCCGAGGTAGGGGGGCGTGTGCGATGACGGGGAAACAGTTCGGCTTCCGGCCGGACGAGCTGGTGAAGATCATGCGGGACTTCGAGCAGCTGAACCAGCGCATGGCGGAGATGACCCAGCAGGTCGGGCACATCAAGGCCACGGTCGCGAAGGCGGCGGCCACCGATGTGTTCTCCGGTTTCATCATGGGAGTCGTCGGGGCGGGTCCGGTGCTCGCCGAGGTGAAGCGGGATGTCGACGACATCAGCCACAAGGCCGACGCGCTGATGAAGACCAAGGACAAGCTCACCCGCGAGCTCGGCGAGGACGCGGCGAAGCTCAAGAAGATGATCGCCCGGTACAACGAGGTCGAGCAGGGCATCGCCGACATCCTCAACAAGCTGCACGGCGAGGACAAGCCGCAGCCGAAGTCGCCGAGCACCGGCATCGCGGGCGTCGGCAACGGCGGCGGCGGTAGTGGCAGCGGTGGTGGCGGGAGCCACCCGGAGCAGCCCAAGTCGCCGAACACCGGTGGCGACGGCACCGGCGGGCACGGCGGCGGCAGCACGGGCGGTGGCAGCACGGGCGGCGGCAGCCGCGCGCCGCAGCCGAAGTCGCCGAACACCGGCGGCGGGGACACCAGCGGCAACGACGGCTCCGGGATCTCCACCCGCCCGGGCGGCCTGCACGACGGCCCGAAGATCAAGGACCGGTCCAGCGGCGACTGGAAGACCAGGGTGATCAACGGCACGGGCTGGGACGACTGGTCGCCCACCCACAAGTGGCACCCGCGCAACGGCCAGGGCGGCGGCGTGGTGGACCAGCCGCACCTGGACGGGGTCTCCGACGAGCGCAAGGCGATGGTCGAGCGGGCGATGGAGCGGGTCGAGCGCAAGCTCGGCTACAGCCAGGGCGCCGTCACCAACGGCTACCGGGTCGACTGCTCCGGCTTCGTCTCGGCGGCCTGGGGCCTGTCCACCGACGGCGGCGGCACCTCGACCGGCCCGCTGATCAGCGAGAGCGCCGGCATCGCGCACCACATCAACAAGAGCGACCTGATGCCCGGCGACGCGCTGGTGATCCACCACGAGAGCGGCGACAAGAACCAGCACGTGGTGCTGTTCGGCGGCTGGGCGGACGCCGCGCACACCAAGGCGATCATCCTTGAGGACTCCGGCAGCAACGGCTGCATCTCGCACGAGGTGTCGATGTCGAAGCTGTCCGGTTACACCGCGATCCGCAAGAACGGCATGTGACCCGGCCGGCGTTCCCCCGACCTGCGGGTCGGGGGAACGCCGCAGGTCAGCGGCTCTTGACCTGAAGCACGCTTGAAGTCCTACCGTCGAGGTGCGTGAGATCACCCCGCTCCGGAACGAGAGGCCGTGCACCATGCCGATAGAGCTCAACCACACCATCGTGGCCGCCCGGGACCGACAGGCCACCGCCGACTTCCTGACCGGCCTGCTCGGCCTGCCCGACGCCGAAGTCCACGAGCCGTTCCTGGCCGTGCAGTTGGGCAACCGCGTGACGCTCGACGTGATGACCGTCGCGGGCCCGATCACGCCGCAGCACTACGCGTTCCTGGTCTCCGAGGACGAGTTCGACGCGATCTACGGCCGGATCCAGGCGCAGGGCCTCACCCACTGGGCCGACCCGTTCTCCCAGCAGCCCGGCCGGATCAACCACTGGAACGGCGGCCGCGGCGTGTACGTGAAGGACCCGGACGGGCACAGCATCGAGGCGCTGACCAGGCCCTGAGCACGCTTGCCTGTTCGCCCGGCGATCCGGTTACCGTGGAGTGATGAGCGAACAGCAGCGGCCGGCATTCGAAGCGGACCCGGACACCGTCCACCCAGTGGCCAGGGTGGCCCTCGGCGCGGCCGGGGTCACGCTGGTCTCGGTCGGCGTGGTGCTGCTGGTGCTGCCCGGGCCCGGCACGCTGCTCCTGCTGGCCGGGCTGATTCTGCTGGCCCGGGCGATCCCGGCGCTGTCCCGGTTCGTCGAGCCGGTACGGGTGCGGGCGATGGCGGGCGTCGAGGCCAGCGTCGCCTCGCGCTGGCGGATCGCCGGCTCGGTGCTGGCCGGGCTCGGGCTGATCGGCGCCGGCGTCGCCGCGGTGCTGGTGCCGAGCCTGCCGCTGGCGGGCTGGCCGACCGGGCTGAGCCTGATGCTGTCGGGCCTGATCCTGCTCGGCCTGATGGTCTGGAGCCACCGCCGGGTGCACGGCTCGCGCTGAGCTTCGGCCGGCGGGCCGGGCAACCCGGCGGGCCGGGCGGGCGGGACGCGAACAGGCGGGGCGGGGGATGTCGAGGGCGGCGCGCAGCAGGGCGCCCAGCAGAGCGGTGGCGAGGGCCGGGGCGGGCGGACTGTGGGTGCGCCGTGAGGCGTTGGCGGCTTCTGCGCGCGCAGCGGCCAGGCGGGGCGGGCAGTCAGCGGGCCAGTCGGAAGGCGAGGGCGGCGGCTGCGCGCAGCGGCCAGGCGGGGCGGGGGACGTCGAGGGCGGCGCGCAGCGGGGCGTCCAGCAGGGCGGTGGCGAAGGCCGGGGCGTGGCGGGCCAGCGGGCCGGGCAGGCGGGACGCGAACAGGCCGGAGACGGACTGCCACAGGGCCCGGCCGGCCGGGCTGGGGGCGAACCGGGCGGCCTCGAACTCGCGCATCCAGGCGGCGATCCGGTCCAGGTCCGGGCCGGGCAGCGCGGGCAGCTCCAGGGCGGCGGCCAGCTCGGCCTGGAAAGCGAACGCGGCCTTTCGTTCGGCGGGCGTCACACGGCCGCCCCGGGCGGTGAACTCCACCGGGCAGACGGTGAAGCAGGCCAGCACGTAGCGCATCAACTCGGCGTCCACGCCCGGCAGTCGGTGCATCGCGGCGAGCTCGGCGACGATCTCCCGGCCGGCTTCGCTGTCCACTCCGTGGCCGATCAGCGCGAACATCATGGCCCCGGTGGCCTTCGCCCGGGCTTTCGGCGCGGAGGCCAACTTGCCGGTGGCGGACAGTACTTCGGCGATCTCCGGGACGGCGAAGGTGCGTACGAAGCCGAGTGTCAGGCCGACCCGGGCCCGCTGCGGGGCCCGGTGCAGCACCAGCGCGGCGAACGCGTCGCGGGGCGGCCCGGCTGTCACGACTGCCCGGGCCGTCACGGGTGCCCGGCGGTCATGAGCGGTCGGCCAATGCCCGCTCCAGCAGCGGGGATTGCAGGAAGGAGGCGACCAGCACCAGGTGGGCGCGCTCCTCGGCGGGGTCGGCGTCCAGGCCGGGCAGCACCGGCTGCTCCTCGCGCGGGCGCGGCACCGTCCCGGCGGCCAGCGCGCCGACCGCGGAGCGCAGTGCGGCGGCGACCACCAGCGCGTCCCGCTCCTCGGGGCCGAGCGCGGCTTCGGCGGCGGACCGTTCGGCACCCCGGACCGCCGCCGGGTCGATCCACGGGCGCAGCGTCAGCTGGCCGTCGCGGATCTCCAGGCCGCGCCGGGTGGTGCGCCACTCCAGGTCGCGCAGGGCGGCGCGTTCGCGCCAGGCGGGCGACGGCGGGCCCTCCAGGGCGAGCCGGCGGTCGGCCCGGTAGACCAGGTCCCACAGCGGGCGCAGCGCCCGGAAGTCGGCCCGGCGGCGGGTCCAGGCGGCGCCGGCCGGGCCGGCGAAGCCGAGGGTGATGCCGACCGCGCCGAGCGTGGCGAAGAGCGGGCCGAGCGCGGTGCTCAGCCAGTCGACGTCATTGACGCCGGCGTACGCGAGAGCGATCGCGGCGAGCTTGCACACCACGTAGCCGCAGGCGGTGAGCGCGCCGGCGGCCAGCAGCCGGATGCCGCGGCGCAGCCAGCCGGCGGGGAGCCGGGCGGCGTGGCCGAGGCAGACCCGGCCGATGTCGATCAGCGCGAAGGCGTACAGGCCCTGGTAGATCGCCAGGAACAGGGCGGTGGCGGTGCGCGGGGCGAAGGTGGTGTCGAAGGTGAGCGGCGTCTCGGGCCGGTACGGGCCGCCGATCAGGAAGAGTGCCACCAGCACGGGCACCAGCGCGGCGAACACGGCGGTGCGGCGGCGCACCCGGCGGCGCAGCCGGTCGTCCAGCGGCGCCCACACCTCGGTGCCGGAGCGCTGCTCGGGCGGCGCCCAGACCAGCGCCAGGACCACCGCGCCGGCGGAGAAGCCGACGATGCCCAGGTAGACCAGCAGGGTGGCCAGGTTGCCGACGCCGGTGAGGTGCCCGATCGCCCGGTACAGCAGCGGGGAGGCCAGCAGGAAGGCGGTGGCCGGCGAGGCGATCGCCAGGGCGACCACCAGCAGGCCGAAGGACGGTTCGCGCCGCCAGGCCCGCAGCTTCAGCCCGGCCACCACCCAGGCGGCCGCGCCGATGCCCAAGTAGACCAGGTTGTAGGGCAGTTCAGACATGCTGTCCCTTGCGGTGCTCCAGCGCGGGGGCGAGCTGCGAGGTGGTGCCGGCCCCCGGGGCGAGCACCAGGGCGCGCATCAGCTCGGCGCCGAGCACCTCCGCCTCCTCCTCGGCGGCGTCGTCGTAGTGCGAGCGGCCGAGCACCAGCCGGAGCATCTCCGGGTCGATGGTGGGCAGTTCGACCAGCGACGGGTCCTCGTCCGGCGACGGCGGCTCGCTCAGGTGCCCGCACAGCAGGTGCGCCAGCTCGTGGCAGACGATGTGCGCGCGGTGCAGCCCGGAGGTCTCCTGCTCGACGTGGATCACGTCCTCGGCGGACAGCCGCTCCACGAAGCCGGACGGCTCGCCGACCTGCATCCGGCGCGGCGCGATCCGGATCGGCCGGTCCAGGTGGGCGGAGACCGCTCCGCACAGCTCCTCCACGGTGCTCAGCGGCGGCAGGCGCAGTTCGCGCGCGACCGCCCGCATCCGGCGGCGGGTCCGCCCGAGACCGCTCCCCACACCCCGCACGTCGACCCCCTCCGGGAGCCGCCAGTGTCCCAGCGGCACCTGCTGACGCTCCGTCACGTGACTGGTCCGGCCTCGTCCGACTGGCCGGTCGGCAGGCCGACGGCCCGCCGCAACTGCTCCACAATAGTGAGTGCGGCGTCCTGCATCTCCGGCGGCAGGCCGGCCGCCCGCATGGCGATCCGCTCCACCCGGGCGTCGCGCAGCGCCTCGATCCTGCGCAGGTCGCGCTCGACCGCGCTGGCGGTCTCCGAGTCGGAGAAGTAGTCCAGCGGGACGCCGAAGAACTTGGCGATCCGGACGGCGTTCTCCAGGCTCGGCTTCTGGGTGCCCTTGCGCAGGTTGCCGATGTACGTGCCGCTCAGCCCGGTGCCTTCGGCGATTTCGGAGTCCCGCCAGGGCCGGCCGAGGTCCTTGGGGTAGATCACCGCTATCAGACGCCGGAAGCGGCTGGCGAAGTCCGGTGCTTCGGCGCGGGAGGAGTCCGTGGGCATGTGCCGGATCATAGAGGGTCTTTACCCCCGGGCGTATCCCATCGATAACACCGTTCTGAACGATCGTTGGGGGATTGGTGCCGAAACCGTGCGGACAGGCCACCGTGGGCGTTGGTTCGTCACTCTTGAATCCACGATAGTTGACACGGTGTGGGCGGATCGGCAGGATCGGCATTCTGATGCTCGGGCGCCGTTGCCCCACGGGGGTGGGCAGCGGCGCTCGTTCGGCGGGTTGCCGTGCGCCCTCGCGCGCACGCCCCGCGGGCCGGGGCTCGCCGCTCCGCCTCCTTCACGTCATCTCCCGTTTCCGACACGGCAGTTCCGCGCCGATACGCTCCCCGCGTCCTCGCCCGGCGCCCGTCCGCCAGCACCACTCGGGCGCGCCCCGCCCGAAAGGCCGCGCTGCCGATGGTCCCCCGACTCTCCGTCGTCGTCCCGGTGTACAACGTCGAGCGGTACCTCGTCGACTGCCTGGACTCGATCGCCGCCCAGAGCTTCACCGACTTCGAATGCGTCCTGGTGGACGACGGCTCCACCGACACCAGCACCGCCCTCGCCGAGCAGTACACCGCCCGCGACCCGCGCTTCCGGCTGCTCCGCCAACCCAACCTGGGCCTCGGCGCCGCCCGCAACACCGGCGTGCGCCACCTCACCCCCGGCACCGAGTACCTGGCCTTCGCCGACAGCGATGACACCCTGCCCCCGCACGCCTACCGGCTGATGATCAGCACCCTGGACGAGACCGGCTCCGACTTCGCCGCCGGCAACGCGCTGCGGCTGCGCGGCACCGGACTCGAACCCTCGCACGCGCACCGCCGCCCGTTCGCCGAGACCCGGCTGCGCACCCACATCGGCCAGCTGCCCGCCCTGGTCACCGACCGCACCGCCTGGAACAAGGTCTACCGCCGCTCCTTCTTCACCGCGGCCGGCCTCCAGTACCCCGAGGGCATGCTGTACGAGGACGCCCCCGTCAGCGTCCCGCACCACTTCCTGGCGAAGAGCGTCGACGTGCTGTCCGAGCCCGTCTACCACTGGCGGATCCGCGAGGACGGCGACCGCTCCATCACCCAGCGCCGCACCGACCCGCGCGGCCTGGCCGACCGGGTGCGCTCCATCGAACTCGTCCGCGGCTGGCTGCTGGACCGCCCCGAACCCGCCTTCCGCGCACACCTGCGGGCCTACGACCACAACACCCTGGTCGAGGAGATCCCGATGTTCTTCTGGACCGTCCCCGACGGCGACCGCGACTACCGGCACGCCTACCACCGGCACGTCACCCGGCTGCTCAGCGCCATCGGCCCCGAACACCTCGCCGCGCTCCCGCCCGTCCTGCGCCTCAAGTACCGCCTCACCGTGGCGGGCCGCCTGCACGCCCTGTCCGGCGTCCAGCGCGCGCACCGCCGGGTCCGCAACACCCGCAAGGCGCTGCGGCGTTGATCACCGGGTGCGCCGCCGCAGCAGCGCCACCCGGGCCTTCAGCAGCGCCGGGACGAACAGGTACACCACGGCGGGAACCACCACGCCGGTGATGACCAGCACCCGCAAGGGCGCCGGCAGGCCGTCCAGCGACGGCCCGAGCAGCATCTGGGCGGTCGTGATCGACGGGAAGACGGCGAGCCAGGTGATCAGGGCACGGACGTGCACCGACGGGGCGGGGTGGGTGGTGACGGCGGCGGTTGCGGCGGTGGCGGCGGTCTCGGCCATGACGGTCTCCTCGGGGCGCGGGCGCGTACCGCGACGGTAGCCAACCAACTGGTTGGCGTCAACCATCCAGTTGGTTGGCATGCCGTCCCCTGCCGCCCTACGCTGAGCGCATGACCCAGGAACCGACGTCCACCAAGCAACGGCTGCTCGCCGCCGCCAGGGAAGAGTTCGCCGCGCACGGCATCGCGGGCGGCCGCGTGGACCGGATCGCGGAGCTGGCCGGCGTGAACAAGGAACGCATCTACGGCTGCTTCGGCAGCAAGCAGAAGCTCTTCGACCAGGTCGTCGCCGCGGCCCTGGACGAACTCACCGAAGCCGTCCCGCTGCAGCCCGGCGACGACCCCGCCGAATACGTGGGACGGGTCTACGACTTCCACCGGGCCAACCCCGTCCTGATCCGGCTCTGCCTCTGGGAGGGCCTGCACTATCGCGACGCCGCCCTGCCCAACGAGGCCCGGCGCGCCACCCACTACGAACAGAAGGTCGCCGCCCTCGCCGCGACCTTCGGCACCGAGGCGTCCCCGCAGGTCGCCGCCTGCCTACTGAGCCTGATCGGCCTCGCCGCCTGGCCCACCGCCGTCCCCCAGATGACCCGCCTCGTCCTCGGCACCACCCAACCCGACCTCCGCGCCCACGTCGTCGAATTCGCCCGCCAGGCCCTGACCGGCTCCCTCCCGATCCCCACGGACACCTGACCCCCCGCCAGGGCCGTCGGCCGGCGGGCCGGGCGTTCGAAGGCGTGTCAGAAAGGCTGCCCTGCGGCCTCGCGGGCCGTCAGTTGATCACTTCGACGGCGCAGCGGATGCGAGATCCGGCTCGCGCAGGACTTGCCGACGGGCCGTTCGCCCCGGGCCTCCCGCTGCACGGCGAGGATGTCGGCCATCGACACGTCGCTCGACAGACTCTCGCGGACGACCCACTGTCGGCGCTGACCGGGTGGCGCGCCGCGGTTCGGGGCCGTTGGCGTTGGCGTCAGTGGACGCGAAAATGCCCCCGAAGCGAGCTGCTTCGAGGGCATCGTGCCTGGTCAGGCGATGTGGCCAGGGCCGGGGTCGAACCGGCGACCTTCCGCTTTTCAGGCGGACGCTCGTACCAACTGAGCTACCTGGCCGTACTGCACCGTCTCTTGCGAGACGAGCGATCCCGACGGGACTTGAACCCGCGACCTCCACCTTGACAGGGTGGCGAGCTAACCAACTGCTCCACGGGACCTCATGCGGATTGCTCCGCACAGGACCTTACTACGGTACTGCGTACCCCCAACGGGATTCGAACCCGTGCTACCGCCTTGAAAGGGCGGCGTCCTGGGCCACTAGACGATGAGGGCTTGCGGCCCTTCCGGCCGGTTTGTCCGGCGTTCGGGGACGTCGAGAAGCATATGGGATGCCGGGCGGGAACGCCAAAACGGATTTCGGGGGCGGGCGTGGCGGGGGTTCAGGACCAGCCGAGTCCGTGGAGTTCGTCGTCGTCGAAGCCGAAGTGGTGGGCGACTTCGTGGATGACGGTGATGCGGACCTCCTCGACGGCCTGCTCCCGGGAGTCGCAGTGGCGGAGGGTCGGGCCCATGTAGATCAGGATCCGGTCGGGGAGGACGCCGGCGTACCACTCGCCGCGTTCGGTGAGCGGGATGCCCTCGTAGAGGCCGAGCAGTTCGGGGGTGGCGGGATCGGGTTCGTCCTCGACGAAGACCGCCACGTTGTCCATCATCGCGGCCAGCTGCGGCGGAATCTGGTCCAGCGCGTCGGACACCAGCGCCTCGAACTCGTCCCTGGTCATCTCCACCCGTCCATTGTCGGAGGTCCGTTGACGCGACGCCAGATGATCCGTGCGGTGCGCCCGCGGGGGCGGCGTGCGGCTGATGCTCGGCGGTTGCCCGTGTCCCGGCGGGGCGGACGCGCGTTGGGCACCCGAGAACGAATGGGCGGCCCGGGCGGGCCGTGCGGGAGGTGGCTCGGTGATGGCGGTTGGGTCGGCGCGGCGACGGGTGACGGCGGGGGCGGCGATGGCGGCGATCGCCGCGTTCGGACTGAGCGGCTGCATGTCGGTGGGTGCGCAGCCGCCCGCCGGGCCGGACCGGGTGAAGCCGACCGGCGCGGGGACGGCGACCACGCTCAAGGCCGGGGTCGGTACCGGCGGCCACCAGGGCGGGCAGCACGGGGAGCGCGGCGGCGCGCCGAGTGTTGACGGCGCGTCACCCGGCGCGGTGCCGTCCCCGGGCGGGCACGTGCCGGGCCCGACGCCGCCCGCCGTCGGGCTGCAGGGCGCTCCGGTGCCGGTGCCGGGAACGAACGCCGGCACTCCCGGGCCGAGCGGCACGCCCGCCGGGCCGGGAACGCCCCCGCCGACCCCGACCGGTGGCGGCAGCGCGTCCTCGCCGACCCCGCCGCAGCCCAGTGCGCCGGAGCCCTCGCACTCGGCGAAGCCCTCGCCGACGCCCAGCGGGACGCCCGTGGAGCCCAGCGAGTCACCGTCCGGGCACTGACCGCGGCGGCTGCTCCGCGGCGGGTGCTTCGCAGTCGGTGCTCCGCAGCCGGTGCCGGAAGCGGCGGCGGGGCCTTGCTTCAGGGCGTTGGCCAGGGGATTTGCCTCTGATCCGTAGGCTCCCCTATGGTGGTAGATCGTTCGTTTGATCCTATTTGGCTGGCGCTCCTTACACCTTTGAGCGCCCTTGGCGCGTTCCGGCGATCCGTGGCTGACCGCATAGAGGCGGTATTTCCAACAGACCCCCGGACTTTGGCGCGTGCCACTTCCGGAAGGTTTTGCATGTCTCTCGTTGACGACGCCCGCTTCGCCATGCCCGCGAACGGCTCCGACGCCGCCGACACCGACTCTCTCGACACCGACACGCTGGACGCGGAGCTCGCCGAGCTGACCGACGCCGGCGACGCCGCGGAGGCCGACACCGCCGACGCCGAGCCGACCATCACCTTCGGTGACCTGGGCCTGCACGACGAGGTCGTCCGGGCGCTCGCCAAGCGCGGCGTCACCACCCCGTTCCCGATCCAGGCCGCGACCATCCCGGACGCGCTGGCCGGCAAGGACGTCCTCGGCCGTGGCCGCACCGGCTCCGGCAAGACCCTGAGCTTCGGCCTGCCGCTGCTGACCCGCCTGGCGGGCGGCGAGCGCACCAAGGCCAAGCACCCGCGCGGTCTGATCCTGGTCCCGACCCGCGAGCTGGCCATGCAGGTCGCCGACGCGCTGGAGCCGTTCGGCTCGGTGCTCGGCCTGCGCCTGAAGGTGGTCTGCGGCGGCACCTCGATGTCCAACCAGATCTACGCCCTGGAGCGCGGCGTGGACGTGCTGGTCGCCACCCCCGGCCGCCTGCGCGACCTGATCAACCGCGGCTCCGCGAAGATGGACGAGGTCGAGATCGCCGTCCTCGACGAGGCCGACCAGATGGCCGACATGGGCTTCCTGCCCGAGGTCACCGAGATCCTCGACCTGGTGCCGGCCGGCGGCCAGCGCCTGCTGTTCTCCGCCACCCTGGAGAACGAGATCGACACCCTGGTCAAGCGCTACCTGAAGAGCCCGGTCACCCACGAGGTCGACCCGTCGGCCGGCGCGGTGACCACCATGACCCACCACATCCTGGTCGTGAAGCCCAAGGACAAGGCGCCGATCACCAACGCGATCGCCGCCCGCAAGGGCCGCACCATCATCTTCGTCCGCACCCAGATGGGCGCGGACCGGGTCGCCCAGCAGCTGCTGGAGGCCGGCGTGAAGGCCGACGCGCTGCACGGCGGCATGACCCAGGGCGCCCGTACCCGCGTCCTCGGCGACTTCAAGGACGGCTACCTCAACGTGGTCGTCGCCACCGACGTCGCCGCCCGCGGCATCCACGTCGACGGCATCGACCTGGTGCTGAACGTCGACCCGGCGGGCGACCACAAGGACTACCTGCACCGCTCCGGCCGCACCGCCCGGGCCGGCCGCTCCGGCACCGTCGTCACCCTGGTGCTGCCGCACCAGCGCCGCGGCGTGTTCCGCCTGATGGAGGACGCGGGCGTGGACGCCTCGCGCCACATCCTCGACCACGCCTTCGACGCCGAGGTGGCCCGGATCACCGGCGCCCGCTCGCTGGTCGAGGTGCAGGCCGAGAGCGCGTCGGGCATCGCCGGCGCCGCCGAGCGCGAGGTCGCCGAGCTCACCCGTGAGCTGGAGCGCGCCCAGCGCCGCGCCACCGAGCTGCGCGAGGAGGCCGACCGTCTGGCCGCCCGCGCCGCCCGCGAGCGCGCCGAGCTGGGCATCGAGGACGAGGTCGAGACGGACGAGGCGACCGCCGAGGCCGGCACCGAGACCGCCGAGCAGCCGGCCGCCGCGGCCGAGCCGGCGGCGGAGGAGCGCACCCCGTCCTACCGCGAGGCCCGCAACGAGCGCCCCGCCTACAACCGCGACCGCGAGGACCGTGGCGGCCGTGGCTTCAACCGCGATGACCGTGGTGGCCGTTCGTTCGGTGACCGTGAGCGCGGTGGCTTCAACCGTGAGGAGCGCGGCGGCCGTTCGTTCGGTGACCGTGACCGTGGCTTCAACCGTGACGACCGTGGTGGCCGTTCCTTCGGTGACCGTGAGCGCGGTGGCTTCAACCGTGAGGAGCGCGGCGGCCGTTCGTTCGGCGACCGTGACCGTGGCTTCAACCGTGACGACCGTGGTGGCCGTTCCTTCGGTGACCGTGAGCGCGGCGGCTTCAACCGTGAGGAGCGCGGCGGCTTCAACGGCGGCGACCGCGGCGGCCGTCCGTTCGCCCGCCGCGACGACCACCGCTCCGGTGGCCGTCCGCAGGGTGGCTTCAACCGTGACGATCGTGGTGGCCGTTCCTTCGGTGACCGTGAGCGCGGCGGCTTCAACCGCGAGGAGCGTGGTGGCTTCAACGGCGGCGACCGCAAGCCGCGTTGGAAGAACTGACGCTCTGCCTGAGCACTGACCGGGCCCGCTCCACTTCGGTGGGGCGGGCCCGTCCGCGTTCCCCGGCGGGCCGGTCGGCGTTCCCCGGCGGGCCCGTCCGCGTTCCCCGGCGGGCGGGCGGAAATACGTTGGTCGGGGCGGAAGCCGACGGGCTAGCGTGCCCGGCATGAGCAACAGGCAGCGGGCACTCGCCACGCAGAACGAGGAGATCGCCGACCGGGGCGAGTACCGGTGCACGGACGGGACGGCAGTGCGGATCGCCGAGGAGCTGGCCGAGGCCCGCGCCGGGACGGTGTCCTACCCGCCGGAGGCCGAGTTCGGGGCCGGGCCGGGCCCGCTGCGCGGGGCCGCCGAGGTGACGGGGGAGGGCAGCATGCAGGCCGCCCAGCGGCTGGTGGCGGACGGCGGGCGGAGCGTCGCGGTGCTGAACTTCGCGTCCGCGCGCAACCCCGGCGGCGGGTACCTGCGCGGCGCCAAGGCCCAGGAGGAGGACGTCTGCCGCGCCGCGCTGCTGTACCGCTGCCTGCTGGAGGCCCCCGACTACTACGAGGCGCACCGGGCCTCCACGGACCTGCACTACAGCCACCGGGTGATCTGGTCGCCGGGCGTGCCGGTGATCCGGGACGGGCACGGCGAGCTGCTGGCCCGCACGCACCGGGTCGGCTTCCTCACCTCGCCGGCGCCCAACGCGGGCCAGCTGGCGCTGCGTTCGCCCGGCCGGGCGCTCGACCTCGGGCCGGTGCTGGCCGAGCGGGCCGCCCGGGTGCTGGCGGTGGCCGCCCGGCACGGGGCGCGTGAACTGGTGCTCGGCGCCTGGGGCTGCGGGGTGTTCCGCAACGACCCGGCCGAGGTCGCGGACGCGTTCGGGCAGGCGCTGGACGCGTGGGGCGCGGCCTTCGACCGGGTGGTGTTCGCGGTCTGGGACCGCAGCGTTCCCTCGGCGAACCGGGCGGCCTTCGAGGCGCGGTTCGCCGCCCGCTGAGGAGTTACTCGCCGGTGGCCAGCACCGAGGCGGTGGCCACCACACCGGTGACGGTGAGGACGGCCGGCCAGGCGCCGATCTTCTTCGCCAGCGGGTGCGAGCCGCCGAAGGCCGCCAGGTAGAGCGTGGTCAGGCCGGCCGCGACGGGCGTGCCCGAGCGGCGCTGCCAGCGCACGGCGGCCGCCGTCCCGGCAACGGCCAGAACGGCGCCGCCCAGCTCACGCCGGCCGCTGAACCGGGCGGTGGCGTAGCCGCCGATCAGACCGGCGGCGGCGACGGCGGCGGTGACGGGGAAGCGGGCCATGGGACGGACTCCTTCGGACGGCTGGTGGACACCTGCGCGGACGGCTCCGACACCGGACCGGACGCACCGCCCACGGTAACGCGCCCAACAAGCCGAGCCACCGGGAGGGAACGGCAGCGCCCGCCACCGGCGCGTGGACGCCGCCACCCGCCCCGGCGCACCCCCTCACGACCCGAGCCCGGGTCAGTGCTGGAAGACGTGCGCGGTGTGCCAGCGGCGGTACTCCTCCTCCACGCCCAGCGCGGGGTCGGCCGGCTGCGCGGCCGGGGTGCCGTCCAGCGCCAGGACCTGGGCACCGAGGCCGTCGGCGGGCGTGTAGTGCGGTGAGACGGCGACGGTCAGGCGGTTCGTCAGTCCGAGCACACCGCAGTCGAACAGGGCGTGGTGCAGGGCGCACAGGGCGAGACCGTTCTGCACCACGTCCGGGCCGCCCTGCCCGTGGGCGTGGACATGGGCGGCCTCCACCCCGACCGGTACACCGCCGAGCCGGCCCCCGAACCGGCAGAAGGCGCAGGCGTGTTGGTACAGCTCCAGCACCGCCCTGGCGAACCTGCTGTCGCGCACCCGCCGGGTGGCGGTGGTCGTCCGGTACCGTTCCTCGCCGAGCGGGTGGGTCAGGTGCTGGACGGCCTGCTCCAGACCGCTGGGGTCGGCCTCGGCGAGCAGCAGGGTGATCGCGGGGCCCCGCACGGCCGGGTCGAGCAGCAGGCGTTCCACGTCCGGGCGCAGCCTGCCGCGGGCCCCGAGCCCGATCAGCCGGTCACCGCCCGCTTCGCGCGGGAGCGGCCGGGACCAGCGGTCGGTGGTCTCCCAGAGTTCCTCCTCCAGCCGGACGAACGGCAGCGCGGCGCGTTCCCGGGGATCGGCCCGGCCGGACGGGGCGTACCGGGCGATCAGTTCGCCGAGCGGCTCGGCGACGTCCTCGAAGGTGGTCTCGCTGGTGCCCGCCGCTGCCAGTTGCCCGATCAGATGGAGCAGCAGCAGTGGTTTGTGCGGCGCCTTGCCGCCCCCCGCCAGGCCGGAGCGCCGTAGTCGCTTCAGCGTGGCCAGCAGTTCGTCGGAGGTGCGGGGCGGATTGCGGACCGTCATGCCGGGCGCAGGGTGCGCAGTGCGGCGAGGTCCTCGGTGTTGGCGCCGTGGTTGAGGAGGTAGGTGTCGAGGGTGCCGTGGAGTTCCTCGATGCGGGCCAGGGCGGAGGCCAGGTGGGTGGCTTCGACGGGGCGGGAGAGGCGTTCCGCGCCGGCGGCGTCCAGGTAGGGGACGGGGCCGTTGTCGAGGCCGAGGCCGAGGTTGGAGCGGAGGAAGTCGGCGGTGACGTCGGCCGCCGGCAGGCCGGCCAGGGTCTGCAGGACGGCGATGGTCAGGCCGGTGCGGTCCTTGCCGACGGCGCAGTGGACCAGGACCGGGGAGCCGGTGGCCAGCGCCCGGACGGCGGCGGCGACGGCGACGCCGCCGGTCTCGGCCATGAACGGGTAGAGCGCGGCCTGGTCCTCGGGCCAGGCCAGCTCGGTGGTGGCCGGGTCGGGGAGCATCGGTGCGTGCAGGTAGTGGACGTCCTCGCCGATCGGGCGGTCGGGCCAGTGAGCGAGCTCGGCGATGCTGCGCAGATCGACGACCGTCCGGATGCCGAGTTCCGCCAGGCGGGCCGCGCCCTCGTCGGTGAGCCGGTTGAGGCTCGCCGAGCGGTAGAGCAGCCCGGGGCGGTACACGCCCGCTCCGGCGTCGCGGAGGTTGAGCACGTCGGGGATGTCGAGGAACGGCGCGGCGGCGATTTCGGTCTCGGTCATGCCGCCCACCGTAGGGGCGGTGGGCGGCGACGCGCCGGGGCGTTGACCGAACCGGTATCGCGGCAACGCGTGATGTTCATACCTGGCGGCGGGTCAGCGGCCGCCGGCCACGTCCAGGAAGGAACCGGTGATGTAGGAGGCGCCGGGGGAGAGCAGGTACAGGATCGCCTCGGCCACCTCCTCGGGCTGCCCGCCGCGCCCCATCGGCAAGTTGGGGGCGACCCGGTCGACCCGGCCGGGCTCGCCGCCGAGCGCGTGGATGTCGGTGTGGATCAGGCCGGGCCGGACGGCGTTCACCCGGATTCCCTCGGCCGCCACCTCCAGCGACAGGCCCCGGGTCATCGAGTCCAACGCGCCCTTGGACGCCGCGTAGTCCACGTACTCGCCCGGCGATCCGAGCCGGGACGCCGCCGAGCCGACGTTGACGATCGCCCCGCCCCGGCCGCCGTACCGGGTGGACATTCGGCGCACCGCTGCGGCCGCGCACAGGAACGGGCCGGTGATGTTGGCCGCCCAGATCCGGTTCAGCCGGTCCTCGTCGAGCTCGTCCAGCCGGCACTGCTTCTCCAGCGTGCCCGCGTTGTTCACCAGCGCGGTGAGCGGCCCGAGTTCGCGCTCCGCGGTGTCGAACAGCCGCTCCACCTCGGCGGTGGTGCTGACGTCCGCCCGGACCGCGACGGCGGTACCGCCCGCGGCGCGGATCCGTTCCACCACGCCGTCCGCCGAGGCCTGGTCGGCACGGTAGTTGACGCACACCCGGTAGCCGCGTTCGCCCGCCAGCAGGGCGGTGGCTGCTCCGATGCCGCGCCCGCCGCCGGTGACCACCAGTACTTCGTCCTGTGCCATGCCGCCCGCTCCCTTCGTCCACGGAACCGATACGACCGACGGTAGTCCATGGGGTGAAATCCCTTTGCCCGGCGGCGAGTCGGCGACGCAGCATCACTGCCATGGACCCTTCCGTCTCCCCGCACGGCCCGCTCCGGGCCGACCGCCCCGACCTCGACGCGTACCTGGCCGCCGACGAGGCGATCGACCACCGGCACCCCGCCGTGGTGGAGCGCGCCGCCGCGCTGCGGCGGGCCGACCCGGTGGCGACCGCCGAGGCGGTGTTCGGCTTCGTCCGCGACCGGATCGACCACTCGGCCGACGTCGGCCGCTGGTCGGCCGCCTACCGGGCCTCGGACGTGCTGGCCGCCGGCAACGCGGTCTGCCACGGCAAGGCCCACCTGCTGGCGGCGCTGCTGCGCGCCAACGGCGTCCCCGCCGGGCTGTGCTACCAGCGACTGGAGGTGCTGCACGGCCTCAACAGCGTTCTGCTGCCCGGCAGTTCGTGGTGGGTCCGGCTGGACGGCCGGGGCAACCGGAACGGCGCGGACGGGCAGTTCGCCACCACCCCCGCCACCGAGCGGCCCGCCTGGACCAGCGACCCGGCGCTCGGCCGGCACCACTACTCCACGCTGTACGCCGCCCCGCCGCCGGTACTTCTGGACGGCCTGCGCCGGGCCCGGCCGGGTACCGCCGGGTTCGGCTACCTGCCGCCCGAACTCCCGGGCGTGGCATAGCGGTTGGCGGTGCGCAGCGCGGCGAGCTTCGGGGCGCGGCTCCTCGGCGAGTCCAGGCCGAAGCTCCGCGCGTCGCCCAATTCCTCGCGGACGAAGGTCTCGACGGCGTCGATGGTGGCGCGCAGCGCGGCGTCCATCGGTACGAACGAGTGGTGCACCAGCTCCCGCTGTTCGGGGTCGTACTCCCAGAAGCCGACGATCCGGCCGCGGTCCACCACCAGGTGGGTCGACGGGTCGGCCTCGCTGCCGAAGCTCCGCCCCGTCCGGGACGCCGGGGCGAGACGGTTGGCGTCCCGCTCGTCGATCAGCCGCGGCAGGTCGCGGTGCAGCAGGTGCAGGCCGTCGACGCCCGCCACCAGGGCGTACGCGGGCTGCTCCGGGATGGCGAACTGGTGGAACTCGTCGGCGAGTTCGGCGGGCAGCAGCAGCTCGGTGCCGGGCAGCTCGACCAGGCGCAGCGGCGCCAGCGCGGCCTTCGCGGTGGCCGCGTTGAAGCCGGAGAACCAGCGGAAGTGCCGCACCGAGGCGGGCGCTGCCCAGGAGAAGTAGCGCCGGGCCAGGTCGGCGGCCTCGCCGTGCACCGCCTGGTCCCAGCGCAGGTAGCCGTACCGTTGCTGGTCCAGCCGCCCGTTCACCGGCACCCGGCGGACCAGGCCGCGTGCCTGCAACAGCCCCAGCGCCAGCGGCAGCGTGGTCGACACGCCGCGCTTGCGCCCCGCCTCGCCCAGCGGGCGGGCCGCGCCGCCGGCCAGGGTGCGGATCTGCTGCGGGCCCAACGGCTCGGTGTCGGACAGCAGTTCGGACACCGCCAGGCAGAGCTGCTCGACCTCGTCCCTGGTCACCCCGAGATGGCGCACCGCCGCGGCGATCTCGGACTCGGCGACGCCCGCGCCCGCCGCCAGGCCCAGTGCGAAGTCCCGCGCCGGCAGCACGTACGTACAGCCCCGGGCCGCGGGCAACTCCTGCACCTCCACGGCCGCGAGCGCCGCGTCCACCGCCGCCCGGCCCAGACCCGCCCGCGCGAACAGCCCCAGGTACGGCGCCGCACCACCCACCGAACGGGCCCACCCCGTCGCCGCCAACACCTCGGCCGGGGACGCCCCTTGGTGCACGCCACCGTCCAGTCACTGCCGGTGCGCCCACCAGGCCCGGAGCTTCGCCGCCGGGATCTCGCCGTTCGCCATGCGCCCAGTATCGGCGCGGGGCGTTGCCGGGCCGAGCACCGTCGGTGACGGTCGTGTCGGCCGGCTGCCGTCCGGGGTGTTGCCGGGCCGAGGGCCGGTGGTGACGGCCGTGTCGGCCGGCGCTGCTGGCCCGCTGCTGGCCCGCTGTCGTCAGGCTGTCGTCCGGGGGCGGAAATCGCTCGCGCGTGCGGGTCGTGCGGGGCGAGACTGCCGGAAACCACTCTCGACAAGGTGACCTCCCGTGCACGTCCTGCTCTCCGGCACAGTCGGCTCCACCGCGTACGGCCTGGCGCACGCCGGCTCCGACCTGGACCGGCTCGGCCTGTTCGCCGCGCCCACCGTCGCCTTCCACGGTCTGCACCGGCCCGTCGAGTCGCACGTCACCACCGCGCCGGACCGCACCCTGCACGAGGCCGCCAAATGGTGCCGGCTCGCCCTCTCCGGCAACCCCACCGCCAGCGAACTGGTCTGGCTGCCCGCGGAGTTGTACGAGGTCCGGACGCCACTCGGCGAGGAACTGATCGGCCTGCGGGAAACCTTCCTGAGCGGCCCGGCGGTCCGCAGCGCCTACCTCGGCTACGCCCGGCAGCAGTTCCGCAAGCTCGCCGCCCGCGACCGCACCGATCCGGCGGGCGCCGCCCGCGCCGCCAAACACGCCCGGCACCTGGTCCGCCTGGTTCACCAGGGCGTCACCCTGCACGAGACCGGCCGGCTGGAGATCCGCCTCCCCGACCCGGACCGGGTGCGCGCCCTCGGCGAGCAGTACGCACAGTGCCCGGAGGACGCCACCGCCCTCCTCGCCGACGCCGAAGCCCGATTCGACCGCCCCGGCGTCCTGCCCACCGCACCCGACGAACGCCCCGCCGAGAGCTGGCTCCGCAAGGTCCGCGCCGCCCACCTCCCCACCACCTGACCACCCGCCACCCCAGCCCCCCACCCACCCCCGACCCGCTCGGCCATCCGCTGGCCAACTCCCGCCGGGCACCAGGTAGGATCACCCCGGCAGGCGTTGTCCCACGAGGCCCACGCCTGCCACCGGGCCGCTAGCTCAATTGGCAGAGCTGCGGACTTTTAATCCGTAGGTTCAGGGTTCGAACCCCTGGCGGCCCACCGCAGTCGAGGCCAGGTCGGACACCGTCTGACCTGGCCTTCTGCGTGTCAGGGGCGATCTCGGTACGGTTCACGGCCGCTGGCGGTGCGAGTGGAATGCCCGAATGGCGAACCGGTACGGCGATACGCTCGCAGAGGTGTCCCGGGCCACGCGCACCGATCACCGATCCTTTCGATGGAGACTCCTGCCGTGACATTGCGCCGCCGCCGCACACGCCCTCAGCAGATCACCTGAGTCCATGCGTAGCGGTCGCCGACATGGGGAAACCATCGGCGCATGAGCGAAGAACCAGCTTCATGGGCCTGGACGGTGGCGAGGCACGAGCTTGCCGAGTCGTTGCCCCGCCGCTGGGCACATACCCAAGGCGTGGCAGAACGCGCCGGCTGTCTCGCAGGGGTTCTCGGCGAGGAGTCCGGGCTGCTCGTCAGCGCGGCTCTGCTGCACGACGTCGGTTACGCGCCGCGGCTGGCGGCGACGGGGTTCCACCCGCTCGACGGCGCGCGGTTCCTCCGGGACGCCCACGGCGCAGACGGCCGGCTGACGCGGTTGGTGGCGAACCACTCGTTCGCGCTGCTCGAAGCCGAGGAACGCGGCCTCCGGGACGTTCTGGAGGCCGAATTCCCTTTGCTGGAAGACCAGTTCCTGGTGGACGCCCTGGTGTGGTGCGACATGACGACGACGCCCGACGGCACCCCGACCACCGCCGACGCGCGTGTGGCGGAGATCCTCGGCCGCTACGGGGCGGAGAGCGTGGTGGGTCGGTTCATCGGTCGGGCGTCGCCGGAGATCTTCGCGGCGGTGGCGCGGGTGGAGGCGGCGCTGGTGGTTCAGCCGAGGTAGGGGTAGGTGCCGGCGAGGTAGTCGCCGATCTGCTGGCGCATGCTGGCGTGGATGTCGTAGCGGTCGAGGTCGGCGGGCTGGATGAAGCGGACGCCGTCGGCTTCGTCGTTGATCGTGGGCTCGCCTCCGACCGGGCGGCCGATGTACGTGTTCTCGTACTGCTGGCGGATCTCGCCGTCGGTGTAGGCGACGATGTGGTTCGGGTTGGTGTAGACGCCGAGGAAGCCGGTGATCTCGGCGACGATGCCGGTCTCCTCCAGGCACTCGCGCACCGCGCACTGGGCGGCGGTCTCGCCGATGTCCTGGGCGCCGCCGGGCAGGGCCCACTGGCCGGTGTCGCGGCGGCGCTGGAGCAGGATCGCACCGGATTCGTCGACGACGAGCAGGTTGCTGGCGGGGATGAGGGTGTTGGCCTTGGGGGCGCTGGGGTCGTTGTAGTACTCAGTCCTGCCCACGGGTGGCGGTCCCCTCCTGGTCGGGCGTCCAGGGCCGGGCGTCGGCCCAGACGGCGTCGAAGCTCTGAGCGTAGTTGTCGAACCAGCCGGTGGCGTCCACCCGCTTGAGGTGGAACAGCGGGTTGGCGCTGGCCGGCTGGCCGAAGACGTGCGGGTTGACCAGCAGCTCGTCGTCGTAGCGGAACAGCGAGCTGTACAGCGTGGTGTCGTGGAGTCTCACCTCGCAGCCGTTCTTCGGAAGCAGAGATCGGTAGTAGGTGAGCGAGGCGCGAATCTTGGCCGCGAGAGTGTCGCCGATGCCCTCCTCGCGACCTCTGAGCGCGGCGGCGTGCCCGTGCGGGTCGCCGAAGCACAGCCGGACCTGGACGCCGTCGGCCGCGCGTCCGGCGAGCATCCTGGCGACATGAGGGTTGGACTGGGCGAAGAACGTCCCGGAGAAGACGAGCACGTCGATCCGCTGCCGGGCCTCCCTCAACAAGGTCAGCCAGGTGTCGCGGGGCACGCTGGCCCGGTTTTGGTAGGTGCCGACGAGTTCGGTGTCCGCCTCGGCTGTCCGCCGGCCTGCACGGGGCTGCGGGGCCGGCCAGAGGAAGGTCTCCTCGACGCGCAGGAACTGAGCGGCGCGGAATCGGTGCCTCGGATGGGGTACGCGCCCGCCGAGCCAGCGGCCTACGGTCTTCGGATCCACTTCGCATGCTTCGGCGAGCGCCTCGGGCACTACGCCCCGCTGCGCGAGTACGGAGTGAAGTCGCTCGTTCACGGAGGCTATACAAGCCGAGCCGGGCACGGCGGTGCAAGGGCGTTGCGGGACGTCCTGCTAGAGCTGACTGTGCGTCAATGTGCTTACGCTGGCGAGATGCACCTCATCGTCCTGTGGGACATCGACCACACGCTCATCGAGAACGCCGGGGTCAGCAAGGAGATCTACGCCGCCGCGTTTGCCATGCTGACCGGTGCCCCGCCGACCGCACGAGCATCGACGGAGGGCCGCACCGATCGCTTGATCATGCGGGACATGTTCCGCCGGCACGAACTCCCAGAGCCCGGTTGGCCGACCGTCGAGGCCGCCCTCACCCGGGCCGGCGAGGAGCACTTCGAACGGCTGTGCCGACGAGGGTGGGTACTTCCTGGTGTGCTCGAAGCTCTCAAAGCGGCGTCCTTCCACGCCGGTTGGGTGTCGTCGGTACTGACCGGCAACATCGCGGCGAACGCGCGGGTGAAGCTGTCGGCCTTCGGTCTGGACCCGATGCTGGATCTCGCCGTCGGGGCTTACGGAGCCGACGCCGAGCAGCGTCCCGATCTGGTCGCCGTCGCTCGCTGGCGCGTCCAGCAGCACCGCGGACTGCCCAGCGACGCCCCGGTCGTTCTGGTGGGCGACACACCGCGGGACGTCGAGGCCGCCCTCACCACCGGCGCCGGGATCGTCGCGGTCGCCTCCGGCGTCCACGGCAAGGCCGAGCTGGAAGCGGCAGGTGCTCCGGTGGTTCTGCCGGACCTGTCGGATACAGTCGGACTCCTCTCGCTGCTGGAAAACGTCCCAGGACGTCCCTGAGTCGTCCAAGTACGCGGTGATGCGGTCCTCGCGCTCTCCGCAACCATCGGGTCTCCACCAGCCGTTCGGCCGAGGGAGGCCCCACGTGATCGGGGAAGTCACCGGAATCCGCAGGATCTGGATGCTGTACCTGCAGCTGCTGTACCGCTGCAGATTCAACTGCCTGCATTGCTTCCACGGTGAGCGGCTCCAATGCACCGACGCCTTCAGCCTCCAGCAGGCGATCAACCTCCTCACCCTCATGCACCACCAGTACGAGACCGAGGCCGTGACCCTGCTCGGCGGCGAGCTGTTCGTTTACCGGGACCTGCCGCAGGTGGTCCGCTACGCGAAGCAGCAACTGGGCCTGCGGGTCGAGATCTGCTCCAACGGCCACCGGATCGAGCGTCGCCTCCACGAGATCGCCCCGTACCTCGACTTCCTGCGGATCTCGTTGGAAGGCGTCGGCGTGATCAACGATCAGATCCGCAAGGCCGGTAGCTACCAGGACGCCCTCGGCACATTCGACCTCGCACGGGAGCTGGGAGCGCGGACCGGGGCCACCATGACGGTCACTTCCCGCAACATCGACGAAGTGGTGCCGCTCGCCCACACCCTCCAGGACTCCGGCGTACGGCAGTTGAAGCTGCACCGCCTGCGGCCGGTCGGCAACGCAGCCGCCCATCCCGAGCTGCTCGTCACGGACCCCACGGCCTACACCCGCCTGCGCGCGCAACTCCGGAGCGCCGACCTGGCCATCGCGGTCGTCGTCGACGAGGACCTGTCCGCCGGTGGTGCCCCGAAGGTCTCCGTCCCCGCCGACGATCGGCGAGAGATCGAGCGGATCGAGGCGGACCCGCGGGGAGTACTCACCATGTCCTGCAAGGCGGTCGGCAACGACTCCCACGCCTTCTGGTACGACAAGCTCACCAACCGCATCCTCCACCGGACCTCCGCACCTTCGTCGAGATCGAGGGCCCCGACGAGGCCTCGGTCCGCACGGCCGCAGCCCTCCTCGGCCTGGACTACGCGGATGCCCGATTCGGTAGCGTCGACGAGGTCTACAAGAGCGAGGTCGGCCGCGACATCCTCGCCGAACCTACCCTCCTGTTCGCCGACACCGGCAAGACCGGCTCGGCCGCCCCTGCGGGCCGCTGAGCCGGGAGCCGAGCCGTGCACACGGATCTGGCCGTGCCGCACCGGGTGATCCCCGGCATCGCCGAGTTCGCCCGCGGCGGCCGGCCCGCCTCAGCGGCCATCGACGACGGAAACCACTGGGTCGACGGGTCCTGCTGGCTCTACTGCGGTCAGCAGTGGACCCGAGTTCTGTGGATCGGCCCCGCCAACGTGGCGGGCGCCCAGGCGCCCATGTTCGCCTGCGGCCCGTGCATCCAGGAACTCCAGGAACGGGTATGGCGCTCGATCCTGCTCAACGACGAGCCGTCCCAGCCGCCAGCACAACCTGTGAGCGACGAGGGCTCCGGAGCCGCCGCCAGACGGTCCGGGCGCCACCGTCGCAACAGCCGGCTCTTCCGCCGCCAGTAGACCTGCCTGGGGCCGGAGCCCGTAACACCGCAGATCACATCGGGTCGATCCGAATGGAGAGCCATGCCCGAGTTCGTGATGAAGCCGAACCTGCCCGACCCGCCGACCGGTTACCGGTACCTCGACTTCCTCGGCGGCGCGAGCCGTCTGGTCCAGGAGAACGTCTGCCGGGGCTGCTTCATGAATCTGACGGAACGGCACCTGCCCGACATCCTCGCCCCCGTGTACGACGACGGCGTCATCACCGTCAGACAGGACGCGGAGTGGGCGGTGCCCGGCTTCATGGTCGTCGGTGTCCGTCCGCACATCGGTGCCCTCGACGAGATGGACCTGCCGCTGGTCGAACGGCTCGCGCGGGTGACGCACTTCGTCCGGCGGGCCATGCGCGAGCGACTGGGCCTGACAGCCGTGCAGATGTACCAGGAGGAGAAGCTCGACCGGCCCCACTTCCACCTGTGGATGCTCCCGCTGTGGCCGGCCACCATGGCCGCTCACGACATCAACCCGCGGATCTACGAGTCCAACATCGCCCGTTACCTCACCCTGTTCACCCTCGACTCCCATGAGCCGGAGATCCGCCGCTGCGCGGACGAGGTGCGCGACTTCCTCACCGAGGTGCCCGAGCTCGGCGCTGACACCCGCGCCTGAAGCCGGGCGAACCTCTCCGACGGCCGTAGCCGGCCTTGCCCGCTACGGCCCGCGATCCCACATGCCGCAGGCGGCCGGCTGTAACAGCGGCCGCCGCATCGAGAGGAACCTGAACGATGCGCATCGCACATGTGGCCCCGCTCTGGGAGAGCGTCCCTCCCCGGGGCTACGGGGCCGTCGAGTCCCTGGTCGCCGACCTCACCGCGGCCCAGGTCCTCGACGGCCACGACGTCACGGTCTTCGCCTCCGGCGACTCCAAGGTCGCCGGCACCCTCCACGGCATCGGTAGGACGGCCCTGCACGCGGACCCGAGCATCGAGAGCCCGAGGTCTACCGGATGCTCCAGCTCCAGGAAGTCCGCGACCGCGCCGCCGAGTTCGACGTCATCCACTCGCACGTCCACTCCAACACCGGATGCCTGGCGATCCCGGCACTGCACGGACTGCGTTCCCCGGTGGTCCACACCGTGCACTGCTTCTTCAACCAGGACAACGCGCTGCTGTTTCGCCGGTTCGCCGCCGAGCGCTACGTGGCGATCAGTAGCGACCAGCGCTCCCACCTGCCGGAACTCAACTTCCTCGGCACGGTCCACCACGGCATCGACGTGCAGGTCTTCCCCTTCGGCCGGGAGGCGGCCGACGCGCGGCCGTACCTGGTGTTCCTCGGCCGGATCCGGCCCGAGAAGGGCGTCCACGTCGCCATCGAGGCGGCACACCAGGCAGGACTGCGTCTGAAGATCGCCGGCCGGATCAAGTCCGGCGACCGGGCGTACTTCGAGCGCCAGGTCCAGCCGCACGTGGACGGCGACCGGGTGTCCTTCCTGGGCGAGCTCAACTTCCCGCAGAAGACGGCGCTGCTGGCCGGCGCCGCCGCCACCCTGATGACCTCGCTCATCCCGGAGCCGTTCGGACTCGTGCCGATCGAGTCGATGGCCTGCGGTACGCCAGTGGTGTCCCTGCGTGCCGGGGCCGCCGCCGAACTCGTCCGGGACGGCATCACCGGCTTCCTCGCCGGCAACGCCCAGCAGATGGCCGAAGCGATCCGCCGACTGCCGACGATCGACCGCTCCACCTGCCGCGCGCACGTGGCCACAGAGTTCTCGATCCGCCGGATGGCGGACGGCTACCAGGCCGCCTACCGGGCGGCCGCCCAGCGCTGATCGGTCGGCGCCGCACGGCTCAACTCCCGCCCCCACTACCTCCAGTGAGGCACCATGCGCAGTGTCATCCTCAGCGCGGGCAAGAGCTGCTTCGTGGCCTGCCCGGGCTGCTACAACTACTTCGGCCGCACGATCACCGAGACATCCCAGGTGCTCAAGTTCGCGGCCGGTCTACGCGACCGGTTCGGGATCAGGAAGATCACCGTCGGCGGCGGTGACCCGCTCACCTGGCGCGACATCGTCCCGCTCCTCACGGGCCTCAACGACCTGGGCCTGCGAATCCACCTGGACACCGTCGGCACCGCCTTCCTCGGCACGGCCCAGATCCGCTTCATGGGCACGGGCACCGTCGAACGGGTCCCGGCCGACGAGGTGGCCGCGGTGAGCGACATGATCGGCATCCCGCTCGACGGCAGCACCGACGCCGTCCAGCAGCAATTCCGCCGACACGCGACCGTCGCCTCCCAGTTGGCGGTCCTGTCTCTCCTGGACGAGGTTGGCGCCCGGATCTGCATCAACACCGTCGTCCACTCCGGCAACGCCGACGACATCGCGGCGATCGCCGATCTCCTCGGCGGCTTCGCCGGCATCAGGCAGTGGCAGCTCTTCCAGTTCATGCCGATCGGGCCCCTGGGGCACCGGAACCGCGACCGCTACCTCATCAGCGAAGACGACTTCCAACACGCCATTGACGTCGCGTACGACACCGCACCCGCGCACGTCGCGGTCTGCGCCAAGAGTGCGGGCGGCCGCAAGCACCGCTACCTGCTGATCGACTCCGCCGGCCTCGTCTGGACACCGGAGCAGTCGCAGGCCGCCTCCTGGCACAGCGAGGACGCCAACGACCGCCGGCACCTGATCGGCAACGTCAGCGACGCCGACATCCTCGACCGCCTGGCCGCACTGGAGAACGCTGGCACGGAGGTCCCGGCATGACGATCGCCAACCTGCTCGTCGTCATGGCCCATCCCGACGACGAGACCCTGCACTGCGGCGGGCTACTCCACCGCACCGCCCTTCGCGGCGGGACGACGGTCACCGTCACCCTGACCCGCGGAGGCGCGGGCCGAACCCTCGGCATGTGCACCACGGAGGAACTGCCCGCCGTCCGCGAACAGGAACTGTGCCGCGCCACCGAGGCGCTCGGAGTCACCCGCGCCGAGGTGCACGACCTGCCTGACGGTGGCCTCGCCGACCACGAGGCCACCGGGACAACCCTCGTTCTGGAAGCACTGCGCCGTTGGAAGCCCGCACGCGTGGTGGCGTTCCCGCCCAACGGAATGAACGGCCACCCGGACCACCGAGCCGCACATCGGATCGCCCTGGCCGCGCTCGACCGCTACGCCGCCGGCCCGGACGTGCTCCTGGTGACCAGCACGACCCCATACGCCGAGCCGGCCAGGCCCGGTTTCCTCGATCCCGGCCAGGTCGAGGCGACGCGGCTGCCGGCGACCCTGCGGATGCCAGTAGGCGACGCGCTGGAAGCGAAGCTGCGCGCCATGGGCCACTACGAGACCCAGGCGCGCAGCGTCGCGAAGATCTTCCGCTGCTACCCGGAAACGCTTCTCACCGAGGTGTTCCACCGGGTGTCCGGCTGACGAGCCGGCACGTCACACAGCGGCGGTCAGCAGCTTGCGGACGTGCTCCACCGCCTGGGCCACCGGCACGGACTGGGTCTCGCCGGTGGCCCGGGTGGTGACCTCGACCGTGCCGTCGGCCAGGCCGCGGGCACCGACCGTGATCCGGTACGGGATGCCGATCAGCTCGACGTCGCGGAACTTCACACCGGGCCGCTCGTCGCGGTCGTCGAGCAGCACGTCGACCCGCTCGCCCTGCAGCTGCCGGTAGAGGGTTTCGGCGGCCTCGGTCACCTTCTCGTCGCTGGTGCCGAGCATGACGACGGCCACCTCGAACGGGGCGACCGCGACAGGCCAGATGATGCCCTTGTCGTCGTGGTGCGTCTCGACGATGGACGCCAACGCCCGCTCCACGCCGATGCCATAGCTGCCCATGATCGGTGTGACGCGCTCGCCGTCCCGCCCGAGCACGGTCACATCGAGGGTCTCGGTGTATTTGCGGCCGAGCTTGAAGATGTGGCCCACCTCGATCGTGACCACCACCTCCAGCGGAGTGCCGCACTGCGGGCAGGGCTCGCCGGCGGTCACCTCGCGCAGGTCCGCCCACTGCTGCACCGCGATGTCCCGCTCGACGGACACACCGCGCAGGTGGACACCGTCGGAGTTGGCGCCAGTGGTCATGTCGGTACGGCCGCGCAGGGCCTCGTCCGCGAGGACGGCCAGCTCGGTGATTCCCACTGCACCCAGGCTGCCCGGCGAGGCGCCGAGCGCCGCCTGGATCTCCTCGGCGGTCGCGGGCCGCACCGCCTTGGCGGCTAGCGTGTCGATGAGCTTCTGCTCGACCAGGGCGTGGTCGCCGCGGAGCAGGATGAGGGTCAGCCGGTCGTCGACCATCTGCACCAGCGTCTTGATCTGCCGCTCGGCCGGCACACCGTGCTGGACGGACAGTTCCTCGATGGTGCGCGCGCTCGGGGTGTCGAACCGCTCGGGAGCGTCCAGCCCGGGGCCGTCCACCACGGCGGGCAGGGCGGATGTCGCCTTCTCGGTGTTCGCGGCGTAGTCGCAGCCAGGACAGCGGACCACCCGGTCCTCACCGGCGCCCGACGGGCTCATGAACTCCACCGACGCGCTGCCGCCCATGCTGCCGCTGGACGCCTGCACCGGGATCGCCGGCAGCCCGAGGCGGGCGAAGATCCGCTCGTAAGCGGCCTTGTGCAGATCAAAGGAACGGTCGAGACCTTCGGCCTCCACGTCGAAGCTGTACGAGTCCTTCATCGTGAACTCGCGCACCCGCAACAGACCGCTCTTCGGGCGGGCCTCGTCGCGGAACTTGGTCTGGAACTGGAACCACATCTGCGGCAGGTCCCGGTACGACTTCAGCTCCTGCGACAGAACGGTGAAGATCTCCTCGTGCGTCATGCCCAGCGCCAAGTCCGCACCCTTGCGGTCCTTCAGCCGGAACATCTCCTCGCCCATCACCTCCCAGCGCCCACTGCGCTGCCAGATCTCCGCCGGGTGCAGGGCGGGCAGGATGAATTCCTGCGCACCGATCGCGGTCATCTCCTCGCGGATGATCTCCACGATCTTGGCGCGGACGCGCACCGCCAGCGGCAGCAGGGAGTAGTGGCCGGCCATCAGCTGCCGGACGAACCCTCCCCTCACCAGCAGGCGGTGGCTCACCGCATCCGCGTCCGCAGGGTCCTCCCGGAGAGTAGGCACGTACAGCTGGGACCAACGCATGGGACCGGAGACCGTCCTCTCGGTGAAACTGCGGAGTGTCGCGGCGGCGCTCTCGCCGGCATCACGACGGGGACCGCAGTCTAGTGGCGGAGTGCTGCCCGAATCGCGCTGTTTTGAGAAGCCCAGGTCAGAGGCCGGAGCGCGGAGCCACGAGACCTAGACGGCACGAAAGGAGGCAGATGGCCGACACACCGGACGAGACGCCCAGCAGCGGTCGGTCTGTCGACGCCATCCGCCGCTACTACGACGACCTTGGCGAGGAAGAACACGACCGACTCACCAAGGACGTCGCGGGCCGGGTGTCCTTCGAGGTCCACCGCCGCTTCCTGGCCCAATATCTGACGAAAAGTCAGCGAGTTCTGGAGATCGGAGCCGGCCCCGGCCGCTTCACGACGGTGCTCGCCCAACGCGGTGCTCGCGTCGTCGTCACCGACATCTCGCCCGTCCAACTTCACCTGAACGAGCTCAACGTCACCGCCGCCGGCCACGAACACGCTGTCGAAGCCCGTCACACTCTCGACATCCGCGACACCAGCCGCTTCTCCGACGCGTCGTTCGACCTGGTCCTCGCTTACGGCGGCCCACTCTCGTACGCATTCGACCAGGAGCACCAGGCCCTGGCCGGCCTCCTCCGCATCGTGAAACCCGACGGTGTGGTGGTCGCCTCGGTCATGTCCCTGTGGGGGAGCTGGCGAGCCCGCTTTCCCGGCGCCACCCAACTCGCCATCCGCTACGGCACCGACGTCACCGACGCCGTCATCCGCACGGGCGATCTCCGCCACGTCCCGGGCATGGCCCACGTCTGCCACATGTTCACCTGGGAACAGCTCGCCACCCTTGTCGCCAACTGCGGCGGCGAGATCGCCGCTGGATCGGCGAGCAACTGGGCGAGCCTCGAAGACCCGACGGTCCTGGCGCACGTTGAGAGCCGCCCGCAGCTCTGGGAGCGGTTCCTCGCCTATGAGGCCGAGGCCTGCGCCAGCCTGGGTGCCCGTGACGGAGGCACCCACATTCTCTTCTCTGTCCGTCGCCGCCACCGCGCGATGACTGGTGAAGTCTCCAGGTAAGGCGTGTGCCGAGGCGATGGTGACGAGCAGGAACAGTCGTTCGTATTCAATCAATTGTCAGTGGCGCGCATCACACTTCCCGTATGGCATTCGTGGCACACCACCCTCGCGTCGGCCTCCTTTATGCCGTTGAGGACGATCTCGGCCAGCCGGAGGAGCCAGGTCTGTGGGAGCAGATCTACCGAAGCAAGGAAGCTGCGGTGAGCTGCCCCGGCACCGACTGCGGTCGGCCGATATGGGCTCGGCAGTACAGGCGTCGCGACTGGGCGGACGGGAGCGGGGGCTCCATGATCACGGCCCGCAACTTCGTCCACGCCAAGGGAGCCGAAGCCGCGTGTGCATTCACCGTCGAGTCAGCCCTCCGTAAGGCGCTGAAGGACCGCATGGTTCAGATCGCGGGCCAGTACGGCTTTCACGCCGTTCCGGAATGCCGTGGATACGGTGCTGGCCGTCCCGATGTCCTGATCCTCTCGGGCGACGGCCTGACGGTCGCGTTCGAACTCCAGCTGTCACCCCTGCCCGGAGTCGAGATCGCGCATAGAACGAAAAGCGCTCTGAGCAGCGGAATCGACCTCGTGGTGTGGGTCACCGACACGGCCCGACCGGACTGGGAGAACAAAGCCCCCTACGTGCTGCTAGCGGACCTGCCCTCGGTGGCTGGTGTACGGGACGGCCTGCCCGTTTCGGTCGCCGCCGGCATCAGCAACCCCTGTCTTTGACTCGCGGCACGTCCACTACGGCCAGTGCACCGTGTATCTGCAGAAGGTCGGTTGCCCTGGCCACGTCTGGTGGCAGCCGACGGCAGGGCATACCTCGCTGGAGGAGTTCACGGCCGATGTGGTTACCGGCGTGATGGTCGCGGCCCACATCGCACGCTTGCCTGGCCCTTCGTGCGGAGCGGTGGTTGTTCACGCCCAAGGATCTGCTTGGCGGACTCGATGCTGATGAGTTCGCTCCAGACACGGATCCTGTCGGGCGGTGACGACCCAAGCAGTCAGTACGGCCTCAGAGGCACGAATCCACCCGCGAGTTGACCAACGAGTACCGCCGGAAGCTCGGCCCGGCCGAGGACGAAGCCCTCGCGATCACTCAGAGCATGAACAACAGAGCGGTTCAGGCGTACGTCAGGCAGCGGCAGCAGTCCGACGGAGATGATGCGGTCACCTACGTGAGCGTTCATGAGCCGGGGCTGTACGCCAGCGATGGTCCCGAAGCTCACAGAGGAAAGATCCTCATCGTGCACCGGCGCAAGCATCAGGAGGAGCTACTGGGAGCCGGCTTCTCCCCCGACGCGGTGCGTCTTCACGATCGGGGAATGATCACCTGAGGGCCTCGCCCGCAGGCGGGGTCAAGGGCGGCGTGACCGCAGCCCGACCGACCGCTGACGATCGGAGTCCGCGTGCCGGACTCGGCGGAACTCGGCCGCCGGTTCAAGGCCGCCGACGTCCCCGTTCGCTTCCTGTACGAGGACTGGACGCAGGCCCCGCTCTTCCAGAATCCCGAACTGGCTGCCCGCTTCTGGCCGCACCTGGCCCAGAGCCCTACCGGCCGCCGACCCAGGACGAACTGCCCAACTACTACCGGGCGTTGCGGCAGATGGTCGTGCTGAAGGTGCCGCAGCTCCCCGCGCCGGACTACATGGAGCAGGTGGCCGAGGCCCTCGCCACCGTGCTGATCCGCACGCTGGTCACGGCATAGCCGCGAACGCCTCCTGCACCGCCTCGCGCCACTCGGTCCACCAGGCCAGGAACCGCTCGGCGGGCAGGAAGAGGTGGTCGCAGGAGTGATCGTCGCGGTCGTAGTGGAAGACCAGCTGCCAGTAGTCCGACATGCCTTCCACCACAGCCGCTCCACCGCGTCCGCCAGGGCCGGCACCGGGATCGGCACCATCGAGCGGTAGCCGGCCACGAACGCGGCTGTCCGCTCCAGGTCGAGGAAGCCGTCCTCACCGCCGAACTGCACCGTGGCGGTGCGGGCGACCTCCTCACCGAACGGGCGCACGCGGATGCGGTCCCAGTCGATCACCCCAGCGATCTTGCCGTCGCGCCACAGTACGTTGCGGTGCTGCACGTCGCCGTGGGTCCAGCCCACGGGGTCGAGCGCTACCTCCGTGCCGGGTCGCTCACTGCCGAACTTGTCCAGAAGCACTTTGCGCTCGCTCAGCGCCTCTGCTGCCGCAACGTCGAAGGCCGTCGGACTCTCCAGAGCGGCGATCAGCGCCAGGAAACGGTCCGCCTCAGCGCGCGCCCCAGCCGGCGTCGTCACCTGGACGTTCACATGCTGCGGACCGGGGGCAGCAGGCGAGCGGTCCGCACGTCGTTCAGGTTCTGGTGGATCTGGCCAAGCAGGAATCCGAGGTCCGTCACCTGGTCCAGGGCGAGTGCTGTTCCTGGTTGATGGCTGTCCTCCGTCCACGGGACCAGCGAGTACCCGCGTCCCGCGATTTCCGCCACCGTCTCTCCAGTGGCGGAAACCAGCGGTCGTTCAACCGGGACGTCGACGTCAGCCAACTCGGCCAGGACTGCCAGGTTCCGGCGGGCGAGGGGCAGCGGCACGTCCATGATCCGCTTCAACGCGAACGCGCCCTGAGTCGTTTCCAGCCGCCAGTTGCCGTTCATCAGGCCGGTCGACAGGAAGTGGCACTCTCGAATCTCGCCAAGTCCAAAGGACTCGGCGAGCATAGGCAAGTCTCACTCGACCTCGCCATAACGTGAGCCGCTCAGGATATTGCCAGTCGCTTCCGTCACCCAAATAAGAGTAGCGGGGTGGGCGGACCAAGGCGCGAGGTTTGGCCTACGTGCCTATCTCCTGCCTACTTGCAGTGATCATCGCGGCCAGGGAAGCTGAGGACATCGGGTCGAGCCCACCATGCCTCCTGTAATACCTGCGGCCGCCATTCTGACGGGGACCCCGATGTCCGATCTGACTCATTACTTGGCCTGCTCTAGAAACGCTTTGAGCGGGCTCATTTCGTGGGCCCAGAACAAGTACAATCCCTTATCTTGAGCGTATTCGAGGTTCTTCAGGGAAAAAACGCCAGAAAGCATTGCCGCAGGGACGACGTTGACCGAGCCGAACTCGCTGGTCCACCCCGTAGCCTTCACAGCAGCATCGTTGTTGATGCGCTTGTAGCTGTTCGTTCCGCTGTTTGAGACCTTGCACTCTATGGGCATAAGTCGGCCATCGAGGAGGCGTACAGCAATATCCGCCTTGCGTGATCCCACCAGGGTCTCGCCGCAGAACTCTCCGGGCTTGGGGGCCAGATTGATATTAGGAATCGGCCGAGTGGGAACTTCCGTGAATCCACACTCATCGGAAAGGAAGGATTTTACCGCCGACTCCTGCGTATTCTTCCCGTTGTTTCTGCGCCAGGTCTCCATCCATCGAAATGCATGCATCGCGGCCGTCGAAACTGATGCCGTATTACGCTCGGCTTCACTGGCTTGCCGCCCCTCGCCGATCCACGGAAATCGCTCACGATCCAATCCGAGGAGAATGATCTGCATCAGCTGCTTAGCGGCTTCCGGATCCTTCCTCACCTTCGAGGGGGCGGTAGTTGTATCCGCCAGGATGCGGAGATCGTCGTCACTGATGGGCGGAGATGCTAGATACCGGGCAACATCTTTCAGATCGGCATCCCCTAGGACATCTGCCGCTGATTCCTCGATCGTTTCAAGATCGACGGTCATTTCCAGGATGGTGTCGATCGCAGCCTTAGAAACCTCGAATTGCGACAGATACTGTTCTAGTGGCTCGCCCGTTCGCTCATACCTGAAGATCTCGATCGAAGCCTGGCGCTCGTGCTCAAGTTCGCTCGGGCCCCAGGTGGGCGGCATCTGCTGCGGCATGGTGGAGCAAGACCTCCGGGTGCGGCACAGGGAGCCGCTCCATCTCACGCGGCTCAAACTTAGTCAGGCCGCCAGCATAGGTCCGACCCTGGCCCAGCGTCACTGAGGTCCGAAGATAACGGGCCAGGCCATCGAGGGCCGCCGTCGTGAGTTCATCACGGGGGTAGAGGCCGTGGGCGATGTTGATGTGGCGTGCTCCTGCGTCGTTGCGGACGAAGGCTGGCGGCCGGCGCGCCATGTAGGTCGCAAGGATCGGGGCTGGGGCGCGGAGCCCGACGCTCCACCATGCCTTTCGGGCTTTCGCAATATACGTCTCATCGGCGCCTTGGCTCTTGGCGATACGGAGGAAGCGTTCCACTTTGCGGCGTGATGCTGTATCCAGCTCGTCGAGGTCGCTAGGCAGGTCGATCACGACTCGCAGTGAAGACAGGTCGTTCAAGGACTCGCCAGCAGCGAAGAGCTCCTTGGCCTTGGTGATCGATGGATAAAGCACCTCACCCGGCAGCTTCACTGCGGCTGGGTCGGCCACCCACACCGCGTTTGCCCCGGTAACTTGGCCGCGGTGAACACGGCAAAGCTCGCCGAGCTCGACCAGTCCCGCGTCGAGCTTCGGGGTTACGCGGACGAGGGGGCTCCAGCGGGCGGCCTCCTGGAGGCGTTCCCGGCTGACTACACGTCCGCCCTCAAGGCTGCCGAGGTCCTCCACGGACTTCACGGGCCGCAGGCGCATCGACTCAACTGAGGAACCCACGGTGAAGCATGAGACTGCACCAGTCGTAGTTGCGTCGGCGAAGGGTGAGGCCGTCGGATCGATCATGTGGACTGCTTCCCCACCCAGCTGGTTGAGAAGGAGGTCTCGCACGAGGCGCCCATAGTTCACATCCAGCCATTCGGCAGAAGTGATGAAGGCACCGATGTCACCGGGCACCGCGTGCTTGGCAGTAGCCAGGAAGAAATGGACGTGGAGGCCCGCCAGCTGACTCGCGGGGAGCTTGAAATCGGACGCCTGGCGAGTAAGCCACTTCTTCCACTCGGCGTCGATCTGATGGTGCCTGACGTAGGGGGGATTGCCGATGAAGGCGGTTATGCCATCATGCGGCGTCAGCTCAAGCTTCCGATAGTCAACGAGCTCGATTCGGGCTCGCGACGCCATGTTGTTGACGGCCAGATTCGCACGTGCCATCAGAGTTGCGATCGGATCGATATCTGCACCAAAAAGGAAGGCCTTCGGCCATTCGCGCCCCGCGGCCAGAAGGTAACGTCCTGAACCAACTCCAGGGTCGATCACCCGTGTGGGAGTGCCCTTCGCGGCCGTCCACTTGATCATGCTGCTGACAATGGGCGCAGGGGTATAGGTCTGCCCCATGGGTCGACGGCTCTCAGCGTCGCGGATCAAGCAGAAAGCATCGCCCAGTGGATCAAGACCCGCCCGGATGAGATCCGTGATTGCCACCAGATCGGCGCCGCCAAACGTGGCCTTGTTGGCAAGCTCCTTCTCCTCGTCGGACCATCCGGGAACCTGCTCGGCACCCAAAGCGAGGGCCACACTTACGAGTGAGGACAGATCGTCAATTTGAGTCATGGGGCTCATCTTTTCGTTCTGCATGCCGACGGACTGTCCAATCCAGTGATCTGCGGTAATTGCTACTTCGACCTAGCGAGGGCGGGGCGTGCGCGGTCCAGGTACGGCTGAAGCGCAGCCTGCCGGGGAACCGCTACTGCGTCGATGGCGTTGACCAGCTCGCCGAAATCATGGTCATCGAGCGGAACCAGGGTTCGCCTGATGTGCGTCGCCCAGGAGGCCGGGAAGGTCCTCAGGCGGGGGACAAGATCTGCGAGCACTGGTCCGCCGTCCAGTGGTGCTAGCGAGGTGATCTCCAAGTCGCAGCCGCGTGCGAAGGACCGCTCTCTAAACTGGACCGGAGGGTCGAGGATAGCTTCGCCTGATCGAACCCGGGCCATGGCGACCAGCCGTCCCCGATCGCGGGTCGGATTTCGGAAGCACCCTCGGGTCGTGTAAATGACGAGCTGGTCGTTGACCTTTAGAGTCGAAGGCGCCTTTCGGCGACTAGGCGGGAAGGCTGCACGCTGCGAGTCGAGGATCCAGCCGAGCGCCTCGCGGTCGGACACGACGAGCAGGTATCTGGCGGGGACTTCGGACACATGTCGACCGTACTAGTGTCGACACGCTCGTGTCCAATGACACGCCGGATGGCGGCTGCGCCTCTGGGGTCGTTCGTTTGCGCTTGGGTACTGAGGTGGGCCAGTGTCGAGTCGACGAGGCTCGTAGGGTGGGGCCCGGAGAAGCGTCCGCACGACTGGAAGCCATCTGGCGGCGAAGGGCAAATCCCCATGGCTGGCAGGCCCTGACCGGACGGGTTAGAACCTGCGTGATGGTGGTCTCTATTGAGGGCTTCGGCCTCATGAGGCTGTGTTGCCGAGGATGCCCCTGCGTGAGCGATGCGTGAGCGGACTGCGTGGCAGAGACCATCAGACGGAGGACGGACCGTCACCAAGTGCACCGATACGCTGCAGAGACGGCAGGAGGCAACCCGCACCGTCCCGCCGGAGCACGACCGGCGTTGATCTTTTAATCCGTAGGTTCAGGGTTCGAGCCCCTGGCGGCCCACTTGGAAGGACGGGGTCACACCCTTTCTGACCTGCAACGCAGCACCCCGGCTGGTGCTTTTGGCGGGGTGCTGCTGCGTTTCGGGAGGGCGCGTGCGTGAGCGGGATGGTTGACATGCTGTCAGGAAACGCCCTGCTTGTCCGTCGCCGAGAGGGCGGTGCGCAGCACCTGATCAGGCGTGCGGCAGTGGGTCGGCGCGAAGAGCGGTCGAAGACTGCGATCAGTCCTGAGCGTTCCAATTGCAGCAGGACTTCGTCGAAGGTGACGGGCGGGTTGCGGCGGCTGTCCGCAATCTCGCGGGCACACGAGTACACGACGCGCCCGTCCATGTCGATCAGGTCCATGACGAAGTCGTCGGGGGACTTTCGCTCGATGTCCCATTCGGCGAGGTAGTCAGGTGGGAAGTCTTTGAGGTTGTTCGTGACGATGACCTGAGCGCCGGCCTTGATGGCGGCGGCGAGGACGTGCCGGTCGTCGGGGTCGGGCAGTTTGAGCCCCTCGATGAGCGGCTGGTAGTTGGTGACGAGGCAGTCGCGGACGGCATTGTTCATGCGGCGTCGCCGTTCGGCGTTCTTCTCGGGTGAGATGCCCCGCTCGATCAACGCTCGGTCGACTTCGTCCAGGATTTTTGCTCGGTCCACTTGGCTTGGATGATGCCGGTTAACGCGAGGCGTAGGAGCCATCAGTCGACGCTGGGGTCGGTCACGGGGCTGTGCCAGCGCATCTACACCCCAAAGTCACACCGAAGCCCAGCGGCGCCCGTGAGGGGCTTGTCGGAGGTCGCGGGTACGTTCCGGCGGCATGAGTGATCACGAGGTGACGCTGGTCGAGATCTCGATCACGCCTACTGAGGCCCGTGAGCGTGCCGCAGCGGTACGGGAGTGGCTGCTCGTCGTGGGTGTGATCGTGGCGAACCCGACTCCCGGGACGCTCGCGGACCCGAGCGAGTACCTGGCCGGCCAGCACGTCGAGGGCACAGCTACCAGCGACGAGGTCGACCGTGTCCTCATGAACTCGGGGGTGGACATCCTGACCGACCGACAGGTCTTCGACTCCGGGGAGAACTTCGAGCCTCCTGTCTGCCCCGGCTGCGCCACGCCGCTCGACGCGGACGAGTACCTGGACCTGCTGGGGCAATGGCTGCGTGCAGGCGAGCCCATGGTGCCCTGCGCCAGGTGCGGGTACTCGGTGCGACTGGGGGATTGGCCGGGGGAATGGGCCTGCCAGGTCGGGGAGCTCGGGGTGTGCTTCAACAACTGGCCCCCGCTACGGGACGGATTCGTTCGGGAGCTCGGGCAGCGCCTGGGGCCGCGTTGGCGCGTGGTTTACGGACACTACTGACGGGCCGGTGGCGCGAGGCTCACCGGCACGTCATCAGGGTGCCAAGTCGAGCCAGGTGGTGCGGTGTTCGTGGTCGTCGGGCGGCAGGCCGGTGGCGAGGCCGTTCTCGTCGAGGGCGTTGTGGATCCACAGCCCGGTGCCGCCCAAGGCCAGGGCGAGGCCGGTGAGGACCCAGGCCGGCGAGACCTTGCGGTAGGACAGGTCGGTCGGGCGGACGTCGTACTCGGTGAGCCCCACTGCGTCCACCGTCCGTCCGACCACGTCCCGCAGGGCCGGGTGGGCGTCATCGCGCCACTGCAGGGTCCAGTCGTTCCACCAGGTCGGGCCGGCGGTGGTGTCGATCGGGTCGTCCCAGGTGACCGACAGGTCCTCCAGGCGGTTCACGCACACCGCGACCCGCTGTCCGCCGATCTCCAGCAGGACGGGTAGGTCGGCGAACCACTCGTCCTCCTCGACAATCCACACGCCCCAGGCCCGGGTGACCGTCCGGCCGACCAACTGCCGGAGTCGCGCGCCCTCGTGCTCTGCGAGGTCGGACGCGCTGCGGTGCCAGTGCGGTTGCCATCCCTCGATACCCCATGTCGGTTCCATGGCGTACAGCCCACACCCTTGCCAACCGGTGGCGCCACTCAAATCGGCGGTCACGCCCGGACAGGGGCCACGCTGACATCGGCGTGGGCGGGGTGTGGGGCTGGGCCGGTCCCGATGCGTGAGCGATGCGTGAGCGGACTCTGCGACACCATCGCCTTCGCCGCCACCCTGCACAGCGTTGTTGTGACCTGCGGGCGAAGGAAGCGCGTCAGGTCGGGTGCCGTGCGGCGGTTCGCTTGGTGGGGTGGCGCGGTCGCCGGTCGGTTTCGGTGGGGCCGAGCACCGCGATCAGTGGGGGTGAGCGGGGAACGGCGGCTGCATTCCGCCCGCCCGGGTTCTGTCCTACTCTCGATGTCCACGGGGCGACTCAGGGGAGGGGCCGATGGAGCAGCTCACCGCTGAACTTCTCATGATGCTGGCGGGCGGGGCCGCGGGGGCAGCGGGCCGGAGTGCCTGGCAGTCGCTTGTCGCACTGGTCCGGCGCCGACCTGCCGAGGATGCTGCCGGGCAGGACGCTACCGGCCTGCCCGAGCTGGAGGCGTTCGAGGCGGATCCGGGGAATCGTGCCCGGGCGCAGCGGCTCGCGGACGCGTTGATGGTCCGGGCCGAGTGGGATCGCGAGTTCGGGCGTCGCCTCGCGGGTTGTCTGCCCGCGCGCGGCAGTGTGCACGTCGATGGCTCCAACACGGTTTCTGGAGGGGAGCAGGGCACCGTGGTTCAGGCCCAGTACATCGGTGCCATCCACAACATCGGCAATCCCGGTGGCCGGGGGGCGGCCGGCTAGGTGTATTGACCACAAGCGTTGTTGACGGTGCAGGGCTTGATCAAAGTGAAGACCTCCGGTGTGGTGGAGGTGTCTAGGCTCCACACCACACACGGA